>NZ_AP022587.1:5900280-6210822 GCF_010731715.1 Mycobacterium stomatepiae
TTACCCGGTGCGCCAACTAGTTACCGATACCGGTTGGGGGGCTGCCCCGAACGAGATTCGCAGCAATGTGGCCGCGGGCAATCCCTGGTGGGGCAACTGGTTCCCGACCACGAAGAACGCTCCCGAGCCGCCACGCTACTTCTGGCGCGGAGGTCAGCCGCCGCCATGAGAAGGAAGCTGTCCAGCATCATCGTGCGGGTCGGGATATTCACGGCTGTCTGCCTGCTTTTCACGTTCACCTTGGTCACCGTCTTCGGGCAGTTGCGCTTCGAGGACCGCACCGACTATCAGGCGATCTTCACCAATATCTCCGGTCTGAAATCCGGCAACTTCGTCCGCATCGCCGGGGTGGAGGTCGGCAAGGTCGGCGATCTCGAGCTGCATCGTGACGGCACGGTCACCGTCGGCTTCGCGGTCGACAAGGGGATACGACTCACCGAAGGCACCAAGGCCGTTGTGCGGTACGAAAACCTAATCGGTGACCGCTATTTGGCGCTCGAAGAGGGACCCGGATCCCCTCGCCGGTTGCCGGCGGGTTCGACGATTCCGCTGGCGCGAACGGCGCCGGCCCTCGACGTCGACGCACTCATCGGGGGATTCCGCCCGTTGTTCCGCGCGCTGGATCCCGATCAGGTCAACGCGCTGTCCGGTCAGTTGTTGCGAATCTTCCAGGGACAGGGCGGCACGCTGGCCTCGGTGTTGTCGCAGACCTCGATACTGACCTCGACGTTGGCGGGGCGCAGCGAACTGATCGGACAGCTGATCGCCAATCTGAATACCGTGCTGCACACCTTCGCCGCGCGCGACCACGAGTTCGCGGACGGCTTGGACAAACTGGTTCAACTCGTGGACGGCTTGGCGCAGCGGAAGGACGACATCTCCACCGGGCTCGCCTATCTCAACGCCGCCGCTGGCTCGGTCGCCGACCTGCTTGTCCAGGCCCGCCAGCCGATCAAAGACGTGGTGCACGAGACCGATCGGATGTCGACCCAGGTGCTTGCCGACCGTGACTATGTGGACAAACTGCTCCAGGATCTCCCGAACGTCTATCAAGTGCTGTCCAGGCAAGGCCTGACTGGCGATTACTTCGGTTTCTACTTCTGCGAAGTTCTGCTCAAGCTCAACGGCAAGGGCGGAAACCCGATCTTCGTCAAGCTATTGGGCCAGCCCAGCGGGCGGTGCACGCCTCGATGAAATGGAACCTGCCGAAGATCAAATCCCGTGGCCGTCGCAGCCCCGTCATGTTGGGAGTCATGGGCACCGCAATCCTGACATGCGTGACCATCGTCGCTTTCCAGTACAACAAGCTGCCCTTCGTCAAGAACACGGACGACTACTCCGCGTATTTCTCCGAGGCGGGCGGCATCAAAACCGGTAACACGGTGCGGGTTTCGGGGATGGGCGTCGGGAGGGTCTCCGAGATTCGGCTGGAGGGCACCAAAGTCCGGGTCACCTTCACCGTTCGCCAGGGCATCGAGCTGGGTGACCGCACCGAGGCGGCGATCAAGACGGAAACGATCCTGGGCTCCAAGATGCTGGAACTCACGCCGCGCGGGGAAGGACGGCTATCGGGCACGATTCCGCTTTCCCGCACCCACTCGCCCTATGACCTGCCTGACGCGCTGGGCGATCTGACGACCACCATCAGTGGCCTCGATACCGCCCAATTATCGTCGGCGCTAACGACATTGGCGAGCACTCTCAAGGAGACACCGCCAAACCTGCGACCCGCGTTGGAGGGGGTGGCCCGGTTTTCGGACACTCTCAACGGCCGCGACGCGCAGCTGCGTAGCCTGCTCGGCAACGCCAACAAGGTGTCAACCGTGCTGGGCAAGCGCAGCCAGCAGATCGCCGGACTGGTAGCGAATTCCAACGCGTTGTTGGCCGCACTGCTGGACGAGCGGGACTCGCTGGACGCCCTGATGAACAACCTGACCGCGGTGTCGCATCAGATTTCCGCACTGGTCGACGACAACAGAACCCAACTCAAGCCGGCTCTGGACAAGCTCAACGGCGTGCTCGAGATCCTGGACAACCGCAAGGAGGACATCCAGAAGACACTGCCCAAGTTCAAACGGTATGCGATGTCGTTCGGGGAAGTACTGGGCTCCGGGCCCTTTTTCAAGGCCTACGTGGCGAACCTGATTCCCGGTCAGATTGGCGGGCCGATGCTCGACGCCGACATGTATGACCGGTTCTTGGATCCCGACCAGAAGCTGCCCTCGGAGGCGGTCGACCCGCCCACCGGAACGCCACCGGTGCCGCCGGAAAACGCGCCGGTGCCGCTGTGGTCGCAGCCGCCCTCGACGCCACCGATACGCACCATCCCGCCGCCCTCGCCCCACGACTACGACGGGCCATGAACATGAGTCGCGACACCTTGCGCAAAATCACCGCCGTCAGCCTGGTGCTGACGCTGGTTGTGGCGTCGTTTCTGGTCGTCAAGAAACTGTGGAAAGACGTCGAAAAGAACACGTAATCGGCGTATTTCACCGAAGCCAACGGCTTATTCGTCGGTGACGAGATTCGGATCCTCGGTGTCGCGGTCGGCGTGGTGGACAAGATTGAGCCGCAGCCCGCCAGCTCCAAAGTGACGTTCTCCGTCGACAAGGAATATGCGGTCCCGGCCGATGTCCGTGCCGCGATGCTGTCGCCGTCGCTGGTGACCTCGCGAGCGATTCAACTCGTCCCCGCGTATTCCGGTGGACCGAAATTGACGCCGGGCGCTTCGATTCCGCTGAATCGCACTGCGGTGCCCGTCGAATGGGACGATTTGCGCAGACAGCTGGAAAAGCTGACCGAAGCGTTGCAGCCGACCGGTCCGGACGGAGTCAACTCGGTCGGCGAGTTCGTCAACTCGGCCGCGGACAACCTGCGCGGCCAAGGAGATACCGCGCGCGAGACCGTCATTAAGCTTTGCCAAGCACTTTCGGCGCTCGGAGATCACGCCGACGACATCTTCAGCACGGTGCGCAACCTGCAGCTACTGGTATCCGCCTTGTCCTCCAGCAGTGATCTGCTGGAGTCATTCAACAAGAACCTGGCCAGCGTTACCACGGTGCTCACGAATAGCCCGAACGAAGTCGGTAATGCGTTGAAGGCTGCTGACGGGGCATTGACGGACGTGCGTGATTTTCTCGCCGAAAACCGCGAAGCCATGGGCGTCACGTTCGACCGGCTGGCTTCCATCACAACCGCCCTCAACGACAGCCGTGGCGACATCAAACAAATTCTGCACACAACTCCCACGGTGTTTCAGAACTTCATGAACATCTACCAGCCGGCGCAGGGGGCGATGTCCGGCATCATCGCGCTGAACAACTTCGCCGACATCCCGCAGTTCATCTGCAGCTCAATCGAAGCGGCGTCCCGCGCGCGGTTGGCGCGAGTTTCGAAGCTGTGCATGCAGTACCTCAACCCGATCATCAAGAATCGCATCTACAACTACATACCAGCGGGGATCAACCCCTTTGTCGGGGCGCAAGCCCGGCCCAGTGAGATCACCTACAGCGAGGACTCCCTGCGTCCTGGCTACGTGCCTGCTGCACCGCCACCCGAGGCGCCACCACCACCCAGTGCGCGGCCGTCGGCCGATGCCCCGCCGCCGGTAGAGCCGCCGCCACCGAGCGCCGGCATGAGCTCGATCCAGGTGCTGCAGAGCCTGATGCTTCCGACGGGGTCGTCATGAGACGCGCGATAGCCGTAGTGCTCGGTTTAGCATGCGTGACAACGCTTTCGGCGTGTAGCGGATGGCGCGGCCTGAATTCGGTCACCCTGCCCGGAACTTTCGGGGATGGGCCGGGTGCGTACACGATCCAGGCGCAGATGCCCGATGTCGTGACGATTCAGCAGAACACCCGGGTCCGGGTCGACGACGTCAACGTCGGCAACGTCACCAACATCGAGTTGCAGGATTGGCATGCGCTGGTCACGATGCGCATCAACGGCGATGTGCGCTTGCCGGCCAATTCGACCGCCAAGCTCGGTCAGACCAGCCTGCTCGGCTCGATGCACATCGAGCTCGCGCCGCCCAAGGACGAGGCACCCACCGGCCAACTCAAGAACGGATCCGTCATCCCGTTGAGCCACGCGAGCTTGTACCCGTCTACCGAGCAGACGTTGGCTTCGGTGTCGATCCTGCTCAACGGCGGGGGAATTGGGCAGTTGCAGGAGATCAACCAGGCCGTCGCCAAGGCGTTCGCGGGCCGGGAGAACGAGATGCGCAGCCTGCTGAACCAACTGGACGAGTTCGTCGCCCGCACCAACGAGCAGACCGACGACATCATCGCCGCTGCCGAGAACCTCAATGCCTTGGCGGGCCAAGTTGCCGCCAAAGATCCGGTCGTCGACAAGGCGCTGATGACGGTGCCCAAAGCGCTTTCGGTGCTGGCTCAAGAGCGCACCAAGATCGCCGATGCGATCGATCAGGTGGGTAAGTTCAGCGCGATCGCGGCCGACACCATTCACCAGAGCCGGGAATCGTTGATCAACAACCTGCGTAATATCGCGCCGGTACTGCGGTCGCTGGCAGACGCGGGTCCGGCGCTCACCAAAGGTCTGGATTGTTTGGCGACCTACCCGTGGCCAACGTCCACCGTCACCAACTGGTTTCGTGGCGACTACGCGAACCTCACGATGATTGTCGATCTGACCCTGAGCCGTATAGACACCGGGCTCTTCACCGGATCACGCTGGGAAGGCAACCTCACCCAACTCGAGATGCTGTGGGGTCGCACCATTGGCATGCAGCCCAGCCCCGTCACCGGCGGTAACCCGCTGACCTACCCGTATCACTTCGGGGGGTACTGAGTGCTGCGCCTCAATCGCTGGACCTGGATCCAGTTGGCCGTTTTGACGCTAGTGACCGTGGTTTCTTGTGGCGCAATGGCATTCAACTTCATGAAGCTGCCCGCGACACTGTTCGGGATCGGGGAGTACAACGTCACCGTCGACTTGCCTCAGTCCGGCGGCCTATACCAGACCTCGGTCGTTACCTACCGCGGCACTGACGTCGGCCAAGTCAAGTCGGTCGATGTCACGGCCACCGGAGTCCGCGCGGTGCTCGCCATGCGCTCCGGCGTCAAGGTGCCGTCCAACGTGCAGGCCTCGGTGCACAGCCGCTCGGCGATCGGTGAGCAATACATCGAGTTGACCCCGCAGCAGGGCAAGGACGGCGAACAAACCCGGGCGCTACGGGCCGGCGACGTCATTCCGGCCGGCCACGTCGACGCGCCGGTCGACATCGGCCACCTGCTCGACATGACCAACCGTGCGCTACAAGCGATTCCGCGGGACAACCTGCGGACGGTGATCGACGAGACCAACCGCGCGGTGGGGGGCCTTGGTCCCGAGCTATCCCGGATCGTAGATGGATCGACGTCATTGGCCATCGCTGGAGGCCAAACCGTCGATCCGCTCGCCGCATTGATCGACCAGTCGCCCGCGGTGTTGAACTCGCAGGTCCAGACATCGGACGCGATCGCCACCTGGGCCGGTCGGACGTCGGCCCTGATGGCGCAGTTCAAGGCGCAGGATGCTGCGGTGCGAGATCTCCTGACGCAGGGCACTTCCGGCATCGAAGAAGGTCGTGCGCTGTTGGACCGAGTGTCGCCGGCCTTACCGGTGTTGTTCGCCAATCTGGTGAGCCTAGGTGACATCGCCGTCGTCTACCGCCATGACATCGAACAGCTTCTGGTGCTGTTGCCGCAGGGCATAGCGGTGATGGCGGCGGCTTTGGTGCCGAACTTGAACATCAAACAGGAGTACAAGGGATTTTTCCTGGACTTCAACCTCAACCTGAATCTCCCGCCGCCATGCTCAACCGGCTTTCTGCCGCCCACCCAGCGCCGATCTCCGGCCAGCGTTGATGCCCCGGATCGCCCGGCGGCCGACCTGTACTGCCGGGTTCCGCAGGATTCCGAGTTCAATGTGCGTGGGGCGCGCAATATTCCGTGTGAGACCAAGCCGTGGAAGCGTGCGCCCACCGTCGAGTTGTGCGAGAGCGACGAGGAGTACGTGCCGCTCAACGAGGGCTACAACTGGAAGGGTGACCCCAACGCCACCACGTCCGGTCAGGGTGTGCCGCAGTATCCGCCGGGCCAGGATCCGCGGCTGCCACCTCCGCGTGGTACGGCGCCGTCGACCCCACCCCTTTCCGTGACCACCTATGACCCGGCCACCGGTGACTACATAGGTCCGGACGGAAAGCGTTACACCCAGTCCGACTTGGCGCACCCGCGTGCCAAAAACTGGCAGTCGCTCCTGGTGCCGCCAGGCTAGGAATGAAGGAGAAACATGGCCGACGAGCCCGATACGCCCGCGGCTGAGGAAAGGCTCAGTGAGTCAACGACTGCCGCCGCTGAAGAAGACGTCGTCGAAGACGACGCCGACGAATCCGGCGACGAGAGCGCAAGTCCGGCCGATGGCCGGTTCGCGCGCTGGAGGCACCGGACCACCGGCCGGCGGCTTTCCCGCGCCGGGTCGGCGTTGGTCGCCAGCACCGCGATTCTGGTGCTGCTGGCCGGATTAACCGGCTGGCTCGGGTACCGTGCCTACGAAAAGCACCAATCTCAAGCTCAGCGTGAGCAATTCCTCCAGGTCGCTCGCCAGGGCGCGGTGAATCTCACGACGATCAACTACAGCCAGGTCGATGCGGACGTCCAGCGAATCCTCGATGAGGCCACCGGAGCGTTCCGGGAGGATTTCGAGCAGCGGGCTAAGTCGTTCATCGAGGTCGTCAAGGCGGCGCAGTCGAAATCGGAGGGCACCGTCACCGATGCCGGTCTGGAATCGCAGCGGGGCGACTCCGCTCAAGTCCTGGTCGCGGTCGCGGTGAAGTCGCGGACGGCGGGCGGTGAGGAACCGCAGCGGGAATGGCGGATGCGCATCGAGGTTCGCTCGGTCGGCGGCGACGCCAAGGTGGCGAACGTGGTGTTCGTGCCATGACGACCGTCGACGACGACATCGAAACCGACACTCCCGACGAGGAGATTGTCGAGGAGACAACGGAATCGGCCGACGCTACGGAATCGGCCGAGACAACGGAATCGGCCGAGGCAGAGACCGAAGCCCGACGTATCCCGTGGTCGCGGGTGCTGGCGTTTGCGGTGTTACCGGCAATCGCCTTGCTGCTGGCACTGGCATCCGGCTACTTCCGGTGGGTGGTCGGGTCGGCCGATGACCTCGAGCTGGCCCGCACCGAATCCGTCCGGGCCGCAAGCGAAGACGCGGCGGCGTTGCTGTCCTACAAGGCGGACTCGGCCGACAAGGATCTCGGTGCGGCGCGCGAGCGGCTGACCGGCGAGTTCAAGGACGCCTACACCGCGCTGATCCACGAGGTGGTGATCCCGGGCGCGAAAGAAAAGCACATCTCGTCGGTGGCTAAAGTGACTGCGGCATCGTCGATTTCGGCAAATTCCTATCACGCCGTCGCCCTGCTCTACGTCAATCAGACGGTGACCATAGGCGACGGTAATCCCACCGACACCCAGCCCGTCATCAAGGTGACGCTGGACAAGGTCAACGGCCGATGGCTGGTGTCGCGTTTCGACCCGGTGTGATTCGAGGAGAGCAGATGACGGTGTGGCTGCGCTTTCTGAGCGTTGGCGTGTTGCTGTCGGTCGCCGGTGCGTGGGCCGCCCCGGCCGCGCGCGCCGACAACAAGCGGCTCAACAGCGCGGTCGTTTCCGCCGTCTACACACTGCAACACCAGGCGGGCTGCACCAACGATGTGATCCGCAACAATGCGCTGACGCTGGCCGCCCAGTGGCACGCCGCCGACATGATCAACAACCGAAACATCAACGACGACATCGGATCCGATGGGTCTACGCCGCAGGATCGCGCCAACGCGGCCGGCTATCGGGGCAAGGCCGCCGAGACGGTGGCGATCAATCCGGCCATCGCGATCAGCAGCCTGGAGCTGGTCAACCAGTGGTACTCCAATCCCGCCGACATGGCCATCATTCGCGATTGCACCAACACCAATATCGGGGTGTGGTCGGACAACAGCCTGGACCGCACCGTCGTGGTCGCCGTGTACGGGCAACCCGCGCTTTAGATCCGGCTAGTCGTAAACCGGCTCCCACTGGGTGTCGGCCACGGCCTGGGCGACATCGTCGTGGCTCGTCGTGGCCACCCCGTCCGCGGTCGCGGCGTGGTAGACGGCCTCGGCGACCGCCGTCGAGATCTCGCGCAGGTTTTGCACGTCCGGCAACAGAGAGTCCCCGGCTGCTTTCGGTCTTGCTTGCCGCACAATGGCTTTGGCCGCGGCTTGCAACATGCTCGGAGTGACTTTCGCGGCTCGGGCGACGATGGTGCCGAGTCCGATTCCCGGGAAGACGAGCGCGTTGTTGGCCTGGCCGATGGTGTAGGTGGTCCCGTCGTGGACGATGGGGGCCACGGGAGTGCCGGTGGTGATCAGCGCTTTGCCGTGCGACCAAGCCAGCACGTCGGCGGGCATGGCTTCCATGCGCGACGTCGGGTTGGACAGCGGGAAGATCATCGGCCGCTCGGATGCTGCGGTCATCGCCTCGACGACCTCTTGGGTGAACGCGCCGAACACGGCCGAGGAGCCCAGCAGAATCGTGGGCGAGGCGAGCTTGATCGCGTCCACCAAACCCACCCGCTCTCCGGCGGCCACCCCGAGTTGATCGCGGTTCTTCGCGTACGGCACCTGGAAGTCGCGCAGATCGTCCATGTCGTCGAACAGCAAGCCCTGCTTGTCGATCGCCCAGATCTGCGAGGTGGCGCCTTCGACCGTGGCACCGTCGGCGACCATGGCGTCCCGTATTTGGTCGGCGACGCCGATCCCCGCGGTTCCGGCACCGAAGACGATCGCCTTCTGGTCACGCAGCGCGACGCCCGTGACGTGGCATCCGCCGTACACGGCAGCGACCACCACCGCGCCGGTGCCCTGGATGTCGTCGTTGAAGACGCAGTAGTCGTCGCCGTAGGTCCGCAGGATCTTGCGCGCGTTGATCGGTCCGAAGTCCTCGAAATGCAGGATGGCGCGCGGGAACAGCTGGTGGGCGGTCTCGATGTAGCGCTTGACGAAAGCGTCGGACTTGTCGCCGCGGCGGCGGGCATGGCGGTTGCCCAGGTAGTAGGGGTCCTGCAGCAGCTGTTCGTTATCGGTGCCGACATCCAGTGAGACCGCGATGCAGCGTCGAGGATCGATGCCGCCGCCGGCGGTGTACAGCGCCAACTTGCCGACCGCGATCTGGATGCCGCCGACGCCCCAGTCGCCGATTCCCAGGATGGCCTCGGCGTCGGTGCACACGATCAGGTCGACATCGTCGGGACCCAGGCCGAACGTTTCGAAGGCGTCCTTGATCTCGTCGGGCTCGTCGATGCTCAGAAACAGCCCCCGCTGCCCGCGGTATTCGTCGGAGAAGCGTTGGATGGCCTCTCCGACGGTGGGCGTATAGACCACCGGCATGAGTTCAGGTAGATGCTCAGCCAACACCTTGTAGTACAACAGCTCGTTTCGATAGTGCAGCTGCTCGAGGAGCAGGTTGCGGGCTAAATCTGTTGCTACGCTTTGTAATTGGTGCCATACCCGGTCGGCTTGTTGCTCGAGGGTGAGAACGGCCGACGGCAGCCGCCCGGTCAGCCCGAGCTGCCGTCGCTGCTCGTGAGTGAAACCGACGCCACGATTGAGGCTCGGTGAGGACATCG
The DNA here is from genome assembly GCF_010731715.1 of Mycobacterium stomatepiae. NCBI lineage: Bacteria > Bacillati > Actinomycetota > Actinomycetes > Mycobacteriales > Mycobacteriaceae > Mycobacterium > Mycobacterium stomatepiae. Next base: position 5,909,959 of record NZ_AP022587.1, read on the forward strand.
CGAGTGGGATCCGGGGTGTGTGGGCGTCGCTCATCACACCCTCCGTCCGTTGGCGTGGCGCATGCTGACACGGTAGCGCTGATCACGGTGAACGGACTCTGAAGAGCGCTTTAAGCGACGACGCTCACGTTTTAACCGCGGCGCCCGGCGCCGAGTCGAGACAGGATCGCCTCGGCGTCCGATGCCGCGCCGCGGTTGTACGGCAATTTGGACAGCGCGGTTCCCATCGCGCAGCTGTTGGAGATCGCGGCGTAGGTCAGGCCCACCCCGATTGCCCCCGCCAGCCATTTGAGTCGCGGGACGGCGACACTGCCGAGAACCGACGACAGCACGATCGACCCCGCGACCAGACGGACCTGACGCTCGAGGTCCCATCGCTGCGCGCCCCGGTCGACCGCGAAACCCCATCGCTCCCAATCGGAAATCCCGTTCTCCCGAACACGCCCGCTGTTCAGCCCCGCGTTTCGCAACAGCGCCTGCGCCTTGGTCGCGCGCTGGCCCGAACGGCACACCAGCACCGCATCGTGCTCGTCGCCGAGGCGTTGCGCGATGTCACCACCGTGCTGATCCACCACGTCGAGGGGGACGTTGTAGGAGCCGGCGATATGTGAGGTCTCGAATTCGGCGGGAGTCCGGACATCGACGACGCGTGGCGCCGCAGGCGATTCCAATAGCGTCCGTAGCTCCGGCGAGGTAATGACATCGGCCGTTGCAGCACCCATTTTCAGCTCCCATCGTCGTGTGAGTTAGCACTACCCGGCCGGCCACAGCGCCACGGGCTTTTGTTCAAAGTGAATTTTTTGGCGCGGTGTCCGACGCGGTGTCCGGCGTGGTGATTGCCAGCCTTTCGGCGTTGTCGTAGGCGTCGTCGATCAGCACGACGCGTCGACGGTGCCGGTCGAGCACCGCCGCGGCGATCGACGCGCGATAGCCGCTGGCGCAATGGATCCACAGCTCGCGGTCGGCGGGGATCTCGGCGAGGCGTTCCGGCAACTCGTGCACTGCGATGTTGACCGCCCCGCGCACCCGGCCGGCTTCGAATTCGTGCCGCTGGCGGACATCGAGCACGAGAACGTCGTCGTGCGCCAGAACGGCGGCAAGTTCGCCGAAGTCGGCCACCCGGTAGCTGCGCAGCGGTTTGCCGTCGGCCAGGTCGCGGATGTCGCCGCTGGCGCCGCCGGTGATGCGCTCGACACCGATGCGGGAAAGCTGGCGTTGTGCGTCGGCGATCTGCTTGGCGTCGTCGCCGATCAAGGTCAGCGGTGCGCCCCAGGCATAGAGCCAGCCGAGATAGTTGACGAACGAACCGGACAACTCGAATCCGTATGTGCCAGAAAGATGTCCGGACGCGAACGCGGTTCGATTGCGGAGGTCGACCACCCATTCGCCGGCATCGACTCGCCTGCGAAGCTCGTACGGGTCGACCGGCGCGAGCGGTGACAGGTCAGCGGCGGCGGGGCCATTGCGGTTGATCACGCCCATGTGTGCGTAGTAGGCGGGGAACGCCGTCAGGCCGGCGAGCAGTTGGTCGACGTAGTCCTGCTCATCCTGGGTCAATGCGGGGTTTTTGCGGCGTTGGTCCGCGATGGTGGAGTCGTCGCCATCGGTGGGGGCGGCCGAACAGAAGCTCCCGAAGCCGTGGGTCGGATAGACCGGTGTCGGTGCGGGCAGCTCATCGGCGAGGCGCCGGACCGAATGGTATTGCAGCCGAGCCAATTCCTCGGTGTGCTCGTCGCCGAGCAGGTCGGTTCTTCCGGTACTGCCGAAGAGCATCGACCCTCCGGTGAACACTCCGACGGTGCCGCCGGACTCGTCACGAAGCACGTAGCTGACGTGATGATGGGTATGACCCGGTGTGAGGAGCACATCCAGATGGATTGCGCCGCTGTCGATGTGGTCGCCGTCTCCGACGGCGCGGCAGGCGAATTCGACGTCTTCGCCTGCGGGCAGCACATATTCGGCCCCGGTCGCGGCGGAAAGCGCCAACCCGCCGGTGACATAGTCGTTGTGGATGTGCGTCTCGAGTACGTGCGTGATCCGTAGCTCGCGCGTTAGCTCGAGCACCCGATCGATGTCGCGCTGCGGGTCGACGACGACCGCTACCTCACCGTCGCTCACCAGGTAGCTGCGATCGCCTAACCCTGAGGTTTCGATGATCGATACGTCCAACATGCTTGTGCCCCATCCACGGAGGTCTTTCGACGGTACTGCCCGACGGCCGGGATGAGCAGCGCCGAGGTCCACGTTCGGCACCTGCCGTTTGACAATCTCGCTTTGATACGTTCGGCGGGTACACGCACGATTCGAATTCGACTTCGTGACAACGGCAACGCCTCATCAGGTCATCGAGCTGATGACCGATTTCTCGCCAAGCGACCGGACCGCTGGCCGGCGTTGTCGGCCAAGGAGTTCGAGGTGTATCACGTGGGCCGAACCGAGGCCGACGTCCGCGAGCGGCAAGCCTTTCCGAAGGTGTGGGCCTAATGGCACTACGACTGGTCGAAGCCGAATTCGGTGGCATGGCTTAGCCCGTCGACTTCCTCAGCGTGCGCTCAAGGATTCGACTGTGTGCGTCGACCGCGGCCTCCGCCCGGCGTGGCCCCGCCCCGGCCGCACACTCGAAGCCAAGGACGCACACTAGACGCGGCCGGTAGCCGCAGGGGCTTAGCCCGCCTCGGCGTCCAGCGGATCGTATTCCAGGTAGTCGCGGGCGGGCAGCCGTAACGCCCGCCAGCGCTCGCGGGCGAGATGCTGCACGTAGACCTTGTCGCGCTGGACCTGGGAGAACGCAAAATCCAGGTCGATGGGCAGCCCCGCCCAATCGATCAAGCCAGCCGGTCGCTCCTGGTCACCCGGGTGATCGTGAGTAGCCATGCGGGCACCCCTTCATCGAGTACGCACCAAGTTGTTGAGCACATGGTGCGACAGCGATGTTTCGGCCGCGGATGGCCGACGTTTCGGCCGTATTACGCGTTTTAATAGACGTCGCGGTGGTAGCGCTTGTCCGCGCTGAGCGACTGGGCATACTCCTCGGCCGCGTCCAGGTCCAGGTTGCCGTGCTCGGCCGCGATCTCGCACAGCGCGCGGTCGACGTCTTTGGCCATCGGGTTGGCACTGCCGCAGACATAGAGCTGCGCGCCGTCCTGCAGCCAGCTCCACAGCTGGGCGCCGCGCTTGCGCATCAGGTGCTGGACGTAGACCTTCTCCTGCTGATCCCGGGAAAACGCCAGGTCCAGCTCGGTGAGGAGGCCGTCGGCGTGCATCTTCTCGATCTCGTCGCGGTAGTAGTAGTCGGTCTCGGCGTGCTGCTCGCCGAAGAACAACCAGTTGGGCCCGGTGTGGCCGAGCGCGCGGCGCTCCTGCAGGAAGCCGCGGAAAGGCGCGATACCGGTACCCGGGCCGATCATGATCATCGGCGTGTCCGACTCACGCGGTGGCCGGAAATTGGTCGACGGTTGCAGGTAGACCGCGACTCGATCACCGGGGGAGCGGTCGGCAAGGTAGGTCGAACAGACCCCGCGGCGCGGGACGCCTTGGTAGTTGTAGCGCACCGGCGAGACCGTCAGGTGGGCTTCGCCCGGGCACTCTTTGGGGCTCGACGAGATCGAGTACAGCCGCGGCTGCAGGCGTTTGAGGACCCGCAACCACTCGTGGGCCGATGCGTAGACCGGCAGCTGCGCCAGCAGGTCGACCGACTGGCGGCCCCAGGTCCAATTGCTCAGGGCGGCTTTGTTTTCCGGCCGCATCAGCTCCGCGAGTTTCGGGTCTCAGGTGCGCTCCTGCACGAAGCGCACCAGGTCCCGGCTGATGTTGGCTATCTCGATTCGCTCGGTGAGCGCCGAGCGCAGCGACATCAGGCCGTGCTCACCGACCTCGACCGGGGTCTGCCCGTTCAGTCCGGTGACCGACAGCCATTCGTCGACCAGCTGGTCGCTGTTGCGCGGCCACACGCCGAGCGCGTCGCCCGCCTCGTAACTCGCGGCCTCGCAGGGAAGGTCGAAGACGATCTGCCGCACGTCTTTGGCGGAGTTCGGGCCGCTGAGGGTGGTGTTGCGGATCATGTCGGTGACCAAAGGGCGTTTCTTGCTGTACTCGGGCGTCGCCGGACGGGGCGCCGGACGCGGAGCGGACGTGGTGGCGGCCGATTTCGGTGCGCCGACGCGGCTGGGTGTGCGCCGCAGCGCCTCGATGACGCCGCCCATCCATGCCGCGGCAGCCTCTTCGTAATCGGGCTCGCAGTCGACCCGGCTGACGAGGCAGGTAGCACCCAGCTCCGCGAGCCGCTCGTCGAGCTTGCGGCCATACCCGCAGAAGTCGTTGTAGTTGGAGTCACCTAGCGCCAGGACCGCGTAGTGGGTGCCGCTGAGCTGCGGCGCGCCGTCATCGGCCAGCGCCCGCCACAGGGCGGCGCCGTTGTCGGGCGGTTCGCCGTCACCGGTGGTGCTGGTGATCACCAACAGTTCTCGCGTGCTGGCCAGGTCCGCCACCGGGAACTCGCCCATGCAGTGCAATGCGGCCGACAGCGCGGAATCTGTCAGCCGGGCAGCGAAATTAGCGGCGAGTTCTTCGGCATTGCCCGTCTGCGAGGCCCACAACACCACAATCGGAGCCTGCTTGGGCTCAGCTTCGGCTCCGGGAGCCGTGGGCGGTGCGTGGTTGGGAGAGGCCGGCGTGATGGCCGGCATCGACGGGGGCGCCTCGGTACGGGAGAACATGCCCGCGAGCAGGCCATCGACCCACAGCCGGGTGTTGATGTCGAATGGTGCGTTGAGCGGCAGGGTGGGTATCCCGGCCGTGCGGCGGCCGGCTTCCGTGCGCAACCCCGCCAGCACCCCGGCCAGGTAGGTGCGGCCGAGCGGACCAAACTGCGGCACCGGTTCGTTTGCCACACCAAGGATCTCGGCGAGGGCGTCAACCTGTGACCCGCTGAGTTCGGCAACCTCCACGGGCGCGGGTTCTGCAGCACCGGTGGCCGCCGAAGGCTCGGAGTCGGAATCCGCTGTGGCGACGACGATCTTGGTGACGCTGACCGCACACGCCTTGAACTCCGGCTGGAAGGACACCGGATCCACGGCGTCGTTGGTGACCGCGTTGATCGACAGGTACTCGCCGAACGCGTCGTTCCAGTGGAAGGGCGCAAAGCAGTTGCCCGGCCGGACCCGGTCGGTGACCACGGCGGGCAGCACGGCTCGGCCACGGCGCGAGGCGAGTTCGACCCGATCGCCATCGGCGATATCGTGCCGTGCGGCGTCGTCGGGGTGGATTTCGACGAACGGCCCCGAGTTGAGTTTGTTGAGCTTGGCAACCTTGCCGGTCTTGGTCATCGTGTGCCACTGATGCGGCAGGCGCCCGGTGTTGAGCAGGAATGGGTAGTCGTCGTCCGGCATCTCCTCCGGCGACAGGTGTGGCCGCGCGAAGAACATCGCCCGACCGCTCGGGGTGGCGAACGCCAACCGCGGCACGGTGCCGTCCTCGCGGACCAGCCGCGTCTGGCTGACACCGTCGTTCAGGTAGCGAATCGGGTTGCGGTCATTGGCGCCGTCGGGCGGGCATGGCCACTGTAGCGGGGTCTGCCGCAGCCGGTCGTAACTCGCGCCGCGTAAGTCGTAGCCCGTCCTGGGATTCCAGAACCGCTTGATCTCCTCGAACACGTCCTCGGCGGAGTCGTAGCTGAAGGAATCCGAGAAGCCCATTTCGCACGCGATCCGGGCGATGATCTGCCAGTCCGGCATCGCCTGGCCCGGTGCCTGCACGGCGGGCTGGAACAGCGTCATGTTGCGCTCGGAGTTGATCATCACGCCCTCGGACTCGCTCCACAGGGCGGCGGGCAGCAACACGTCGGCGTAGCCGCTGGTTTCGGTCTCGAAGAAGGCGTCCTGGACGATCACCAATTCGGCACTTTCCAGCCCTGCCAGCACCGTCTTCCGATTAGCAACGCTGGCAACGGGATTGGTGCAGATGATCCAGCAGGCCTTGATATCCCCCTTGGCCATGCGGGAGAACATGTCAACGGTGCCGGCGCCGACCTCGCTGCGCAGCGACCCGCGCGGGATGCCCCACTGGTCCTCGACGAAGTCACGGTCGGCGGCCGCGGTCACCACGCGCTGGCCCGGCAAACCCGGTCCCATGTAACCCATTTCGCGCCCACCCATCGCATTGGGCTGCCCGGTGAGCGAGAACGGGCCGCTGCCCGGCTTGCAGATCGCGCCGGTTGCTAGGTGCAGGTTGCAGATTGCGTTGGTGTTCCAGGTGCCGTGGGTGCTCTGGTTGAGACCCATCGTCCAGCAGGTCACGAAGTTCTCGGCTTCGCCGATCCAGCGTGCCGCGGTACGGACGTCGTCCGCGGGAATGCCCGTGAGCTTGCTGACCTTCTCCGGCGTGAAGTGCTCGAGGAAGCTCGGCATCTCGTCCCAGCCCTCGGTGAACTCGGCGATGAATTCCGGGTCGGTGTGGCCGTTTTCGACGATCAGGTGCAGCAGACCGTTCAGCAGGGCGAGGTCGGTGCCGGAAGAGATCTGCAGGAAGAGGTCGGCCTTTTCCGCGGTTGCGGTGCGGCGCGGGTCGACGACGATCAGCTTGGCACCGGCCCTGACGCGGTCCATCATCCGCAGGAACAGAATCGGGTGGCAGTCAGCCATATTCGCGCCGATGACGAAGAAGACATCGGCCTTTTCGAAATCCTGATAGGAACCGGGCGGCCCGTCCGCGCCCAGCGACAGCTTGTAACCGGAACCTGCGCTGGCCATGCACAGTCGGGAGTTCGACTCGATCTGGTTGGTGCCGATGAATCCCTTGGTCAGCTTGTTCGCGAGGTACTGAGCTTCCAGCGACATCTGCCCAGACACGTACAGGGCGAAGGCGTCTGGGCCGTGCTCGTCGATGATCGCCCGCAACTGCTTGGCGGACTGGGTGATCGCGGCGTCGATGTCGATCTGCCCGAGGGCCTCGCCGCGCTCGGCGCGCCAGTAAGCCGAATCCATCCGGCCCGGTGCGGCCAGCATGTCCGCGGTGGTCGTGCCCTTGGTGCACAGGCGGCCGAAGTTGGCCGGATGGCTTTTGTTTCCAATAGATTTCGCAATGTGACGGCGCTCGCTCGCGGGATCGGTTGTGACCTGCAACACCATGCCGCATCCCACGCCGCAGTAGGCGCACATGCTGTTCACGGCATCCTGACCGTGTTCCACAGCCACGCCTAAGTCCCTCCTTCCGAGCGCGCAAGGGCCTATCCGCTAAATCGTCCGACATGGATGTTTCGGCATCGGGCGTCCGATGTTTCCGCCGTTTTACGGCTTGATCTCACCGGATCCGAATGCATTTGTGAGGTCTCTGTAAACCCCGTGGCTGAGCACGTAACCGCAGGTCAGCATTGATCTGCGCCTTGCAGACAGATTACGCACGGACCCTTGCGAATTCCCTGTCAGAACGGGGTTTCGGACCAAACAAATGGGACATTCACAGTTTTCGCTAAGCTCATAAAGTGCGACGTCACATTGTGATTCTTCTAGCTTTGTTGGCCGCGTCTTGCGGCGGAAAGTCAACGACACAGCCGGCGTCGCGGGCGGATACGTGCAAGGAGTCCGACGGGCCGAGTGCCGAGACCGTGCGGCAGGCGATCGCGTCCGTTCCCGTCGAGGTTCCCGGCTCGAGCTGGGTCGAGATCGGACGTGGCCACACCAAGAATTGCCGGCTGTACTGGGTGCAGGTCATCCCGACCATCGCCAGCGAGTCGACGCCTCAGCAGCTGCTGTTCTTCGACCACAACCGGCCGCTGGGCACCCCGACGCCAAACCCCAAGCCGTACATCACCGTGCTGCCCGGCGGCGACGATGCGGTCACGGTTCAGTATCAATGGCGGACCGGCAACGAAGAGCCCTGTTGTCCCAAGGGAATCGGCACCGTTAAGTTCCACATCGGGCCAGACGGCGCGTTGCAGGCACTCGGCAAGATTCCGCACCAATAGGTTTACCGCACATTATGTTCCGATATTCCGAGAGATTCGGTCTTGGTATCGAAGGGATTACAGTGCTCGAACGCGACGACGCGTCCAGTACGAATGGCCACGCGAGTGGGTAGGTCGCGTCACCTCTCGCATTGGGACGCAGAAGATGTGCAGGCCTGGGAGGCCGGCGGCAAGACCGTCGCGCGGAATAACCTGTTGTGGTCCGCGGTAGTCGTGCACCTGGGTTACGCGATATGGGCGCTGTGGCCGGTGATGGCACTGTTCATGCCCAGGGAGGTCTACGGCTTTTCCGCCGGGGACAAGTTGCTGCTCGGGATTACCGCCACCCTGGTCGGGGCATGCCTGCGGCCGGTGTATGCCGTGGCGACCGCGATCTTCGGCGGCCGCAATCTGGCCATGTTCTCGGCATTCGTACTGGTGGTCCCGGTGACCGTCGCGATGGTGCTGCTTGCTCATCCGGGGCTGCCGTTGTGGCCGTACCTCGTGTGCGCGGCCCTGTCCGGCATGGGTGGCGGTAACTTCGCGGCCTCGGCGAGCAACGCCAACTCCTTCTACCCGCACCGGCTCAAGGGCGCGGCGCTGGGGATCGCCGGGGGCATCGGCAATCTCGGGGTGCCGATGATTCAGGTCGTCGGGCTGGTAGTCATCGCCGCCGCGGGCGACCGGCAGCCGTACTGGGTGTGCGGCCTGTATCTGATCCTGTTGACGACTGCGGGTATCGGCGCGACGTTGTTCATGAACAACGTCGCCCAGCACCGGGTGGAGCCGGGCAAGCTGCGGTCCATCCTGGCGGTGGTGGTCTCCACTCGCGATACCTGGCTGCTCTCGCTGTTGTATCTCGGCACCTTCGGATCGTTCATCGGATTTGCGTTCGCATTCGCCCAGGTGCTGCAGACCAGTTTCGTGGCCGGCGGCCAATCCACCTCCACCGCGTCGCTGCACGCCGCCCAACTGGCCTTCATCGGACCACTGCTCGCCGCGCTGTCGCGTATCTACGGCGGCCGGTTGGCCGACCGGCTCGGCGGGGGCCGAGTCACCTGTGCGGTCTTCGTCAGCATGGGTTTGGCCGCCGGAATGCTGATCACCGTCGGCACCCTCGAGGATCCGCACGCGGGGCCGGTCAGCGGCCTGGCGATGGCCGGTTACGTGGCCTGCTTCATCGCCCTGTTCACCCTCGCCGGGTTGGGCAATGGATCGGTGTACAAGATGATCCCTACGATTTTCGAGACGTGCGGCCGCAACCTGGATGTGAGCGAGACCGACCAGCGTCAGTGGTCACGCGTGATCTCGGGCATCGTGATCGGTTTCGTCGCCGGCGTCGGGTCGCTGGGCGGTGTCGGGATCAATGTGGCGTTGCGGCAGTCCTACATCAGCGCCGGCACGATGACGCCGGCATTCTGGATCTTCCTGTTCGTCTACATCGGCGCCGCACTGCTGACTTGGGCCAGGTATGTGCGCCGACCGCTGAGTACGTCCGCGAACAACAGCGTCGGTGCGCTCGAAGCCGGTTGAGCCAACCGGGGGTTCAGTCGGCGTCGGGCAGGTTCTCCGGGTGCAGCATCTCGGCGTAGCGCAACGACGCCGGGATTCCGAAGCCGTCGACCAGCGTCTTGGCATGCGGGCGTAGGGCCCGGCACCGATCGTTGATCCCGCGGGTGACCGCCTTGGCTCGCCCGGTGGACAGGTAGCCGTGCTCGATGTACCAGGCCTTGTCGTCCTCGATCACGGTCAGCGCGTACAGGTCGCAGACGATCTCCAAAAGCTCACGGGCTTCGGTGTTCTCGCAAGCGTCGATGCCGGCCACGAACGCCTCCAGCACGATCCGGTCGATGTGGGCACTCGCGGCGTGCAGCACGTGATCCTGCACGGCGTTGAACGCGTCGAACGCCGAGATCTCCTTGGACTTGCCCTGTAGCCGGCGCGCCACCGAGGACAGTAGGTACTCCTCGCGGGCTTCGAACATGTTGACCTGGGTGCCGCGGTTGAACAGGCTACCCTCTTCTTCGCTATCCTGGCGGGCGTCGACGATCTTTTGCATAATCGCTTCGGCCGCAGTGCGTTTCATCACCCGCTCGCCGACGGTATTGGCGGCGAACCGCACCCAGTCGACCGGGCTCATGCTCTTGATGTCGTCGGCGTAGGCGGTCAGCAGCTCCTTGGCCACCAACTGGGTCAGCACGTGGTTGTCGCCCTCGAAGGTGGTGAACACGTCGGTGTCGGCGCGCAGTGCGATCAACCGGTTTTCGGCCATGTAGCCGGCACCGCCGCATGCTTCCCGGGCCTCCTGAATGGCTTTCGAGGCATGCCAGGTGTTGGCCGCCTTCAGGCCGGCGGCACGCGATTCCAGCTCGCGCTGTTCCTCGGCATCGGGGAAGTCCGACGTCTGCAGGTCGTGACACTTGGCCACCAGCTCGTTCTGCGCGAACTGCAGCGCGTAGGACTTGGCTATCAACGGGAACAGCCGCCGTTGATGCACCAGATAGTCCATGATCAGCACTTCATGCTCGTCGTCGTCGGGTGCACTGAATTGCCTGCGCTGCAACGCATATCGAGTCGCGATATCCAACGCGACGCGGGCGGCGGAGCCCGCACTGCCGCCGACTGTGATCCGGCCACGGATCAGCGTGCCGAGCATCGTGAAGAACCGCCGGTCCGGGTTGTCGATCGGCGAAGTGTAGGTGCCGTCGGTCGCGACGTCGCCGTATTTGTTCAACAGGTTTTCCCGCGGCACCCGGACGTGGTCGAACATGATGCGGCCGTTGTCCACCCCGGGCAGACCGCCCTTGTAGTCGCAGTCCGACGTCGTCACGCCGGGTAGGTCGTTGCCGTCGGCATCGCGGATCGGGACCAAGACGCAGTGCACGCCGTGGTTGACCGGCTCGCCGTCTTCGGTGGTGATAAGCTGCGCGAAAACCGATGCCATGGTTGCGGTTTCGGCAGCACCGCCGATGTAGTCCTTGCGGGACGACGGTGTGGGGGAATCGATGACGAACTCTTCGGTCTCGGGGTCGTAGGTCGCGGTGGTCTCTAGCGACTGGACGTCGCTGCCGTGTCCGGTTTCGGTCATCGCGAAACAACCGCGCAGCTCGAGGCTGATGATCTTGGGCACGTAGGTCTCGTGGTGGCGCTCGGTGCCCAGGTTCTCCACGGCGCCGCCGAACAGCCCCCACTGCACCCCGGCCTTGACCATCAGCGATAGGTCCGACATCGCCAGCATCTCGATCATCGTGACCGCCGCACCGACGTCGCCGGTGCCGCCGTGCTCCTTGCGGAACGAGTCGGCGGCGGCGCCGAAGGCCGCCATGATCCGCATCTGCTCGGCCACCTTGGTGCGCGCGATGACCGTGTTCGGCGTGTAGTGCGGGCGGAACAGGTCCTCGCTCATCGCGTCGCGCATCCGGTCCTTCACGTCGCGCCAGCGCCCGTCCAACGCCTTGCGTAGCTGTTCGGCAGTGTTTGTCGTGTCTGGCGCCATATTCCGACGGTAACGTGCCGCTCGCTCCACGGGAACAATCCCCAGGTGTCGATCGTGCGGCGATGGAATCGACGTTGCGGACGCCGCCAGATGCGATTAGATGACGTCATGTTCCGGACCGACAGTCCGTCCAGGACCCGACGCTCGACGTCGGGCACACCCATCCCGATGTGAGCGGGGGCTGGCTGCGTGCGGCGCGGTCGGGCTGCTGATCGCCGGCGGCCTGACCGCTCGCTACACGCGCAAACCGGCGTGGTGGGCCGCGACTCGGCAGCTGATGTTCGGTGAGATCGCCGTCGCCTGCTGGGGCTGTTCGTGGCGGCGGTCATTTGATGCCGGTCCGGTTGCTCGCATTGTGTGGGTTGTGTCTTGCCTGGTTGCTGTCCGGTTGTGACACGGCGCGCCCTCGGCTCCGCCGAACACGCCGTGGCCGGTGCTGGCCTATCTCGGTCAGGTGCAGGTCCCGTTCGGCGCCACCTTCGCCGACACGGTGATCGGCAGCTTGTCCGCGATCAGCTACGACCCGGGACGCCAGCTCTACTACGTGATCAGCGATGACCGCTCGGAGAGGAACCCGGCCCGGTTCTACACGGTGCAATTGTCGTTGTCGGACAAGGGAATTGACGGGGTGACATTCACCGGTACCCACCCGCTGCTGGAGCAGTCGGGTCAGCCTTTTCCGCCGCTGGCGCTCAGCGCCACGCCGCCGGTCGTTGCTCCCGACCCGGAGGGCATCGCCTTCGACCGCGGCCGGCAACGGTTGTATTGGAGTTCGGAAGGTGAGCGGCTGACCGAGGGCCCGGTGCGGCTGGACCCGTGGGTCAGGACGGCGGGACTCGACGGCGCCTATTTCGGCCAGTTCGCCTTGCCGTCGAATCTGGCCGTGTCGGCGCAGCAGACCGGACCGCGGCGCAACCGGGCGCTCGAGGGCGTGACGTTGACGCCCGACGGCCGATCGGTGTTCGCCTCAATGGAGGATCCGGGTTACAACGACGGGTCCGAGACCGGCGACGGTCACCAGGTGCTGACCCGGTTCACCAAATTTGACATCGCCAGCGGAATGCCGGTCGCGCAGTACGCCTATCCGATGGAGCCGCCCACGCCGCCGGCCGAGGAAAACGGTGTCTCGGATCTGGTCGCGCTGACGGATACGACGTTCCTGGTGATCGAGCGGACCGATTCCATGCCGCAGACCGTCCGTGTCTATCGAGCTGAAATCGCTTCTGCCACAGATATATTGGATATGCCGTCGATGACGGACGTCGCGCTGACGCCAATGGTCAAATCGTTGGCAGTCGACATGACCACGACCCCGGGCCTGTCGTTGCTGGGCAACGTCGAAGGCGTCACGCTGGGACCGAAATTTGTCGATGGACGTCAATCGGTGGTGTTTGTCAGCGACAACAACTTCTCACCGCGGGGGATCACTCAGTTCCTGCTGTTCGCGATGTAGCGGCCGCGGGTGGATTTCACCTGCGGGCGGCCGAAGCCGGTACCGGGCAAACCCGGCCCACAGCGCGCCGAAGCCGGCGAGCACGAGCACGTCGAATATCCACCAGCCCGCATAGTGCGCCCACACCAGGATGTCGGCGGCCTGCGCGTCGACCCGGTGCAGGTCGACGGTCGAGGCGGATGCCGCGAAACCCCACTGTGCCGGGACGAACCACGAGATCTGGTCGTAGCCCCAGGTGCCCACCAGCGTGATCAGGCCGCCGGCGAACAGCGCTGAGGCCAGGATCACCGGCACGGCCAGTGGCAGAACTTCGCGCAACGACTTGCCCAGCGTGGAGAGCGCCAGACCCACGATCGCCGAGACGACGGCCGTCAGCGCCACGCTGACATATAGCTCGAGGGTGGCGTTCTGCAGCAAGACGGCGCCGCGCACCGGCCCTCCCTTCTGGGCGATCACGATGGCGAACACGATCGCGGTCAGGGCGGCCGCGGCCACGCTGGAGAAGACGATCTTGGCCGCCAGATACGCCGACGTCGAGAGCCCGACGGCCTGCTCGCGCCGGAAGACGCGCCGCTCGCCCACCAGTTCGCGAATGGTCAGCGCGGTGCCCAGCAGCACGGCGGCGATGTTCAGCGCGGCCAGGATCTCGACGGCTTCATGCGGGTTGCGGCTCGTCGCGTCGGGGCGACCCAGGCCGGAGTCGCCGGGAATCAGCAGCGTCAAGCCTGCCAACGCGAACGGCAGCGCCACCAAGAACACGGTGTAGAGCGGGTCGGCGAGGAGCAGCCGCGCTTGCCGCCGCGCCACCAACCAGGCCTGCCGGGTCCGGGTGGGCGTTGGCGGCAGCGGCCAGGGTGCGGCGACCTCGGGCGGTTCCGTCGGAGCCTGTGCCTGTTGCCGCCCGGAATACGCGCGGTGGGCGCCGTCGGGGTCGGCACTTATCTTTTCGATGGCTTCGGACCAGTCGGCGGTGCCCAGATCGGACTCGATCTGGGCGGGCGCTCCGGCGAACGCCGTGGTCCCGGCGGCCGTAAGCAGCAGAACCTGGTCGCAGATGGTGAGACGGGCCGGCGATGTGGTGGCCACCACGACAACGCAGCCGAGGTCGGCCTGACGTCGCAGCACCGTCATCACGTGAGCTTCCTGCGCCGGATCCAGTCCGATGCCCGGCTCGTCGACCACCAGCAGGCTTGGTCGGGTGATCAGTTCGATCGCCACCGACGCGCATCGCCGCAGTTCCGGCGAGAGCTTGCCGATCCGGGTGGTGCGGTGCGGCGTCAGGTCCAGCTCGTCGAGCACCTGGTCGACTACCCGGTCGCGGTGCTCGCGGGGGGTGTCCGGCGGCAGTCGCAGCTCGGCGGTGTAGCTCAGGGCGCGTTCGATACTCAGCCGCCGGTGAATTCGTTCGCCGCGCCCGACGATCCCGATGCGGGTGCACATGGACTCGGGTTCGGCGTACACGTCGTGGCTGTCGACGGTGACCTGCCCGGTGCTGGGCGTCCGGGTGCCGGCGAGCATCCCCAGCAGCGCCGAATTGCGGGCGGCCGACGGACCGGTGACCGCGGTCAGCGTGCCCGGACGCGCCGTGAACGACACGTCCGCGAGCAGTTCGTGTCCGTCGGCGCGCAGGCCCAGCCGGTAGGCGTTGACGCCGACCGTGCGGGCGCCGGCCCCGAGCGGCAACCGATAGGTCGTGTTCGGCTCTTCGGCGGGGAACGCCGTGGTGGCCGTGGCCGTGGCCGGGCCGCTTGCGCGCAGCTTTCGCGTCGCGCCGGTCACCCGCTCGATCAGGCCGGGGCCTTTCGGCTGCTCCTCCGAAACGACGGACTGCTCTGCCGGTGGCGCGGGCGATTGCGCTTGCGGCGATGAGTAAGACGGTGGCGGCGGCGCGACCGGAGGCGGCATTGGGGATGGCGGCAGCGGTGGCCGTTGCATCGGTGGTGGCCCGATCGGCGCCGCCGGCGGTAGTGGCGTTGGCGGTAGTGGCGTCGGCGGGACGGTGCGCTCGACCGTCGGCTCTCGCGATGGCGCGATCCGCATGCGCTGGGTTTCCCGCTGCGTCGGGATCTGCGGCGGGGGCTGGTTCGGCGCAGGAGGCGGCGGCTGGTGCGGCGGCATCGGCGGCCGCTGCGGCATCGGGGGCGGCATTGGCAGCGGTGGTCCGGAAGGCGGGGGTGGCTGCACGGGCGGCGGATGAGGCGCGCGCCGCGGAGGACCCGGCGGAGGACCCGGCGGCGCGGGCGGCGCGCCAAGCCGGAAAACCAGTCGTGGCCCGTGTTGCGGATCCCCAAGCGCAATCGTCTGGCCGTCACGGATGTCGACCGTCGGAACCCGGGCCCCGTCGACGAAGATGCCGTGGCGACTTCTATCGATGGCAACCCAGCGTGTTCCGGCAAAGCGAAGCAGCAGATCCGGCTGCGGAATCGGCGGCGGCGGCGCGGCGAAGCCCAGGCGGTCCAGCGGGATGTCGCACCAGTCCCCATAGGCGACGATCACGTCGCGGCCCGGGGCGAAGACATACCTCGTCGAGCCGACGAAGACGGTGAGCGGTGAGGCCGGGAACGCGGAAGCCACTGACTAAGTGTCTACCCGCCGGCGGACATCCACCGACAAGAGGCGGGGGCCGGTCACAGTGTGTTGCGCCGCGGTGTCGCCGCGGCGTTGTCGAGCAGCCGCCGCAACACCTGGACTGCCTCGGTGAGCACCTCGCGGTCTGCCGGCTCGAGCATCGCCAACTGCGGTTCGATCGCGGCGGCGCGGTCGGCTCGAACCGCGTTCAGGGTGCGCCGCCCTTCGGCCGTGATGCGGATCCGTACCGCGCGGGCATCGCCCGGGTCGACGGTTCGGCTAACCAGGCCGGCGTCCTCGAGTCGGCGCACCTGGGTGGTCATCGTGGGTTGCGAACAGTGGTCGACGGCGGCGAGGTCGCCGATGCGCGCTTCTCCGTGAGCCTCGACAGTCGCAAGCAGTCTGGCCTGTGCCGACGGCAGTGGCATCTGGATGCGTTGCGTCGCCAGTCGGTTCAGCCGCGCGACCACAGCGAGCAGATCCGCGCCCAGCCCCTGCTGAAGTGTGGTGTTTGCGGTGTCGACGACGTTGTCCATATGTCCATGCTTGCATAGCTTTGCTATGCGAGACCAACCGCCGCCACCTCCACCCCGAAGAACGGCACGACCCAGCAACGAACCGTTAACTCACGGCGCATGGATAGTAGGCCTGGCACAATCGAGAAAGTGACCGCGCGCCCGCTTCGGCACAGTCCGAGTGGACCGCTGCAGCCGAACGAATTAGCTCAGGCTGCGGTGATGGGGGCGCTCTGCTCAGTGACCGCCATCATCGCCGCGGTCATTCCGTTCGCTCAGGGCCTGGGCGTGCTCGGCGCCGTGCCGATGGGGTTGCTCGCCTACCGCTTCCGTCCCCGGGTGCTGATCGCCTCGGCCGTCGCCGCGACGATCATCGCCTTCTTGATCTCCGGAATGGGCAGTTCCGCGATGGTCGTCGACGCCGCCTGGGTCGGCGGGATATGTGGAATCGTCAAACGCAAGGGCCGCGGCGTGCCCACGGTCATCGCCGCGTCCCTGGTCGCCGGATTCCTCTGGGGCGCGGCCTGGGTCGGGGTGTTCGCTGTACTAACTCGGTTGCGGCAGTTGATCTTTGGGGTGCTGACCGCGAACGTCAACGGTGTCGCCGCATTTCTGCGCTGGGTACATCTGCCGCGGGTCGGTGAGACTCTGCAGCACTGGGTCGCCGAGGGGCTGCGGTACTGGCCGTGGTTGGTGCTGCCGTATCTGGTTTTCGTGGTCGTGCTGGTGACGTTGATCGGGTGGTCGGTGTTGTCGCGTCTGCTGGAGCGGATGGGCGACATCCCCGATGTGCACAAATTGGATCCACCCGACGTCGACGTGCCCGAGGACGCCGGTATCGGTCCGGTGCCGGTGCGGCTGGACCGGGTGCGGTTCCGCTATCCCAACGCCGCCAAAGACGCCCTGCGCGAGGTCAGCCTCGAAGTCCGGGGCGCCGAACACGTCGCGATCACCGGTGCCAACGGCTCCGGCAAGACGACGCTGATGCTGATCCTGGCCGGTCGCAAACCCACATCGGGAATCGTGCACCGGCCCGGCGCAGTGGGTTTGGGCGAGCTGGGCGGCACCGCGCTGGTCTTGCAGCACCCGAAGAGTCAAGTGCTGGGCACCCGGGTCGCCGACGACGTGGTGTGGGGCTTGCCCCCCGAGGCCAAGGTCGACGTCAGCCGGTTGCTGCGCGAGGTCGGGCTCGACGAAGTCGCCGAAAGCGACACCTCGAGTTTGTCCGGCGGGCAGCTGCAGCGTCTGGCCCTGGCCGCCGCACTCGCCCGCGGGCCCACACTGCTGATTGCCGACGAGGTCACCTCGATGATCGATCAGAAGGGTCGCGACGCGCTGCTGAGCGTGATGTCGGGCCTCGCCGAGCGGCACCAGACTGCCCTGGTGCACATAACCCACTTCGACGACGAGGCCGCGTCCGCGGACCGCACGATCAATCTCAGCGAATCTTCGGACAACACCGCCGCGGTCGGGATCGCCGACGCGCCGGTGCCCAGTCCCGCGGCACCGCAGCGGCACGACGCGGGAGCGATCGAACTGATCGGCGTCGGGCACGAATATGCCAGTGGCACACCGTGGGCCAAGACCGCGCTGCGCGACATCAACTTTGTCGCCGAGCAGGGCGACGGTGTCTTGATCCACGGCGACAACGGGTCGGGCAAGTCAACGCTGGGGTGGATCATGGCCGGGTTGACCACCCCGACCACCGGTTCCTGCCTGATCGACGGCGAGCCCACCCACGAACATGTCGGCGTGGTGGCGTTGGCATTCCAGTCGGCCCGACTGCAATTGATGCGCAGCCACGTCAACCTGGAAGTGGCTTCGGCGGCCGGCTTTTCGCATCGCGACGAAGACCGCGTGGCCGCGGCACTGGGTTTGGTCGGGCTCCAGCCCGCGTTGGCCGCACGGCGCATCGATCAGCTCAGCGGTGGCCAGATGCGCCGCGTGGTACTGGCCGGACTGTTGGCGCGTTCACCGCGCGCGCTGATTCTCGACGAGCCGTTGGCCGGATTGGACGTCGCCAGCCAGCGCGGCTTGCTGACGCTGCTCGACCGCTCGCGTCGTGAGCAGGGTCTGACGTTGGTGGTCATTTCGCACGACAGCGTCGGCCTGGAAGGGATCTGCCCGCGCACCTTGCATTTACGCGACGGTGTGCTGGAAACGGTGCCGACCACGACAGAGGGTGTGGCATGAGCGAGACCGCCCCACCGGCCGCCGACAAGGGCCGGGCCAAATCCCCTCGGCGTCCGGTGGTGCTGTTGGTTCCGGTGCCCGGGAACACCGTCATGCACAAGTTGTGGGCCGGCACCAAGCTCTTGGTTGTCGTCGGCACCGCGGTGCTGCTGACCTTCTATCCGGGTTGGGTGACCATCGGGCTGCTCGGGGGTCTGACGGTGGCCGCGGTGTGGTTGGCTCACATTCCGCGCGGTGCCCTGCCTACGGTGCCACGCTGGCTGTGGTTGGTGATGGGGCTGGGCTTTGTGACCGCCGCGCTGTCCGGCGGCAGTCCGATGATTTGGGTGGGCGGGCTTCATGTCGCGCTGGGCGGATCGTTGCACTTCCTGCGGATGACCGCGCTGACCATCCTGCTGATCACGCTCGGGGCGATTGTTTCCTGGACGACCAACGTCGCCGAAATCGGGCCCGCACTAGCAACTTTGGGGCGCCCGTTCAAGATCTTCCGCATCCCGGTCGACGAATGGGCGGTGGCGTTGGCGCTCGCGTTGCGTGCCTTTCCGATGTTGATCGAGGAATTCCAGGTGCTCTACGCGGCCCGCCGATTACGGCCCAGGGACGCACCGCGCACCCGCAAGGCTCGGCGCAAGCAGCAGGGCCGTGAGCTGATCGACCTGTTGGCGACGGCCATGGTCGTGACGTTGCGGCGCGCCGACGAGATGGGCGACGCGATTACCGCGCGAGGCGGGGCGGGTCAGCTCGCCGCGTCACCGGCACGGCCGAAAACGGCGGACTGGGTGACACTGGGCCTATTTGTCGCGGCGGGCGCCGCCTCGGTGGCGCTCGAGACGATGCTGCATCTCAGCCCGCTGTAACGAGGCTCTTCCCGTAGCGTAAGCGCGTGGCCGACATCCAGCGCACTCGTATCATTGCGGCTTGCGTGCAAGAAGTCTGGGATGTGCTGGCCGACTTCGGCGCCATCAGTGTGTGGGCCGGCAACGTCGACCACTCATGTATCCTGTTTTCGGGTCCCGACGGAGCGCCCGTCGGCACGACGCGGCGCGTCCAAGTCAAACGCGACACCCTCGTCGAGTGCATCACCGAGTTCGACCCGCCGCGTGCGCTCGCCTACGACATCGAAGGTCTGCCCCGGCTGCTGCGCCGGGTGGCCAATCGCTGGACGCTCGAGGCCAGTTCAGGCGACGCGACCGCGGTGACACTGACCAGCACGGTCGAAATCGGGCCTCGCGCACCTCAACGGCTCGCCGAACGCGTGGTCTGTCGCGTCGCGGTACGACAATCCGACTCGATGCTTGCCGGGCTCGCGAACCGATTGGAGAATGCTCGTGTCTGATCGCCCCGACATCGTCATCCTGATGACCGACGAGGAACGTGCGGTGCCGCCCTACGAGACGCCCGGCGTGCTCGCCTGGCGTGATCGAATACTGCGGGGGCGCAAGTGGTTCGACGATAACGGCGTCAGCTTCGGCCGCCACTACACGGGCTCGCTGGCCTGCGTGCCCAGCCGTCCGACCATCTTCACCGGGCAATACCCGGACTTGCACGGTGTCACCCAGACCGACGGCATCGGGAAGACGGCCGACGATTCCCGGATGCGCTGGCTTCGCCGCGGCGAGGTGCCCACCCTAGGCAACTGGTTCCGCGCGGCGGGATACGACACGCACTACGACGGCAAGTGGCACATCTCGCACGCGGATCTCACCGATCCCGACACCGGCCGTTCGCTGGCAACCAACAATGACGACGGCGTCGTCGACCCGGTCGCGGTGCAGCGCTATCTCGACGCGGATCCGCTTGGGCCGTATGGCTTTTCCGGATGGGTTGGCCCGGAGCCGCACGGGGCGCTGTTGGGCAATGCCGGCATTCGCCGCGATCCGCTGATCGCCGATCGTGTCGTCGCCTGGCTCACCGACCGCTACGCCCGCCGTCGCGCCGGCGACCCCGGCGCGCGGCGTCCGTTCCTGTTGGTGGCCAGCTTCGTCAATCCGCACGACATCGTGCTGTTCCCGCTGTGGTCGCGCCGCGGTCCGGTCAAGCCGTCGCCGCTGGACCCGCCTCCGGTCGCCCCGGCGCCCACTGCCGACGAAGACCTGTCGACCAAGCCGGCCGCGCAAATCGCCTTCCGCGAGGCCTACTACTCGGGCTACGGCCCGGCGCCCGCGATCGACCGGACCTACCAGCGCGGCGCGCAGCGCTACCGCGATCTGTACTACCGCCTGCACGCCGAGGTGGATGGGCCGATCGACCGCGTCCGGCGCGCCGTCACCGAAGGTGGTTCGGAAGACGCGGTTTTGGTGCGCACCGCCGATCATGGCGATCTGCTGGGCGCGCACGGCGGGCTGCATCAGAAATGGTTCAACCTCTACGACGAGGCCACCCGCGTTCCCTTCGTCATCGCCCGCATCGGTGCGCGTACGACGGCGCCCCGGGTGGTCACGGCGCCGACATCGCACGTCGACCTGGTCCCGACGCTGCTGGGAGCCGCAGGTGTCGACGTCGCGAAAGCGGCAGCCACACTGGCCGAGTCGTTCTCGGAGGTGCACGAGCTGCCGGGCCGGGATCTGATGCCGGTCGTCGACGGCGCACCCGCCGACGAGACCCGCGCCGTCTACCTGATGACCCGCGACAACATGCTCGAGGGCGACAGCGGCGCCTCGGGCCTGGCGCGCCGCCTGAAGCAAACCGTCAATCCGCCTGCGCCGCTGCGCATCCGGATACCGGCTCATACCGCGTCGAATTTCGAAGGCCTGGTGGTCCGGGTCGACGATGCGGGCGGTGCCGGGCATCTGTGGAAGCTGGTCCGCACGTTCGACGACCCGGGGACCTGGACCGAACCGGGCGTTCGCCATCTGGCGGCCAATGGCATTGGGGGAGAGGCGTATCGGACGTCTCCGCTGGATGATCAGTGGGAGCTTTACGACCTGACCGCCGACCCGATCGAAGCCGAGAACCGCTGGAGCGATCCGGCGCTGCATGAGCTGCGGCAGCACCTGCGGATGCAGTTGAAGCAGGCCCGGGCGAGTTCGGTGCCGGAACGAAACCAGCCGTGGCCCTACGCGACTCGCCGACCGGCGACCCGGCCCGAGCGTGTTGCGCTATGGCGTCGAGTGTTGCGCTAAGGCGACGTGTATGGCGTCGAGTGTTGCGCTAGGGCGAAAATCGGCCCAGATCTCGCCATGGTGCAACACTCGACGTGAACACTCGCGAGCCGTTAGGTCCGCATTCGGTCGATGAGGTTCGACAGCACGACGATGCTTTCGCTACGCTCGATGTCGGCACTTGAGCGGATGCGTTCGAGTATCGGCTCGAGGTGGCGCATGTCGCGGGCCAGCACATGCAGGATGGCGTCGGACGTGCCGGTCACCGTCGCCGCGCTGACCACCTCGGGCATGTCCACCCAGGCCGCTCGCAACTGATCGGGGGCGATCGTGCCGTGGCAGTACACCTGCACATAGGCTTCGGTGTTCCAGCCGAGCGCATTGCGGTCGACGATAGTGGTGAAACCCCTGACCACACCGCTGTCGATCATCCGGTCGACGCGACGTTTCACCGCGGGTGCCGACAAATTCACCTTCTCGCCGATCTCGGCGAAGGTGGCGCGCGCATGCTCGGTGAGCTCGGTGAGGATGCGTTCGTCGGTGTCGTCCAGGCGGTCCATCGCCTCTCATTTCAGCGTCACGCAATAAATCGTTGCTTTGGGCGCTCTAGCGCAATAAAACGTTCATGGACACGCAAGAATCGGCGTTTGATTGTGTCCATCTGCCAAAATACCCTGGAAATATGACGGATTACTATGTCGACCCGGCGCCGCACGCCGCGCCCGCGGCATGGCATGACGCCGCGCTCCAGCGGACCAGAACAGCTCAGACACGTCGGTATGCGATGACGCCGCCGGCCTATTACGCGGTGGAGTACGCGATCAATCCCTGGATGGACACCGGAATGCCGGTGGACGTCGGTGTCGCACACGCGCAGTGGGAAGCGCTTCGGCAGACCTACTTGGCGCTCGGCCACCGCGTCGACATCGTCGAGCCGGTGCGCGGCCTGCCGGACATGGTCTATGCCGCCAACGGTGGGTTCATCGCCGGCGACGTCGCCATCGTCGCGCGATTCCGTTACGTGGAGCGGGCCGGCGAGGCGGCGGCCTACGGCGAGTGGATGTCGTCGATGGGTTTTGAACCGGTCACCACCCGGTTCATCAACGAGGGCCAGGGCGACCTGCTGATGGTCGGCGAAAAGGTGCTGGCCGGTTACGGCTTTCGCACCGATCGGCGCGCGCATGCCGAGATTTCGGCGGCGCTGCGCATGCCGGTGATCTCGCTCGAACTCGTCGACCCCCGGCTCTATCACCTCGACACCGCGCTCGCCGTACTGGACGATCACACGATCGCGTTCTACCCGCCGGCGTTCAGCGCGGCCGCGCAGGAGCAGCTGCACGTGTTGTTCCCCGACGCTATCGTGGTGGGGAGCGCGGACGCCTACGTACTCGGCCTCAACGTGGTATCCGACGGCCTGCATGTCGTTCTTCCTTCCGCCGCAACGGGTTTCATCGCTCAATTGCGGGAGGTGGGCTTCGATCCCGTCGGCGTCGATCTCTCCGAGCTGCTCAAGGGGGGCGGTTCCGTCAAGTGCTGCACATTGGAGGTGTTTGAATGACGATTCTCGACCACCCGGCGACGTTGGCCCCCAACGACGCGATCGAGTTAGTCGAAACGTATGCAGCGCACAACTATTCGCCGCTGCCGGTGGTGGCGGCCAGCGCCGAGGGCGCCTGGATCACCGACGTCGAGGGTCGGCGCTACCTGGATTGTCTGGCCGCGTACTCGGCGGTCAACTTCGGCCACCGCAACCCCGAGATCACCGCGACAGCCCATGCCCAGCTCGACACCCTGACGCTGGTTAGTCGCGCATTCCACGCCGCGAATCTGGGGCCGTTCTGCGCTGGGCTGGCTCGGCTGTGCGGCAAAGACATGGTGCTGCCGATGAATTCGGGTGCCGAAGCCGTCGAGAGCGGCCTCAAGGTCGCCCGCAAGTGGGGCGCCGACGTCAAGGGCGTGTCCGAGGGCCGCGCGAACATCGTGGTGGCTGAGAACAATTTCCACGGCCGCACGATCAGTATCGTCAGCTTTTCGTCGGACCCGACGGCGCGGGGCGGCTTCGGTCCGTTCACCCCCGGATTCCGCACGGTGCCCTTCGGCGATACCGCGGCGTTGGCCCGCGCGATCGACGAGGACACCGTCGCGGTGCTGCTCGAACCGATCCAGGGTGAGGCGGGCATCAACGTCCCGCCCGACGACTACCTGCCGGCCGTCCGCGCGCTGTGCACGGATTACAACGTGCTGATGATCGCCGACGAAATCCAGTCCGGGCTGGCGCGCACCGGCTACACGTTCGCCTGCGACCGCTGGCGCGTCGTGCCGGACGTCTATCTGCTCGGCAAGGCGCTGGGCGGCGGCGTCGTCCCGCTGTCGGCGGTGGTCGCGGACCGCAACATTCTCGGCGTGCTGCATCCCGGCGAGCACGGCTCGACGTTCGGCGGCAACCCGCTGGCCGCCGCGATCGGCACCACGGTGGTCGCCATGCTGGCGCGGGGCGAATTTCAGGCCCGCTCGGCCGAGCTGGGTGCCCATCTGCATCGGCGGTTGCGCGACTTGATCGGTGACGGCGTGATCGCGGTGCGTGGCTTCGGGTTGTGGGCCGGCGTCGATATCGAGCCGACCCTGGCCACCGGCAAGGAGATCAGCCGGCGCCTGGCCGAGCGTGGCGTGCTGGTGAAAGACACCCACGGCTCGACGCTGCGGTTCGCCTCACCGCTGGTGATTACCGAGCAGGAGATCGACTGGGCCGTCGACCAGTTCGCTCGAGTGTTGCGAGAGGCTGCATAATCAGCTGATCCAGCACTAGGGGGCCATTTGCCAGCCAGCTCGATCAGCCTGAGTCAACAGATGCTGCGGCGGCGCCCGGCGGTCGGCGCACCCGTCGCGCACGGAGCGGCGGGTCACCTCAAGCGTGGGATCGGCACGTTCGAGCTCACCATGATCGGGGTCGGCTCGACGATCGGCACCGGCATTTTCTTCGTGCTGTCGCAGGCGGTGCCGGAATCCGGACCGTCGGTGATCGTCTCCTTCATCATCGCGGGGATCGCGGCCGGGCTCGCCGCCGTCTGCTATGCCGAATTGGCGTCGGCCGTGCCGGTGGCGGCCTGCCTGCTGCTCGAATACGGGGTGGCGACGGCCGCGGTGTCGGTGGGCTGGAGCGGTTACGTCAACAAGTTGCTGCACAACGTATTCGGATTTCAGCTTCCGCGTGCGCTGTCCGCGGCGCCCTGGGATTCCGACCCCGGCTACGTGAATCTGCCGGCGGTCATCCTGATCGCCATGTGCGCGCTGTTGCTGATTCGCGGCGCGAGCGAATCGGCGCGCGTCAACGCGATCATGGTGATGACCAAGCTGGGCGTGCTGGGCATGTTCGTGATCATCGCGTTCACCGCCTTTGACACCAACCAGCTCAAGGACTTCGCCCCCTTCGGCGTTTCGGGCATCGGCGCGGCGGCGGGGACGATCTTCTTTTCGTTCATCGGCCTTGACGCGGTGTCGACGGCGGGCGAGGAGGTCAAGGACCCGCAGAAGACCATGCCGCGCGCACTGATCGCGGCACTCGCGATCGTCACCGCCGTCTACGTCCTCGTCGCGCTCGCCGCGCTCGGCACTCAGCCGTGGCGGGCCTTCGCCGGGCAAGAAGATGCCGGACTGGCCACCATTCTCGACAACGTCACACACCAGGGCTGGGCCAGCACGATTCTGTGTGCGGGCGCGGTGATTTCGATCTTCACCGTCACCCTGATCACGATGTACGGCCAGACCCGGATTTTGTACGCGATGGCCCGCGACGGGCTGCTGTCGTCGCGATTCGCGATGCTCAACACGCGCACGATGACTCCGGTGACGAACACGGTGATCGTGGCGATCGCCACCGCCACGCTGGGCGGCTTCATCCCGCTGGACGAGCTGGCCGACATGGTGTCGATCGGCACGCTGACCGCGTTCATCGTCGTCGCGGTCGGCGTGATCATCCTGCGGGTGCGCGAGCCGGACCTGCCGCGCCCGTTCAAGGTGCCCGGTTACCCTGTCACGCCGGTGCTTTCGGTGCTGGCCTGCGGCTACATCCTGGCCAGCCTGCACTGGTACACGTGGATCGCCTTCAGCGGTTGGATCCTGGTGGCGTTGATCTTCTACTTCGTGTGGGGCCGCCACCACAGCGCGCTCAACGACGCCGATTAGCGCTGCGAGGCGGCATTGGCCGCGGCCTGCGCCTCCCGCAGCGTGGTCGCGACGTCGCCACGGCCGAGGAACATCTCGTCGAAATAGCCTTGCAGGGCGGTATTTCCGGCGGCGAAGCCGGCACCGCCCGGGGCCGGGATGCGTGGGCCGTCGAGGACGGCGAAGAAGGGTGTGACGTCCACGCCGCGTTCCGACCAGTAGTTGAAGTAGACGTGCTGGGCTGAGCGCACCGCGGGGATCGCCGCGCCCTGACTGCCCAGATAGGCATTGCCCTCGTTGCTGCCCATCCAGGCCAGCACCTGACGCACCGCGTCGGGATGCTTGGAGGCCGAATTAGCCGCGGCGGCAATGCCATTGGTGACACTGACCCGGCCCGCGGGTCCGATCGGCAGCATCGCGACTCCCCACCGGAATCGGGCATCGCGCGCGATCGACGCGAGGTTGTAGGTGCCGGACTGAAAGAGCGCCATCCGGCCGGCCAGAAACTGGTTGTGGGAGAAGTCGCCGTTGGTGTTGGTGTCCGACGCCGGGGGTGCGACGTGGTCGTCGTTGATCAGGCCGACCAGGTAGCGGAAGGCGGCGATGGCGCCGGGGTTGTCGAACGCGAACTCGTCGCCGCGCTGGAACACGCCGCCCGCCGAGCCGATGTAGTTGAGGTAGATCGCCTGCGCGTCGTTGGCCGCGTTGTAGCCCCACTGCCGAATTCGGCCAGGGTCGAAACCCGCTGTGCCCGCTCGGTTTCCATTGACGTCGACGGTGAGCCGGGCCGTGACCGGGCGCAGCGTGTCGTCGCCGTTGGGATCCCACCGCAGGCTGTTCAGCTGGGCGGGATCGACGCCGGCGGCCGAAAGCAGCTCCGCGTTGTAGTACACCGCGATGCCGCCGTCGGTCAGCTGCGGCACGCCCCACAACGATCCGCCGCGGGTGAACTGGTCCACCACCGCCGGTTCCCAGTCATCGGTTTTGCTGATGTTCAGGAGCCGGCCGTTGTCGGCATAGGCGGCGAGGTAGGCGTTGGAGAGCCAGAAGATGTCGTCGGCGCCGCCGCCCGCGACGTCGGTGCGCAGCGTGTTGAAATACGTCGAGTACGCCACCAGGTTGATGCGCACCTCGATATCGGGATGTGCGCGGTGGAACGCGGCGAACGACTCCCGGTAGGCGTCGGCGAGCGAGGCATCCCAGATCCGCACCCGCACCACGATCTTGTCGCCGTGCGGTTCGCCGGAATAGTTCAACAGCATGGCGATTGCGGCCAACAGCACCGCGACCAGTCCCAACGCACCGGCGGCCACCGTGGACGAGCGGGGCCGGTTCACTTGACACCCGAGAGGACGATCGAGGCGACGATGTGTCGCTGGGACGCGATGAACAGGAGCACCAGCGGCACGATCGCGAGCGTGGTCGCCGCCATCACCAGCGTCCATTGCGCGTTGAAGCGCGACTGCAGTTCGGCCGTCGCCACGGTGAGCACGCGCCATTTGTGCCCGCTGGTGATCACCAACGGCCACATGAAGTTATTCCATTGCGAGACCACGGTGATCAGCGTCAGCGCCGCGAGCACCGGCCGGCTCGACGGAATCACCACATGGGTGATCACGTCCAACGTGTTGGCGCCGTCGAGGCGCGCGGCGTTGATCAAGTCGTTGGGGATCTGGCGAAAGTGCTCGCGCAGCAAGAAGATCGCGTACGGTGAGCCGAACATGAACGGCAGCACCAATGCCCAGAACGTATTGCGCAGCCCGGCTTGGGCCATCATCAGATACAGCGGTACCACGGTGACCGTGCCGGGCACCATCAACGTCGCGATGTAGACCCAGAACAACACGTCGCGCCCGGCGAAATCCAGGCGCGCAAAGGCGTACGCGGCCAGCACCGAGAAGGTCAGTTGGCCCACCAGGATGACCGCCGTCATCAATGCCGTCACGGCCGCGGCACGCCCGAACCCGGCACCGCCCAGGTCACCGTAGTTAGCCAGCGTGGGTGGGTGCGGCAGTTGCAGCGGTGTGCCCGTCGCGAACTGGTGCGCCGAGGTGAACGAGGTCAGCAGGCCAAGTGCGAAGGGCAGCAACGTGATCAGCGCGCCGACGATCATGCCGGCGTAGAGCAGAGCGGCCGAGACGCGACTAGACGAGGTCATAGGTGATCCGCCGCCGGAAATACAGATGCTGAACGATCGTGACGCCGACCAGGATCACGAAGAGCACTACCGCCATCACCGAGGCGCGGCCGATGGACGCCGAACCGAACGCCTCGGCGTAGATGCGGTGGGCGACCAGGTCGGTGCTGTTGCCCGGCCCGCCGTCGGTCAACGCGTACACGGTGTCGAAAACCTGTGCTGTGCTGACAATCCCGGTGACCAGCACGAAGAACATGGTCGGGCGCAGCATCGGCAGGGTGATGCGCCAGAACCGTTGCCAGGCGTTGGCGCCGTCGGTGCGCGCGGCGGCGTGGATGTCGTTCGGAATGGCCAGCAGGCCGGCCAGGAACGACAGCGAGTTGTAGCCCACGTTCATCCAGACGACGACCGCCGACACCAAGGGCAGCGCGAAGGTCGGATCGGAGAGCCACTCAATGCTGTGCCCGAGCAGGGTCGCGATCGCACCGTCGGTGGGTGCCAGGATCCAGCGCCACAACACGGCGATCGCCAGCGGCGCGCAGATCCACGGCAACACGAACACCGTGCGGAAAAAGCCGGTGCCCGGCAACAGGCGGGCCAGCATCGAGGCGACCGCCAATCCCAGCACGGTCTGCGTCGGGACCACGATCGCCACAAAGATCGCCGTGACGAACAGCGAGTGCCCGAACCCGGTGTCGGTCAGCACCGAGCGCCAGTTGGCCAGGCCCACATAGCGCAGCGGAGCCAGCAGGTCCCACCGGTACAGGCTGAGCCAGATCACCACGAGGATGGGCAGCAGCAAGAAGGTGACGACACCGAACAGGCTGGGCGCCAGCAGCCCATATGCCAGCACGCTGGTTCGCGGCTGACTCCGTGCGGCGGCCATGCAGCTTATTAAAGCGGGCGCTGCAGGGGTTTGGAGTGCACAGTCGTTACGGTGGAGCCGTGACAGCCAATCGGGGGATCGATGCCGACTTCCTCGGCCTGCCGCGACACGAGCTCGCGGAGGCCGCGTTGTCGGCGGCCACGACAGCCGGAGCCAGCTACGCGGACCTGCGAATTCAGCGCATCAACACCGAGATCATCCAGCTGCGCGACGGTGAGCTCGAGACCGCGGTGATCACCCGGGATGTCGGTTTGGCGGTGCGGGTCATCGTCGACGGCACCTGGGGATTCGTCTCGCACGCCGAGTTGGCGCCCTCGGTCGCGGCCGAGACCGCGCGCCGCGCGGTGCACGTGGCCACCACGCTGGCGGCGCTGAACACCGAGCGCGTGGAGCTGGCGCCCGAGCCGGTGTACGCCGACGCCAGCTGGGTGTCGAGTTACCGGATCGACCCGTTCGACGTCCCTGCGGCCGACAAGATCGGCGTGCTCGAGGAGTACTCCGGGCGGCTGCTGAGCTCCGACGGCGTCGACCACGTGTCGGCCGGTCTGACCGCGGTCAAGGAGCAGACGTTCTATGCCGACACCTTCGGGTCGGCGATCACCCAGCAGCGGGTCCGGGTGATGCCGTCGCTGGAGGCGGTGACCGTCGACCCCGAGGCGGGCAGTTTCGACTCGATGCGCACGCTGGCGCCGCCGATGGGGCGCGGCTGGGAGGCGCTGGTCGGCGACGAGGTGTGGAACTGGACCGACGAGCTCGCGCAGCTGCCGGCGCTGCTGGCCGAGAAGGTCAAGTCGCCCAGCGTGATCGCGGGGCCCACGGATCTGGTGATCGATCCGACCAACCTGTGGCTGACCATTCACGAATCCATCGGCCACGCAACCGAATACGACCGCGCGATCGGCTACGAGGCCGCCTATGCTGGTACGTCGTTCGCCACCCCGGACAAACTGGGAACCATGCACTACGGCTCGCCGGTGATGAACGTGACCGCCGACCGGACCGTCGAATTCGGTTTGGCCACCATCGGTTACGACGACGACGGGGTGGCCGCGCAAAGCTGGGACCTGGTGCGCGACGGCATCTTCGTCGGCTACCAACTCGACCGGGTGTTCGCGCCCCGGCTGGGACAACCGCGGTCCAACGGCTGCTCGTATGCCGACTCGCCACACCACGTGCCGATCCAGCGGATGGCCAACGTGTCGCTGCAGCCCGGCTCCGACGGGTTGAGCACCGAGGATCTGATCGGCCGGGTCGAGAATGGCATCTACATCGTCGGCGACAAATCCTGGTCAATCGACATGCAGCGGTACAACTTTCAGTTCACCGGCCAGCGGTTCTTCCGCATCCGCCACGGCCGCATCGACGGCCAGCTGCGCGACGTGGCCTATCGGGCCACCACCACCGACTTCTGGAATTCGATGGAAGCCGTGGGCGGTCCGTCGACGTGGCGGCTGGGCGGGGCGTTCAACTGCGGCAAGGCCCAGCCCGGACAGGTCGCCGCGGTCAGCCACGGCTGCCCGTCGGCGTTGTTCCGCGGTGTCAACGTGCTCAACACCCGGGAGGAGGGCGGTCGATGATCACCCCGCAGCACGTCGTCAACCTCGTCTTGGAGGAGGCGACGAAACTGGGCCGCGCCGACGAGACCATGGTGCTGGTCACCGACAAGGTCGAGGCGACGCTACGGTGGGCCGGCAATTCGATGACCACCAATGGGGTGTCGCACAGCCGCAACATCACGGTCATTTCGATTGTGCGCAAAGGTGATAGCGCTTCGATCGGGACGGTGGTGTCCGCCGAGGTGGACCCGCGGGTCATCCCGGGTCTGGTGGCGGCCTCGCAGGATGCGGCCGCCGCCGCGCCGGAGGCCGGCGATGCCGCACCGCTGCTCGGCGACACCGGGGTGCCCGCCGATTGGGATGCGCCGGTGCCCGGCACCGGGGCCGAGGTGTTCGCCGGGGTGGCGGGCTCGCTGAGCCGCGGATTCGCAGGCACCGACCGGCTGTATGGCTTTGCGCACCACAGTGTTTCGACGACGTTCCTGGCCTCCTCGACGGGGCTGCGCCGCCGCTTCACCCAGCCCGCGGGCGCGGTGGAGATCAACGCCAAGCGCGGCGAGGCCAGCGCCTGGGCCGGCATTGGGACCGCCGATTTCGTTGATGTGCCGACTGATTCGCTGCTCGAGGACCTGTCGCTGCGACTGGGCTGGGCGGAGCGCACCGTGGCGCTGCCGGCGGGTCGGTACGAGACGATCATGCCGCCGTCGACGGTGTCCGACATGATGGTCTACCTGGCCTGGTCGATGGCCGGTCGCGGCGCACAAGAGGGCCGCACCGCGTTCTCGGCGCCCGGCGGCGGAACCCGGGTGGGGGAGCGGCTCACCGATCTGCCGTTGTTGCTGTTCTCCGATCCGCTGGCGCCGGGGCTGGCGTGCACACCGTTCGTGACGGCGAGCAGTTCCACGGAGACCGTGTCGGTATTCGACAACGGCATGGAGATCAGCCAGGTCGACTGGATCCGCGACGGAGTGATCAACGCGCTGGCCTATCCGCGCGCTACCGCCGCCAAATTCGACGCTCCGGTCGCCGTCGCGGCCGACAACCTGGTGATGACCGGCGGGGAGAAAGACCTCGCCGACATGATCGCGGGCACCGAGCACGGCCTGCTGCTGACCACGCTGTGGTACATCCGCGAGGTGGATCCCACCACGTTGTTGCTCACCGGGCTGACCCGCGACGGCGTGTACCTGATCGAGGACGGCGAGGTCACCGCGGCGGTCAACAACTTCCGCTTCAACGAGAGCCCGCTGGATCTGCTGCGACGGGCGACTGAGGCGGGCGTCAGCGAGAAGACCCTGCCGCGGGAGTGGGGTGACTGGGTCACCCGGGCGGCGATGCCGACGCTGCGGATCCCGGATTTCCACATGTCGTCGGTGAGCCAGGCACAGTAGTCGTAACGTATCCGGCATGGTGACTCCGGCTACGGTTCGTGATGGTCAGCTAGCCCGGTTGGTGGTTTTGTCCCCGCCGGGGGATGCTCGCCTGGTGGGCCTGGTCCGTCGGGTGTGCGCGCAGACGATGTCGTTGCCCGGGTTGCCCGTCGAAGTGGAAGTCGCTCAGCCGGCATCGGAGGCCGAGACCGTCGTCGCCGAGTTCGCCGAGCAGTTCAGCGCCGACGTCTCCGCGATCACCGTCGAGCAACGGTCTCTACTGTTTAAGACGCTGGGGGACAGCACCTTTGGTGTCGTGGTGGCGATGTACATCGCCGACTTCGTGCCGCGGGTGCGGGCCGGGCTCGAGGCGTTGGGCGTCGGCGCGAGTTTTCTGGGCTGGACCCGTGGGCCGATCGAGTGGGATCACGCCACCGACCCGTCGGGCGAGGTGTTCAACGAGTTCCTGCCCGCGGTGGGCCGGATGCGTGCGCTGGATCCGGTGACGTCCGAGCTGGTGCGGCTGCGCGGCGCGGCCGCGCACAACTGCCGGCTGTGCAAATCGGTGCGCGAAAGCAGGGCACTCGATGCCGGGGGGTCGGAGTCGCTCTACGACGACATTGCGCAGTTCGAGCAGTCGACGTTGATCGACGATCGCGCAAAAGCAGCGCTGCGGTATGTAGATGGGTTAATTTGGACGCCGGCGCACCTCGACGCCGACGTTGTCGCCGAGGTGCGCGCTCGGTTTTCCGAGGTCGAGGCCGCCGAGCTCGCCCTCGATGTCATGCGCAATGCCAGCAACAAGATCGCGGTCTCGCTGGTTGGGGACGCGCCCCGGGTGTCGGAAGGTACCGAGACCTACCTGCTCGACGTCGACGGTCAGACGGTGTTCGGCTGACCGCTCGAGGTCAGTGCTGCGGGACCTCGATGTCGGAGACCAGTACCCGGACGCCGCCGGTGGCAAGGCGCCCGAGGGCTTCGAAGAACGCGCCTGCCTCCGGGGTCGTCACGGCGACGCTGACGTCGTCGTAGGTCGGGTAGTACAGATCGATCATGCGGTACGCAGGTGTCGGGCTGCCGTCTTCTTTCGGCCAGACCTTCGACGCCTCGAGCCGCAGATATCCCGGGATCCGCCGAGCGAGCTCCAATTGCTCTGCTTCATAGGCGCTTTCGAAGGCGGCCGGGTCGGTGGGGTTGTCGTAGATGACCGTGAGCTTGGTTTCAGACACTGGATTTCCTCGCATCGTTGTCGGGGCTGGTCTGGGGTCTCTCAGCGGTAGTAAGTCTCGCAGCATGGCTGGGGCCCTGTCGTGCCGAATCGAACAACTCGCGAGCGCGAAGCCGCCGGCGGTTTATGACGCCATGCTTCGAACGTGTGTGCGATGGATATTCGTCGGTCATGGCTGACGAGACGCGGGCAAGCGCCGCAGGAAAATCCCGGAAAAGAGACCTCCGAATGGGTGACCGGCGATGAGCCGATGACCGGCCCGCAGCGTAGTTATCTACACACGCTGGCCCAGGAGGCCAACCGCGACCTGCCCGACGACCTGACGAAGGCGCAGGCGTCGGAGCTGATCGATGAATTGCAGCAAGCGACCGGACGAGGCACGGACTAAGGGCCACGCCGTCGCCCGGGGTGGGGACTGAGGCTAAGGTCGAACCCGTTGAACACCAGGGGCGGTAGCTCAGTCGGTTAGAGCCGCGGACTCATAATCCGTTGGTCGCGGGTTCGAGCCCCGCCCGCCCCACTTCAGAGCTGTATGACCTCGGTTGATGCGTGACATTTTGTCTTCGGGTGATGCCTGACAGTGTTTCGGCTGATGCTTGACACCTATTTCGGCTGATCCTTGACACTCCCTAGATGAGGGAGTTGAGCGTGGCCGAGCAGAGGTATCAGGCCGTGTTAGCGGTGATCAGTGACGGCCTATCGATTTCGCAGGTCGCCGAGAAGGTGGGAGTGTCGCGCCAGACGCTGCACTCCTGGTTGGCCCGCTATGAGGCCCAAGGTCTCGACGGGTTGGTGGATCGGTCGCATCGGCCGGTGTCGTGTCCGCATCAGATGCCGGCTGAGGTCGAGGCTAGGCTGTTGGAGTTGCGGCGCTCGCGTCCGTATTGGGGGCCGCGGCGGCTGGTGTTCGAGTTGGCCAAGCGCAAGGTTTCCCCGGTGCCGTCGTCCTCGGCGGTATACCGGGCGTTGTTGCGGGCCGGGTTGATCGACCCGAGCGTGCGGGATCGGCGCTCGCGTAAGTGGAAGCGCTGGGAGCGTGGGGCGCCGATGGAGTTGTGGCAGATGGACATTGTGGGCGGGTTCCCGTTGGCCGATGGGACCAGCGCCAAAGCCCTGACCGGTATCGACGATCACTCCCGGATGTGTGTCTGTGCGCGGTTGATGGCCCGGGAGCGCACCCGTGCGGTCTGCGATGGGCTGCGTGATGCGCTGGCACGCTACGGAGTTCCTGAGCAGATCTTGACCGATAACGGCAAGGTGTTCACCGGCCGGTTTTGTCATCCGCCGGTGGAAGTGCTCTTTGATGCGATCTGCCGCGAAAACGGCATCGAACATCTGTTGACTCAGCCGCGGTCGCCGACGACGACGGGCAAGATTGAGCGGTTTCATCGCAGTCTGCGCGCGGAATTCCTCAGCGGCGCAGCACCGTTCACGAATCTGAACACAGCCCAGCGGGCTCTCGATGAATGGGTGGGTGACTACAACACCAACCGGCCGCACCAGGCGTTGAAGATGGCGACCCCGGTGCAGCGCTTCGGCGCCGGCGGGCCGGCCTTAGCCCCGTCGACGTCGAAAAGCGCGCGCACCAAGCGCGGCGGCGACGACTGGGTGAGTCGCCGGGTCACCACCAACGGGGTGGTGTGCGTGGCCTGGCAGCAAGTCAGCATCGGCCGCTACTACGCCGGTCAGCGCTGCGACGTCCACGTCGACGGTGACCTGCTGCGGTTCTGGGTCGGCGAAAATTTGGTCAAAACGGCCGCCCGCCGTACTACCGGCGAGGTACGAAACAAACGAGCCCTGCGCACCAGCGCCGGGAGCTAAAACCTAACAACAAGTGTCAAGGATCAACCGAAACAGAAATGTCACCCATCAACCGACTCTGAACAGCCCCACCTATTGCGCGTCAGTCGCACAGCCCCACTTCAAAGCAGGTAGTTAGCTTACCTATTCGTATGATCCGACTTAATGTTCGTACTTAATTTCCCGGTCCAACAGCGCGGTGACCTCGCGCTTTATTAGAGGCGGCCCCGTTTAGCCGTTGAGATCGTGACTGCGACTAGCGTGTGACTGAGCGTGTTGGTGGCCGATGGTCTCCGGCGAGGTCGGGATCTTGATTGGGGAAGACCCTTAGTAAGACGTGGAGGTCCAGCGATCGAGGGGGCTGCCGCCAGTCGGAGCCGAGCAGGCGGTCTAGCACTGAAATGCGTTGATAGAGCGTGTTGACGTGAACGTCGAGTGCTCGCGCGGTGGGTGCGGCCCGGCATCCGTGGTCGAGAAAGGCTTTGAGGGTAGCCAGCATCGGCACGTTTCGATTTTGCTGCTCAGATATCATCGCACCGAGTGCCTCATTGAACTGAGCCCGTAATTCGCGCTGGCCGGTGTGATTCAACAGAATGCGGTAGATGCCAAGTTGGTCAGCCGTGGCAACGGCCCCCGTCCGGCCGAGGGTCAGCAGGGCGCCCAGGGTGTCGACGGATTCTCGATAACAGCGATGCAGATCTGCCGGACTTGCGGCTGGTCCGGCAACGCCCGCCGTCGCCCTCGCGCCATTGTTCGCGCTCCAGCTCGTTAGCACTGTATCTGGGTGTTTGGCCGGTACCACTGCGACCAGCCGTGTGCCGTCGGCCACTACGACGGTTCCTGCGGGCTGCTTTGCGGCAACGCTGCTCCACTGCCTACGCGGGAGCTCATCGAAGGGTTGTGCCGCGATGACGCAGTACGCGAGGCCCGGAACTAAACTGGCGTTGTGCATTCGTTGCCGCGAGGTCGCCCGATCGGCAGTTTCTCGGGTCAACAGGTCGAGCAGCATCGCGTCGCGGGTCAATCGGGTCGCCTCGGCGACGGCCTGCGCACCGGTCATTGCGAGTGCGAGGGCGGGGGCAGCTCGTTCGAGCAATAGCCGATCGCTGCTCTGGTCGCTGCCATCGATGAGTAGCAACGCCCCGAGCACTTCTCGGCCCGCAATGATGGGCGCCAGCTGCACGGATCCATTACCCGCTACGATCACCCGATTCTCCTGTGCCGGTTGGGTTTTCGTTGCTGTGAACGTGTCGATCAGCTCGGGGTATCGAACAGCGATATCGCGGGGTAGGTCGGCGTCCGCGTCGAGCAGCATCAGTCGACCGGTCGCCACAGCAGCGATCTCACTTACCAAATCCTCGACGTCACCGCCCTTGAGGACCACGTTGGTCAGTTGGTGATCCCATGCCAACGTCTGTTCGAGCTGGCGGTTAGCCGTGTTGAGCTGCTGGGCGGTGTCGCGATATTGCCTGAGCGTAGTTGCGTTGTCGATTGCGACAGCTGCGTGCGAGGCCAGTGCCGCCAGCAGGCCAATCTCGTCATTGGCGAAGCGACGCTCGGTCCGTTTGCACGCGAACAGCGCCCCTAACGCCCGCCCGTCAACGGTGAGTGGAACGCCGAGTACCGCCCGGATCTGTTCGGCGGCAACCATATTGTTGAAGGATTCGTGAGCAAACGAGGTCTCCGCGGCGTAGTCACTTGTCCAGACCGGCTCGCCGCGACCGATTACCAGGCTCAGCAACCCCGCGCCGCGGGGCACGTGCAGACCGACTAGCTGCGATGTTAATGCGCCACTGGCAACTTCGATGACGAAGTCGTTTCCGCGAACGACCCCGATGTATGCCAAGTCGACCCCAAGTAGTCGCAGCGTTTGCGCGGTGATTTGGGGGAGTAGCTGGTCGACGGCGTGGGTGCTGGTCAATTGCGCCGCGATGTCGTTGAGCGCTGTCAACCGCGAAACCCGCTGGCGCCTGTCATCGAGCAGCGCGTGTAGTTGAACCGCGGCACCCGCGTGCCGCTCGGCTTGGGCAGCGTCGACACCGGCTTCGACGAGTTCGTCGCGGTGATCGTAGATCGCCTTGACGGGCACACCCGCCAGCAGCAAGTCCAACCACTTCTCCGATGCACTTCCCGGCATGTGTACATAACCTACGCCAATTTCGCCTAATCAGGCTGATCTGTCTATACGTTTTGTCATGCCCGGGCCCTAGCTTGAAAGCATGACCGTCGGTATTCAGTCGGTTGCCGACCAGACTTAAAGGAACCAAGATGGCGACATATGACCTGGTGATCCGCGGCGGAACGGTGTTCGACGGTACTGGCGCGGCGCCGAGCATCGCCGATGTTGGGGTGCGCGGCGACAGGATCGCGGCCATCGGCAACGGACTGCCCGACGGTATGCGCACCATCGATGCGACCGGGCGGTGGGTTATTCCAGGGATGTTGGACGTGCACACCCATTACGACGCCGAGGTGCTGGCTAGTCCCGGGTTGGGTGAGTCGGCGCGACACGGGGTAACAACCATCATCCTCGGCAATTGTTCACTGTCGACGGTGTACTCCGAGGCCGACGATTGCGCGGACATGTTCGCGCGGGTGGAGGCGCTGCCGTGGAGTGTCGTGCACTCGGCGGTCAAAGAACGCAAGACTTGGCATGATCCGGCGAGCTATGTTGCCGCGATCGAAGCACTGCCGCTTGGGACGAATGTCGCGGCGTTTATCGGTCATTCGGACATGCGTGTCGCGACAATGGGATTAGGTCCTTCGGTCGACTCGACGAGTCGGCCATCGCGAGACGAACTTGATCGGATGCGGCGAATGCTTACCGACGCGCTCGACGCCGGTTTCGTCGGGCTTTCCACAATCCGCAGTTCGTGGTCGAAGCTAGACGGAACACGTTATCCCGCGAGGCAATTGCCCTCGGCGTACGCGACTTGGGGCGAGTATCACGTCCTCAACAAGATTCTTCGGCAGAGAGGACGAGTGCATCAGAGCACGCCGAACC
This sequence comes from Mycobacterium stomatepiae, assembly GCF_010731715.1. NCBI lineage: Bacteria > Bacillati > Actinomycetota > Actinomycetes > Mycobacteriales > Mycobacteriaceae > Mycobacterium > Mycobacterium stomatepiae. The sequence continues at coordinate 5,947,366 of NZ_AP022587.1, forward strand.
TCACACGCCGTGCAGAGGTGGCGTTCTACTTGTCCCAGAGCATTGGCGCGGGTTTACGCAAACCACTGAAGACCACCTTGATTTCGGCTGCCGATATCAAGGCGGACCGTGGCGTCGCCCGCGCAGCGATCGCCGCGGCGACGACCACCAACCTATTGGGCGGGCAATTCCGTTGGCAACATTTGCCGGTCCCGTTTGAGGTCTACGCCGACGGCGTGGATCTGGTGATCTTCGAGGAATTTGGTTCCGGTGCGGCTGCATTGAATATCCGCGACGCGTTGCAGCGAGGTCGGCTACTCGACGACGAGGAGTACCGGCGGCGATTCCGCGAAGACCTCGCGAAACGATTCGGCCCGCGCGTTTGGAATCGGGACCTCGCCGACGCCGAAATCGTGTCGTGCCCCGACAAGAGTGTGATCGGAAAATCCTTCGCGCAAGTCGGCAACGAACGCGGTATCACACCCGCCGACGCCTTGCTTGATCTGACGGTCGAGCACACCGAAAAGCTCCGGTGGCGCACCACAATTGCTAATGATCGCGACGATGTGCTGGACCGCCTCCAACGGTCACGCGCCGTTCAGGTCGGCTTCGCGGACTCCGGCGCCCACCTACGCAACATGGCGTTTTACAACTTCGGTGTTCGGATGCTTGAGCGCGTTCACCAACGTGGTTTCATGCCGATCGAAGCTGCTGTGCATCGGCTCACCGGAGAGCTTGCCGATTGGTATGGCCTCGACGCTGGCCATCTTGGCGAAGGCTGTCGTGCCGACCTTGCCGTCATCGACCCATCAGGCTTCGACGGTTCCGGTCGCAAATACGCTGAGGCGCCGTATCCCGGTGCCGATGGAGTCAAACGCATGGTCAACCGGAACGACCGTGCTGTCACCGCGACCGTGGTGGGCGGCCACATCGTTTACGCTGAGGGCCAATTCGCGCGTGGATTTGGCCAGACGCTGCACGCCGGCACATTCCTTCGTGCGCGCGATAGCAAGAACACGGCGGTTGCGACTCCCGTGCCTAGTGCGCGGTAACGTGTTGGCCACACCGCATGCGATCAAAGCCAACCAGTGCCTGGCCATAGTTCAACAGTGATGCAATCGGCCGCATAGTGGTGACTCAGGCCACCGCAGAGCTACCAAATGTTCGACACCTGTTCTGTGTCTGTGGTTTTCAGCTCGACGTCGGAGAATCCTTACTGGGTTTCATCGCTAAGCGCCCGACTGGCGGAGTGTCGAGGGCGATAATTTGACTGTGCACGACCCGCGTACCGTCTTCCTTAGCGATGCTCCGCAAGGCGCCACGCTTGAGGCCGTCGGCCGCCTCGAGCCCCTCAGCCTATGCGCCAGCAGTCAGAACCTGACTCTCGCTGCTTAGCAAACGATTTCGTCTACGTACATCGTGGCTACGAGGATAAGGCTATCCTCCCGATGGGCCAAGAATTTCTGGCGAAACGCGCCGCCGCGCTCCCGCTGGTCTGAGATCGGGTGATCCGGACACAACCGAACCGCGCAAATTTCCCGAATGACGTCTACCGGCAACGCCAATCGATCCAGGGGTATTCGAAATTTGTGCTGGGAGAGGCCACCCGTATCGGCGATGGCGAATGGATTTGTCGAGTCCCAGACCGCGAGATCGCCTGGACGCAAGGTTATTCGCGGTCACGCTGGGCCACGACGCAGGACTCCGTCCTCTGCAACCCCAAGAACAGACTCGGCTTGAAGTCGTTGCGCGGCAACGCCTTGTACTGAACCTTGACGGTGCTCGTGGTCACGGACCACACCGTCAGCTCACCCAGGTCGGTGATCGCCAAGTTCGTTGGAACCGGGCCGTGATCGTCTGGATAGTCGATCTCAAGCGGCGCCAGCGTCCTCCAGACCGTGGCGCGCACCACTTCTTCGCGATCGGCGGCCGGGATTCGCCGAGCGTCGAAGATGACCGTCACTGCGATGCCCTCGTACCCGCCGGGTCGGCGCTTCTGCCGAGCGTGTCGTAGTGCAACATGCGTCCCAACCAGTTCTAACCGCGACAATTCTCCGATTTTGCCATCATCGGAGCGTCGGTCAGCAAAAGATCGTCCAGGGAGTTTCCGAGTTTGCGGATCGCACGGCTCAGGACGTGAAGCCCGGACCGTCTCGGTGTAGGTTAGAGCGTCTAAGCTTACCCTTTAAAGTAGTTGATTAGCCTTCGCCCCTGGTTAGGAATGCCCATGACGACCACCAAGCCATGGACAGAGTCGCGCGACCCTAAGGCTCCCTCGAGCCCCGAGGAAAAACCCGGTCCACAGCGCGTCAGGAAGAAGGGTCTGTTCAGCCGGTTCTGGCTCGTCCTCACCATTGCGGCCGTCGTCGCTCTATCGGGTTTCATGGTTTACCGACTGCACGGAATCTTCGGCGTCCACAAGGGTTCGTTCGGTGGGGGCACGTCCGGCGAGGTTCTTGACCAGTTCAACGCCAAGACCATCACGCTCGAGGTCTGGGGCTCGCCGGGCAGCACGGCCACCATCAACTACCTCGACGAGAACTCCCACCCGCAGCAGGCCCTCAACGTCCCCTTGCCCTGGAGCACAGTATTGAGTTCAACGAAGCCCGGCATCCCGGCAAACCTGGTAGCGCAAGGAGACGGGAGTTGGATTGCCTGCCACTTCGTCGTCGACAACCATGACGGGCGCGGTGCGGTGATCAAGGGTGCTAATCAATCGCCCGCCAACGAGAACGTCAATGCCATGGTCTACTGCCTGGACAAGTCCGCATGAGCGAGGCCACCGAAGAGGCTCCGCCGCCGCGCGTCGATCAGCCGCTGATCCCGCCGTTCCTGCCGCGGATGATCCACCGGCTTGCATTGCCGATTGTCCTGGTGTGGTTGGGCATCGTCTTCGTCACCAACACCATCTCTCCGCAGTTGGAGGTCGTCTCCAAGAGGCAGTCGGTGTCGCAGAGTCCCACGGACGCGGTGTCGTTTCAGTCGATGATGAAGGTCGGATCGACGTTCAAAGAGTTCAGTACCGACAGTTCGGCGATGATCCTGCTGGAGGGCGACAAGCCGCTGGGGGCCGAGGCGCACCGCTATTACGACAAGATTGTCAAGCGACTCGAGCAGGACAAGAAGCACGTTCAGCACATCCAGGACTTCTGGAGTGATCCGCTGACCGCCGCGGGCTCCCAGAGCCACGACCAGAAGGCCGCGTACGTCCAGGTCTACCTCGCCGGCAACATGGGCAGCGCGATGTCCGGCGAATCCACGGAGGCGGTCCGCAAGATCGTGAACTCGGTGCCCGCGCCGCCCGGCATCAAGGCCTACGTCACCGGGGCGGGTCCACTGTTTGCCGATCAGTCCCACGCGGGTGAAAAGGGCGTAGCGACCGTCACGATGATCACCTTCCTCGTGATCATCGTGATGCTGCTGTGGGTCTATCGGTCGGTGATCACCATGCTGATCATGCTGGTCATGGTCTTCATCGAATTGGCCGCGGCCCGCGGTGTCGTCGCGACGCTCGGCAACTACGGCATCATGGGGCTTTCGACGTTCGCCAACAACATGCTCGTGCTGATGGCGATCGCCGCCGGAACGGATTACGCGATCTTCGTGGTCGGCCGCTACCACGAAGCCCGCGGTCAGGGCGAAGACCGCACCCAGGCGTTCTACACGATGTTCCACAGCACGGCGCACGTCGTATTGGGATCCGGGCTCACCATCGCCGGCGCGATGTATTGCCTGAGCTTCTGCCGGCTGCCCTATTTTTCGTCACTCGGCATACCCTGCGCCGTCGGCATGCTGGTCGCGGTCCTCGCGGCCTTGACTTTGGCCCCGGCGATCCTGACCGTGGCGACGTTCTTCAAGCTGCTAGACCCGAAGCGAAAGCTGCAGACCCGGGGCTGGAGACGCATCGGCACCGCCATCGTTCGCTGGCCCGCACCGATTCTCGCGGTGACCATCGCCGCCGCATTGGTCGGCCTGCTCGCGTTGCCCGGCTACAAGACGGACTACGACACCCGTCACTTTCTACCGGAAGACACCCCGGCCAATGTCGGATATGCGGCCGCCGACCGGCACTTCGACCAGGCTCGGCTCAATCCCGAGCTGTTGATGATCTCGACCGATCACGACCTGCGTAACCCGGCCGACTTCATCATCCTGGACAAGGTCGCCAAAGCGGTGTTCCACATCCCCGGTATCGGCCGGGTGCAGACCATCACCCGACCATTGGGCACTCCGCTCGACCACAGCACTCTCGGTTTTCAGATGGGTGCACAAGCCGCGGCGCGGCTACAGACTCAGCACTACCAGGAAGAGCAAGCGCAGAACCTGCTGAGCCAGGCGGACGAGCTCAAGAAAACGATGGCAACGCTGCGTGAGCAGATGCAGGTCACCCAGGATCTGAGCAACACCACCCACGAAACCACCAGGCTTACCAAGCAGACCGTCGAGATCACCGAGAAGTTGCGCGACGACATCGCCAACTTCGACGACTTCCTCCGGCCGATCCGTAGCTACTTCTACTGGGAGAAGCACTGTTTCGATATCCCGGTTTGCTGGGCGATCCGGTCGGTGTTCAACGCGCTCGACGGCATCGACCAGGTCGCCGAGAACATCGTGAACCTCAGCGCGAATCTCGACAAGCTGGACCAGATTCAGCCGAAGTTGGTGGCACTGATACCGCCGCAGATCGAGAGCCAACAGCACAACCTCGACACCATCATGTCGAACTACGCGATCACGAAGGGTCTCAACGACCAGGCGAAAGCCCAGGCGGACAACGCCACCGCGCAGGGCGATGCGTTCGACAAATCCAAGAACGACGACACGTTCTACCTTCCGCCGGAGGCGTTCAAGAGCCCCGACTTCGCGAGGGGTCTCAAACAGTTCATCTCGCCGGACGGGCACTCTGTCCGGTTGATCATCTCGCATGAGGGCGACCCCGCGACCCCTGAAGGCGTCAACCATATCGGGCCGATCAAGCAGGCCGTGCACGAGGCAATCAAGGGCACGCCCTGGGAGGGTGCCCACGTCTACCTCGGCGGTACCGCCGCGACGTACAAGGACATGCACGACGGTTCGAACATCGACCTGTTGATCGCCGGAATCTCCGCAGCCACACTGATTTTCATCATCATGCTGGTGATCACCCGAAGCGTCGTAGCGGCCTTCGTGATCGTCGGCACGGTGTTGCTGTCGCTGGGCGCCTCGTTCGGACTCTCCGTGCTGCTATGGCAGTACATTCTGGGGATCAAGCTGCACTGGATGGTGCTGGCGATGGCGGTCATCCTGCTGCTGGCGGTCGGCTCGGACTACAACCTGCTGCTGATTTCGCGGTTCAAGGAGGAAATCCACGCCGGCCTCAAGACGGGGACGATCCGCGCGGTTGCCGGTTCGGGCTCGGTCGTGACCGCCGCCGGCCTTGTGTTCGCCGCCACTATGGCCACATTCGCCTTCAGCCCGCTGCGGGTGATGGCCCAAGTGGGTACGACGATCGCGCTGGGTCTGTTGTTCGACACCTTGATCGTGCGGTCGTTCATGACCCCGTCGCTAGCCACCTTGCTCGGGCGCTGGTTCTGGTGGCCGCAGCACGTGCGTCCACGGCCGGCCAGCACCATGCTGCGACCGTACGGACCGCGTCCCGCCGTGCGCGAGCTGATCGATCACGACCTTGACGACATCCCACCGGGCGGACTGGTCACAAAGCGCTAAAAGCTATGTCGCGCTGGCGGTTCCAGCCGAGAGTTCCGCCCAAGGTGCGCTGAGGGCGAAAAGTGAGCCGCCTTGAGTTCAAGGGGTGGTTGCAACACTTCGTAGTTAGGGGTGTTGATGACGGGTCAGCCTCAGTTGTTGGTGGTGCAGCGGCGGTATTGGGATTTGATCGCTGCGGGATGGTCCTCGGAGGATGCCGGGGTGGCGGTCGGCGTGTCGGCGACGTGCGGTAGCAAGTGGTTTCGCAGGTTTGGTGGTGTGAATCCACGATGGTCAAAGCCTCAAGGACAGCGACGGCCGCGGCTGTCGGCGGATGAGCGTGAACAGATCATGATCGGCACCGCGCACGGTGAGTCGATCCGTTCGATGGCGCGCCGGTTGGGCCGGGCGCCGTCGACGATCATGCGCGAGATTGCCCACAACGGTGTCATGCGAGGGCATGTGGGCCGTTATCGCGCCCGGTATCGGTTCGGGGCCCGCCGGGCCGGTTGGGACGCGAAGTCGGGCTACTCGGCGCGCATCGCTCAGCGGCGCAGCGAGCAACGGGCGCGTCGACCCAAGACCGGCAAGTTGGGCCGCTGTGAGCAATTGCGGGCCGAGGTGCAAGCGTTGTTGGTCAACAAGTACAGCCCCGAACAGATCGCCGGGGTATTGACCGCGACCTATCCTGACCGCCCGGAGATGCAGGTGTCCCACGAAACCATCTACCAGGCGCTTTACGTGCAAGGGCGCGGAGAACTGCGCCGGGAACTGAGGACATGCCTGCGCACCGGGCGCGCGTTGCGTAAACCGCGCCGACGGGCCCGCGCCGGTGACGGCCGCGGCCGTATCCAAGGCATGGTCAACATCAGTGAGCGGCCCGCCGAAGCTAACGACCGCGCCGTGCCAGGCCATTGGGAAGGAGACCTGATCATCGGCAAGGACCAGGCCTCTCAAATCGGCACGCTGGTTGAACGTTCCACCGGATATGTCCGACTGCTGCACCTACCCCATACCCGTAGCGCCGAGGCCGTCGCCGAGGCCATGATCGCCGCGGTCAAAGACCTGCCCGCCACCTTGCGCCGCACCGTGACCTGGGACCAAGGCCACGAAATGGCCCACCACGCCCGCATCAGCATCGACACCGGCATCGAGGTTTACTTCTGCGATCCCCACTCACCCTGGCAGCGCGGTAGCAATGAGAACACCAACGGCCTACTACGGCAATACTTTCCAAAGGGCACCGACCTTTCGGTGCACGACGCCGAACACCTCGCCTACGTCGCCGACGAACTCAACGGACGACCCCGAAAACGCTTCAACTGGGACAACCCCACCAACCGCCTCAACAAGCTACTGTCCACCCCGACAGACACAACTGTTGCAACCAAACCTTGAATCCACCCGGCGTGTCGCCGCCAGAGCACGCTCGGCGAGAAGAGTGCGAGCGCGAAGTCCAGTCGCCGCTGAATAGCCCGCCCTCTAGTGACGTCCGCCTAGGGCTCCGGTTCACCGGTGATTTCCATGCCGACGCTGTGCGTAGATAGCAATCCTGCGCCCGTGTCTACTGCGAAACGCGGCCGCGATAAAAATCAGCGCATTCACTGATGCTGTCAATCAGTGCCCCCACATAGATTCCTCACCGTTACGCGGAAATCAGCAGCGACCCGACGATGGGGTGACATGTCAGCCGAACTGACCGACCAGCAGCTTTTGCACGAACTTGAAACTACTTCGCCAGCCGATTGACAGACTCGGTCATCTACGTCAGCTTCCAGGAACTGGCCACCCGGATCTTTCACCGCAACACCGGCAAGGTCTGCAACGACCCGATCGCTGACCAGTTGATGGCCAGGATCTCCGCCGACGAGAACTTGCACATGATCTTCTATCGCGACGTCGCCGAAGCCGCCTTCGACGTCGCCCCCAACCAGACCATGGCGTCGTTGCAGCTCATCTTGCGGAATTTCAGGATGCCCGGTTTCGCCGTGCCTGGATTCCGGCGCAAGGCGGTGATCATCGCTGTCGGCGGTGTGTACGACATTCGGATCCACCTCGACGAGGTCGTCAAGCCAATCTTGAAGAAGTGGCGCATTTTTGAGCGCGAGGACTTCACCGGTGAGGGCGCCAGGTTGCGCGACGACCTCGGCGCGCTGATCGACGAGCTGGAAATCGAATGCGACAAATTCGAACAGTCCAAGAGCCGCTACCTCGAGCGGCAGGCTCGCCGCACCGACCACAACCTCGCCCGCAAAGTCCTGACCACCGAGGGCACGCTCGGCATGAGTAGGCGCTAACCCGACGGTTGCACCGCAACAAGGTGACGCGACCGAGGAGCGCAGCCTCGTCACGGTCGGGCAGGGAGCCGGCTGATAACACCCTATCGAAACAAAGCTACTAAAACAGATTCGAATTGGTTTAGTTATTTATAGCCGATCTCAAACCTCGAACTGGACGCCGTACATCAGCAGTCAAATCCCGTCGTATTAACTGTTGCAAAACGTGTGTTTTCGTCGATGTGCTTCTCGCGTCGGAAACGCGACACCCCCCTTGCCGCGATTGCAAAGCCGCAGGTCCGACGGGATAACGTGCGCCACGTGCCGCGAATTTTACTCCCGCCGAATCAAGCGTTTGTCGCGTGGTTCATGGCTCGCTAAGAATCGCCGCGCACATACATTACAGAATGAAATCAAAGTGGTAACTGATATTGGAGTTCACCGCGTCGAAGATGATGATCGAATTCGAACAATTGGCGTCTTTATGCATCTCCGATACGCACATTGATTGGAATCCCGGTGAACCCATACAGAACCGTCGTGACTGTACTGGCCAGCGTCGTGACCCTCGAGGTGGCGATGATCGTTTCGCCCTTCTCCATGGCCGCGTTACGAGCCGACGTGAAATCCCCCGCGGTCATCGCCCTCGGCGACAGCTACATCTCCGGGGAAGGCGGACGGTGGCAAGGAAACGGCGAAGCCTCCATGCCAGGCAGTCGACACGGCACCGATCTCGCTGCCTACCTCTGCGGCCCCTGGGAAACGGTGTGCGCGCACGACCCCAAACGGGTGTACGGAACGTCCTTCAAGAACGGCTGCGATCGATCCAGCGGCGCCGAAATCACCTACGTGTCCCAAGTCCAAGTCGGCAACCGCAACTACACCATTGCCCAGCCAGACCGCGTCAACGTTGCGTGCTCGGGCGCCACCACTGCCGATATCGACCAATCGTCATTCAAAGGTGAACCGAGACAAGTAGACCAACTCATGCAGTATGCCCTGGCCAAAGACATCAAACTCATAGCGGTATCGATCGGCGGCAACGACATCAAATTCCGAGACATGGCCGGAGAATGCGTCAAGGACTTCATCACCCACGGCGCACACTGCAACCCGACATTGGCAGTCGAGCTCAACCAGCCTGGCTGGCCTGAACCCGATCGGTTGATCCATGGCTTATGAGAGTCTTGCGGCCCCCGTTGTGGGTAGGAAGGCTCGACAAGATTATGGCGACGAGGAAGTGGCACAGTCCCGAGCAGATTGTGCGTAAGCTGGCCGCGGCCGACCGGCTGCTGGCCGAGGGTAAGGACACCGCGGCGGTGTGCCACGAGCTGGGTGTCGCTGAAGCGAAGTATCACCGCGGCCTCCACACGTGGGATGCCCTCGATGACTCCGGCATCGATTAGCGCCTGGCGCTTCCACCGAAACAGGGTGGCCTGACAGATCCCGGTCTGGACCGCCACGGCAGCGACAGGTTGACCCGATCGCAGCCAACGATTTGCCGGCGGGCTGAAGACGAATACATACGGGGCATGTGACCTCCCGATGATCACTCTGCCCCCAGCTCCCACAACGGTGGACCTACAATCACGGGTACAGATCTCGTGGACCAGTTCACGCGGTTCGGTCACGCGAGTGGCACTTGCGCCGGACGCGGCAGGCTTCAACCGCTTAATCGTGGCCGAGTTTTACGCGATGCCCGAGGACAGTCCGCACGCCACGCCACCACCCTCGACACCGAAATCGCCTTACCTAGACCGAACTCTCGCACAGGCGCTACATTCGTTCGTATGACTGTCCTCGCCGAGTATATGGACGCGTGGGTAGCTGCTGATCCCTTGAGGATCGTGGCGACTGTGACCGATGACTGCGTGATTACTGAATGCTATGGGCCTATCTACCGCGGGCGAAACAGGGTGCGCGACTGGGCAGAGACGTGGTTCGAAACTGGTGGGCAAGTCCATTCGTGGAGGGTTACTGACGTATTCTCGACCGATAATGATGTGGCTGCACAATGGGTGTTCGACTACACGTGGAATAACAAGCGACGCCGTTTCGAGGGAGCAACAATCGCACGACTGGCCAACGGTCTCATCGCGGAACTACGTGAATACGAGACGAGTGCAGAACTGTATGAATGGACTGGGTCTTGGCGCACAGTACCCTAACTGGAAGGTCCCGGAATCCAGAGCGGTGCTGACCGTACCGACAGTCTCACCTGGACGATGATCGAGGAACGATTTCGCGGCCACCGTCACGCCGAAATTATTCTGAGCATGCCTGGTTTCGGCGTCATCCTGGCCTGACCCCGATTGGTTGGTCCATGGTTTATGAGAGTCTTTCGGCCCGCGTTGTGGGTAGGAAGGCTCGACAAGATTATGGCGACGAGGGAAGTGGCACAGTCCCGAGCAGATTGTGCGTAAGCTGACGGCGGCTGTCCGGCTGCTGGCCGAGGGTAAGGCACCGCGGCGGTCTGCTGTGAACTGGGTGTCTCCGAGGCTACCTATCACCGGTGGCGCAACCAGTTCGGTCGGCTGAAGGCCGAGGATGCCAAACGTCTCAAGGACCTCGAACGCGAGAACGCCACCCTCGAGCGGTCGTTGGCGGATGCCGAGTGGGAAAAGTACGCGCTGCGGCAGATCGTCAAGGACGCTCCTAGAGATGTCAAGTGCTGAGTTTCGCGTAGTCGGCGCGCAGCGCGTGAAAGATCTCGCGAGCCAGGTAACGCTTCTGGCATCGGATGATTTCGGGCATTGACAGGCCCTCGCTGGTGCAGCGGTCGGCGTAGGCACGGCTGCGGGGGTCGTAGCGCAGCCGGACGACTGTGGCGATATGAAGGGCGCTGTTGCTGGCCCGGTCACCGCCGCGGTGCAGCCGGTGTCGGTTGGTTTTGCCCGACGATGCTGGGATCGGGGCCGACACCGCAGAGGTGAGCGAACGCGGCTTCACTGCGTAGCCTGTCGGGGTTGTCGCCGATGGTGATCAGTAATGCGGAGATGGTATCTGGGCCAAGCCCGAACACAGCACTGGTGGCAGGTGCGGCAGCTTGGATGAGTTCATCGAGTTGCTTTCGTAGGGAACGTTTTTCGGTGTCAAGATGTTAAACCCGTAGGGCTATCGAGCGCAAGGCATGTTTAGCTCCCTGGACTGGCTCGGCGAGGTTGGTCAGGTCGGGCCGCAGACGTGCGCAGGCGGTGACCAGTTGTGCCGGGGATAGGGACCGCAGCTGGGTGCGTAACGGCTCGGGAGCGGTGATGACCATCGAGCGCAGGGTGTTCAGGGCGGCTGTGCGGGCCTTGACCGCTCCGTTGCGGGCGATGCGCAGCATCCGGATGGCCTCGATCGGACCGTCGGCGAGCTTCGGTGCGCCGCTTGCCTTGCCTGCCAGCGCGGTTCGCGCTGCAGCTTCATCGTCGATGGGATCGCTCTTGCCGCGCTGGCGGCGGATACGTCGGTCAGGACGTGACACTTCGAGCACTTCGATGCCTTGATCGTGCAGGTAGCGAGCCAGTCCGGCCCCGTAGGCCCCGGTTCCTTCGACGCCGACTTGACCTAGTTTCCCCTTCCCGCACATCCATGTCAGCATTGATGCGTAACCGGCTGGTGTGGCAGGGAATTCGGCATCGGCGATCAGTCGGCCGTTGAGGTCGATGACCGCGGCGTGATGCGTTGCCGCGCGGGTGTGGACACCGCCAATGATGGATCGTTTGCTGGCTGCCATAGCAGGACTTGTTCCTCTCCGGGGCGTGTCAGATGGTTTGTGTAGCGGTGGCTGCTGATGAATGGAGCAGTATCGGTGGATGTGATCACTGACGGGCCGATGTCGGGCGCTGATGCTGTTCAGGGCTTGCAGTCCGCAGGTGTGTTGGACGATGTGTTGGCCAAGATCGACGCCGGCCAGTTGCAGTTGACCGGTGAGGGCGGGTTCTTACCTGAGATGGTCAAAGCGGTTCTGGAGCGTGGACTGGCTGCCGAGCTGACCGACCACTTGGGCTATGAGAAGGGTGATCCGATCGGGCGTGAACTTCCTTGAGTTCAAGGGGTGGTTGCAACACTTCGTAGTTAGGGGTGTTGATGACGGGTCAGCCTCAGTTGTTGGTGGTGCAGCGGCGGTATTGGGATTTGATCGCTGCGGGATGGTCCTCGGAGGATGCCGGGGTGGCGGTCGGCGTGTCGGCGACGTGCGGTAGCAAGTGGTTTCGCAGGTTTGGTGGTGTGAATCCACGATGGTCAAAGCCTCAAGGACAGCGACGGCCGCGGCTGTCGGCGGATGAGCGTGAACAGATCATGATCGGCACCGCGCACGGTGAGTCGATCCGTTCGATGGCGCGCCGGTTGGGCCGGGCGCCGTCGACGATCATGCGCGAGATTGCCCACAACGGTGTCATGCGAGGGCATGTGGGCCGTTATCGCGCCCGGTATCGGTTCGGGCCCGCCGGGCCGGTTGGGACGCGAAGTCGGGCTACTCGGCGCGCATCGCTCAGCGGCGCAGCGAGCAACGGGCGCGTCGACCCAAGACCGGCAAGTTGGGCCGCTGTGAGCAATTGCGGGCCGAGGTGCAAGCGTTGTTGGTCAACAAGTACAGCCCCGAACAGATCGCCGGGGTATTGACCGCGACCTATCCTGACCGCCCGGAGATGCAGGTGTCCCACGAAACCATCTACCAGGCGCTTTACGTGCAAGGGCGCGGAGAACTGCGCCGGGAACTGAGGACATGCCTGCGCACCGGGCGCGCGTTGCGTAAACCGCGCCGACGGGCCCGCGCCGGTGACGGCCGCGGCCGTATCCAAGGCATGGTCAACATCAGTGAGCGGCCCGCCGAAGCTAACGACCGCGCCGTGCCAGGCCATTGGGAAGGAGACCTGATCATCGGCAGGACCAGGCCTCTCAAATCGGCACGCTGGTTGAACGTTCCACCGGATATGTCCGACTGCTGCACCTACCCCATACCCGTAGCGCCGAGGCCGTCGCCGAGGCCATGATCGCCGCGGTCAAAGACCTGCCCGCCACCTTGCGCCGCACCGTGACCTGGGACCAAGGCCACGAAATGGCCCACCACGCCCGCATCAGCATCGACACCGGCATCGAGGTTTACTTCTGCGATCCCCACTCACCCTGGCAGCGCGGTAGCAATGAGAACACCAACGGCCTACTACGGCAATACTTTCCAAAGGGCACCGACCTTTCGGTGCACGACGCCGAACACCTCGCCTACGTCGCCGACGAACTCAACGGACGACCCCGAAAACGCTTCAACTGGGACAACCCCACCAACCGCCTCAACAAGCTACTGTCCACCCCGACAGACACAACTGTTGCAACCAAACCTTGAATCCACCTTCCCAATGCCCGTAACGGGTTCACACCCAAGACCGTGGCCAGTGAGGTCGGTGATGTCGGGTTGGCGATCCCGCACGAGCCGGCGAGGGCAGTTTCGCGGGCTTGTCAAGGTAGCTGTGTAAGGTGTTGCGGCGGTTTGTCTTTGGGTCGTAGTGGGAGTCGGTCGGGGAATTGGATGGTGACGGTGTTGGGTGGCGCACCAGCTTCCTGCAGGAGCCCGGCACCGTGCTGGGAACCTTCTGCCGCTGTGGGGAAAACCGTTGTTGGCGTTGGCTCCCGGGGAGAAGACCGACATGGAGGCCGTGCGTCGACTGACCGCTGCCGTGGACTAGGCGCCATTAGAGGTGCCACGTCAGCGATTGGACCGGCCCGTCATGCTCGCCGAGGGCGGCAACGACGAATTATGTGTGCCCGGTACGGTGGTCCGCCTTGCCCACGATCTGCGCGCCAAGGGCAGCGAGGTTGATTACCATTTCTATCCCGAGGCGGGCCATCTCGCGGCGCCGCACCACGCGTTCGTCGACGCCCTGCAGTTTGTGCGCCGCATCGCCCCCTCGTGCCAAGGTTCGCAGCCAGACATCTCAGACCTGGTGCCGCGATAAACCTCGGAGCTTTGACCGATGATGGCCCGTCTGCGCTGAGACAGGCTCACTGTTGTGGCTAAGGTAACTGAGGCCGGTTCGGTTCCCGAGCCAATGCCTTTGGCGGGTGGCGCGGTCGAGCATTGGCAGGACCGCGTACTATGTGCCACAACCGATCCCAGGTCTTCTTTCCCCACGATAAGAGCCCCGACCGTGATGCCAAATCGGTCTGTCTGTCTTGCCGGGTGCGCGAGCAGTGCTTGGAGTACGCCATGGAACATGACGAGCGCTTTGGTGCCTAGGGCGGCTTGTCGGCGCGCGAGCGTCGGCTTCGGCGGCTGGAAATCGGACGCTGGGTCAACTAGTGGTCGAAAACGCCGAAAGCGACCCGTGGGCGCTCACCCCGCCGACGGCAGCCGCGTCCCGAAGGTGGGCCGGAAACCGTATTGCGGCGTGGGGCGGCCGTAGGAACGGGTCGCCGGTGCGCCGCCCGGCATGCCGGGTACGGCAGTTGTGCTCGGGGGCGCAACCATGGGTGTGCCTGCCGGCGCCGAGGCCACCGTGACCGCCGACGGAGGCATTGACGCCCAACCCGCCGGGACCGATAGCGGTCCGATCAATGCTGCCTTGCCGACGCCGGCGGTCGCCGCCGCGCCGCCCACGTGTGCGGCTTCCACGGATTCGGTGGCGGCCGACGCCAGTGCGGCGCCGGCGGTGTCACTGAGTGCCGACGCGGTCTGTCCGCCGTTGAGCCCCATGAAGTCGGTGACATTGCCTAACCAGTTGCCGGGCATGAAGAACGCTGATGAGAAGATCGTGTCCCACAAGGTGGCGTTGGGTCCTCAGTTGCTCCACAAGGTCTGCAACCATGGCGGCACCGGTGGACCGCAGCCGAGCCGGCGAATAGGTGGTCCGGCGAGCGGCCGGCGTGGGTCTCCGACCGCGGGGAAGCAAGTTCCTGCAGGGCGTCGGGTATCGACGTAATCAATTGCTGCCAAGCCGATTTGTCGACCCCGCTGCCTTCTCGCGCGGCGTCAAAAGTAGCAGTGGCCAGCGCGCCCATGTTGCTCACGACCGGTGTCGGTGTCGAGAAGGGAACCAACCGTGTGGCGGTAGCCGATGCGCTTGCATAGCTGTACATCGCGATGGCGTCCTGGGCCCACATTTCATCGTACTGCGCTTCGACGGCCGCGATCGCCAGTGAGTTGTGACCCAAGGAGTTGGTGGAGACCAACTCGACCGGGCGGATGCGATTGTCCACGACAGTATCGGGCGAAATGGTCTGTGCGAAGGCGGTTTCGTAAGCGCGCGCCGCCGCCGCGGCGTGGTCGGCCGCCAGCTCCGCCTATCGTGCCGCGTTGGTCAGCCACGTCACGAAAGCGGTTGCCGCAGTAGCCATCGAGGCTGCCGCCGGGCCGCGCCATTCGTCATCGGTCAGCGCCGCGACAACGTTTCGATACGAAAGTGACATAAGGTGCAGTTCGGCGGCGAGCCCTTGACATCCCGAGGAAGCAGCCAGCATGGGTGCCGACCCGGGACCGGAATGCATTCGTGCCGAGTTGATTTAGGGCGGCAATGCGGAGAAGTCGATCGTGGCGCGCAATCGTTGACCTGTCCTTTCATTTCGGTTGCGCCTCGGTCACGACGGGCAACCTAGAGGACGATGCGATTGACGCATAAGTATGAGATTGGTAGGAACGTATATGATTCGGTGGTGAGACGGCACCATGTGACCAGACTGGGAAATCGAGCGGTTAGTAGGGTGTGGCCGTCGGGCGGCGACCGACTCACGCGCAAGGGGCGCGCAGCATGATGAAGTGAGGCAGAAAATTGGCGGCAGAGTTCAAAGGCAAGATCGAGCTGGATATCCGTGATTCGGAGCCGGATTGGGGCCCGTACGCGGCGCCGACAGCCCCGGAGAATTCTCCGAATATCCTGTACCTGGTATGGGATGACACCGGTATCGCCACGTGGGACTGCTTCGGCGGCATGGTGGAGATGCCGGCCATGTCGCGGATTGCCGAGCGGGGTGTGCGACTGTCGCAGTTTCACACGACCGCACTGTGTTCCCCGACCCGGGCGTCGCTGCTAACCGGCCGTAACGCCACCACGGTGGGGATGGCCACGATCGAAGAGCTCACCGACGGGTTTCCGAACTGCAACGGCCGCATCCCGTTTGAGACGGCACTGCTGCCGGAGGTGCTGGCCGAGCGTGGTTACAACACTTACTGTGTCGGCAAGTGGCACCTCACTCCGCTCGAGGAGGCCAATCTAGCGTCGACGAAGCGGCACTGGCCTACCTCACGCGGCTTCGAGCGGTTCTACGGGTTCATGGGCGGCGAGACCGACCAGTGGTACCCCGACCTGGTCTACGACAACCACCCGGTCGATCCGCCCGGCACGCCGGAGGACGGCTACCACCTGTCCAAGGACCTCGCCGACAAGACGATCGAATTCATCCGTGATGCCAAGGTGATTGCGCCGGACAAGCCGTGGTTCAGCTATGTGTGCCCCGGTGCCGGATATGCCCCCCATCATGTCTTCAAGGAGTGGGCCGACAAGTACGCTGGCAAGTTCGACATGGGCTACGAGAAATACCGCGAGATCGTGCTGGAAAACCAAAAGGCCATGGGGCTGATCCCCATCGAAACCGAACTGCCCCCGATCAACCCGTACCTGGATGTCAAGGGCCCTAACGGAGAAGACTGGCCACAGCAGGACACCGTGCGACCCTGGCGCTCGCTGGACCGCAAAGAGAAGAAGCTCTTCAGCCGGATGGCCGAGGTGTTCGCCGGCTTCCTGAGCTACACCGACGCCCAGATCGGTCGGATCCTGGACTATCTCGAGGAGTCCGGTCAGTTGGACAACACGATCATCGTGGTGATCTCCGACAACGGCGCCAGCGGTGAGGGCGGCCCCAACGGATCGGTGAACGAGGGCAAGTTCTTCAACGGGTACATCGACACCGTCGAGGAGAGCATGAAGCTCTTCGACCAGCTGGGTGGGCCCGAGACGTTCAACCATTACCCGATCGGCTGGGCAATGGCGTTCAACACGCCCTACAAGCTCTACAAGCGCTATGCCTCCCATGAGGGTGGTATCGCCGATCCCGCTATCATCTTCTGGCCCAACGGGATCGCGGCTCACGGTGAGATTCGCGACAACTATGTCAACGTCTCCGACATCACCCCCACCGTCTATGACCTGCTGGACATGAGCCCGCCGGAGACGGTCAAGGGCATCACCCAGAAGCCGCTGGACGGCGTGAGTTTCAAGGCGGCCCTGGACGATCCGGCCGCCGAGACCGGAAAGCACACGCAGTTCTACACGATGCTGGGCACCCGTGGGATCTGGCACAACGGTTGGTTCGCCAACACCGTGCACGCCGCCTCTCCAGCAGGTTGGTCCAACTTCGATGCCGATCGTTGGGAGCTTTTCCACATCGAGGCCGACCGCAGCCAGTATGAGGACTTGGCTGCCAAGCATCCCGAGAAGCTGGAAGAGCTCAAGGCGCTGTGGTTTTCGGAGGCCGCCAAGTACAACGGTCTGCCGCTTTCGGATCTCAATGTGGTCGAGACGAGCAATCAGTGGCGGCCTAACCTGTCCGGCGAGCGGGTCAGCTACACGTACTATCCCGACTGTGCGGGCGTGGGCGTGGGTGCTGCGCCGGAGATCCGGGGCCGATCGTTCGCCGTGCTGGCCGACGTGACCGTGGATACCGCCGGCGCCGAGGGCGTGCTGTTCAAGCAAGGCGGCGCGCACGGCGGGCATGTGTTGTTCATCCAGGACGGATGCCTGCATTACGTCTACAACTTCCTCGGTGAGCAGCAACAGCTGATCTCGTCCCCGGAGCCGGTGCCATTGGGGCGTCACGTCTTCGGTGTCCGGTTCTCGCGGATGGGAACGGCGCAAAATAGCCACACACCCATTGGGGACGTGTCGCTGTTCATCGACGAGCGTGTGGTCGAGGCTCAGGCCGGGGTGATCACCCATCCGGGAACCTTCAGTTTGGCCGGAGCCAGCATCACGGTGGGCCGCAACGACGGGTCACCCGTGTCGAGCCGCTACGAGGCGCCGTTCCGATTCATCGGCGGGACACATCACCAGTGTCAGTCTCGACTTTTCCGGCCGGCCTTATGCCGACGTGGAGAGGGAGCTGGCAATGGCGTTCGCCCGCGACTAAAACCGCTACCGGCCATCAATAGTGTCGATGCGGGGTGCTGTCTCTCGAGGGAGTGGGCAGCACCCCGCATAACGCCGCGGTGACTCGCCATGTGGATCGGTGGACTCGCATAACGCCCAAGGGTGACGAGGATGGGCCGATGTCGCCCGATCATGGCGCGACGCCAGTCATTGGCGCCACGGTTGACCAGCGGACTGACGCTCCTGCGACGCGTGGCTGGTTTGTGCGCCCGCGCGCGGGGGATCCTGGGCCCGGATCCTGCTGCACGACTTTGGACTTGAAGCGGCTGCGGTCGGTTTGGTCGGCTACTTCGACCCGCAGTGGTTTGGTGCGCAGCCCGGTTTCAGTGGAGTCTGCGGCCGACACCGCGCCCCGTATGCCCAGCAGCTTCCGCCAAAGATGTTGTTCTTCAACGACTTCCTCAGTCGGATCCCTTGCCACCGACTCGACGAGCAATATTATGCAGCGTAGCAGCGCGGCCCCGCGGCCCACGGCGGGCAATCTGAGGTGGCACCTCACCGCTGCTTTCCTTGCTACCGCGGAGCCAGGGGAGTTGGAGTACTTCGTTCATCGCACCTTGGCCGACGGCAGGTATTGCTGGCACTTGCGGCCAGCGGATCCCGAAGGCAAGTCTTCTGGCGTTTCAAACAGTGGGGGTCTGGCGTGACTAATCTGACCGCATACCTCAAAGAGCTTAATTGTCAACGTATTAGAAGGAACCCGCGCGGTCGTTAACCCGACCAGTCCGGTATGGCCGCGCAGAATCCGGCGTGTCTCATCTTGTGGAAGTAAGAGGTGGTCCGATGACAACGCCGATATGGATGGCATCGCCTCCAGAGGTGCAGTCGATCCTGTTAAGCGCCGGTCCCGGCCCGGGGTCCATGTTGGCCGCCGCCGCCGAATGGTCGCGCCTGAGCGAGCAATACGCCCAGACTGCAACCGAATTGGCTGCAGTTCTTGTCGATGCCCAGGCTGACTCGTGGCAGGGTCCAACTGCCGGTCGGTACGTCGCGGCGCACCTTCTCTATCTGGCGTGGCTCGACGCCACTGCGGCGGATTACGCCACGACGGCTACGCTTCACGAAGCAGCCGCAGGAGCGTATGCCGCCACGCTGGTCGCAATGCCCACCCAGGCGGAATTGGCGCTCAATCACACCGTGCACGCGGCGCTGATGGCGACCAACTTCTTCGGCATGAACACGATTCCGCTTGCGGTCAACGAAGCAGACTACGTACGCATGTGGGTGCAGGCGGCCGAGACGATGTTCGCCTACCAGGCGGCGTCAGCTGCCGCTTTGACCGCAGTGCCTACCGTCCAGCCGACACCCCGGATCGTCGGGAAGGGGAGCGGCTCCCGGATGGACGACATGGGCTCGGGCACGGCGACATCCGGAATGGATATGGGTCCGCCGACACCGACGACCGGATTGATCAACCAGATCAAGTGGATGATCCAGCAGATCCTGCAGCAGCTGGAATTCCTAATCAAGTGGATCTTCGATCCGTCGACGTTCACGCCCAACAGATTGTGCAGGCGCTGTTTCACACGCTGTGGACCTTGGTGACTCAGCTGATCCCGGACCTGATCATGCACCCCGGGACCGGCAATTTCTTCCTGGTGTTGGTGTATGCATCGATGGCGTTGGTGCATGCGAGTCAGCTGGTGATGCCCTACCTGCTCCCGCTGATCGCGCCGGCGTCGTTGCTCGGCATCGCGGGCCTGGGAAGCTTGGGGGCGCTCGGCGCAATCCCGATGCCTGGGGGTACCGCGCCCGCGCCGGCGATGAATGGTTCCGTCCCGATTCCGGCAGCCCGCGACCGCCTTGCCGCCCTTGCCGCG
Organism: Mycobacterium stomatepiae; assembly: GCF_010731715.1. NCBI lineage: Bacteria > Bacillati > Actinomycetota > Actinomycetes > Mycobacteriales > Mycobacteriaceae > Mycobacterium > Mycobacterium stomatepiae. The sequence goes on from NZ_AP022587.1 coordinate 5,967,250, forward strand.
GCGCCTGTCGCTGGTGCCAGCGAGCCGACGGCACCACCGCACGCCCCGGCGCCCGCCGCCAGTAGCGCGGTAACCGGCCCGCCGGCGCCGGCTGCATTGCCGCCCTGCGTCGTGGTCCCCGCCCCTCCGTTCGGTGGTGAGCTCGGGCCACAGGCGGATGTCGCGACAGCGGTTGCAGCGCAGGCAACTTCAGCACGGTGACACGTCGATACGACAGCGCGCTCCGCCACGGCGGCCAGAAGACAGTCCAGGGCCAAGGACATGGCCCACCGCTACGAATACATGGAGCTGACCCCCGGCGACGCACCGGAACTGGACGCGCCCCGCCTCTCAAACGCGCAGGGTGCCGGGCGACTGGGATTCACCGGCACCGTCCATGCCGACAGGCAAGGCAGGGGGCTCATCCACCGGCCCACCGCCGACCTCGTAAGCGACGACGCACCACTGCTGCCCGGCACCTGGGACCAGACCGACGGCTAACCCGCGCCGGGCCCATCACGATCGGTGGGCATCTACGACATCAAGCGCGAGGCGAAGTCAGACATTTGACCGATGATCAGACGTCGGAACCCTGTCTAACGTGAGCGCTGTGTCGAGGACCACACGGCACCTGGTTCTGTGATGGCCTTCAACGTTGAGGGGAGTTGTGAAACGTGTCAATCGTGAGCGTCGCACCGGAGTGTGTCGCTGCGGTAACTAGCGACCTAGCGGGTATCGGTTCGGTGATCGAGGACGCCACCGCTGCCGCAGCCGTGCCGACCGCGGCGGTGGTGGCTCCGGCCGCCGATACGGTGTCGGCCCAGATTGCCCAGTTGTTCACCGGACACGCGCAGGTGTATCAGTCGGTCAGCGCGCGGGCCGCCGCGTTCCACACGAACTTCGTCCAGACGTTCAGCAGCAGCATCGCCAGCTACGCGCGCGCCGGGGCGGCCAACCACGCCCCGCTGCGCACACTGCCCGCCAGTGCGATCGGATCGATGATCACGGCCCGTAATCCGCTGGGGCCACTGCTGTTACGCGATCACAGCGGACTCCTCGCAAGCCGCGCCCACCTGACCGCGAACGGTCGGCATCTGTCTGTTACCGGGCACGACCGCCTCGGCAGCCTCGGCTCGGGCGCGCTTTCTCCGGAGGCGATCGCGTCGCGGCATGGGTTCGCCCGCCAGGGTGGCCTCAACGGGGCACCACCGCCGCCTCCTCCCAACGTCGAACCCCGCTTTCCCTTCTTCCACCAGGTGCTCCCCAACCAGATCGGCTACTGGCGCACCCTGTTCGAGGCACTGAAAACGCTGAATCCCGAGACGATTTGGAACGCCGTCAAAACGGTGACCACGCAGATGGTGCAGAACTTCTCCCGGGTGATGGGTAACCTCACCGACTTCAGCTTCTTCCTGCATGGCGGTTTGCGTGGCTTCGAAATCTTCTTCGGCACGCCGCTCGCCCTGGCGATCGACTTCCTCGGTGCGCCGGTCAACGCGCTGATCGCGCTGCAGACCAGCGTCTCCGCGTTCACCGCCGCCCTGCACGCCGGCAACGTGCTCGGAGCGTTGACTGCTGTCGTCGAGGCGCCGGTCAAAATGGCCAACGCGTTCCTGTTCGGCCAGACCATGGTGGATTGGACACTGCCAGTGCAGTTCCTGCCGGCACTGACCTCCCTGGAGATTCAGATACCGATGGGCGATCTGTTCGCGCCCCTGCGCAGCGGCGCCATCATCGTCAACGGGGCGCTCCGAACATCATGAAAGGCGCGCAATTCGGCGGCTTCTTCTCCGGTGTGCGCGACGTCGGCCGCCAACTCGAGCAGCTGATCAGCCTGTCAGCAGGTGAATGATGTGTCATGGCAGACTAGGGCTCGCGCTTGATGCTCTCTGAATACGGTGTCGTAGGCGCTATTACGCTGCGGGCATCAACGCAGCAAGCAGGTGGTACTCCTCGAAAAGTGTTCTGCAGTAGGAAATCTGATTATTTTGCTTTGTGCGTGGCACCCGAAGTGGGGACGTCGTGCCGTCGCGATCGCCTTGTAGGCAGACCCTCGCTGACCAGCATGACCACCTCGTGCTCGGTCGGCGTCAGCGACTCCCACCCGTAGGACGCGACTATTCGTGTCGCCAAAGAGGGTCGCCACCCACCTGACCCACATCTACAGGAAGCTCGGACTGCGCTCCCGGGTGCAACTGGCACAACAAGCCAGCCAGTGGGCCACCAGCGCATAGTAGCGCCGGGTCCGTACTGGCCGAGAGCCGCCACGCTCCTCTAGAATCCGACATGGATCCAAGGAAGGGATGGGGCATGGCTGCCAAGGACGGCTCCAGCGCGTCGGCGCGTGCTTACCAGCATCTGCGAGACCGCATCGTCTCCGGAAGCATTGCCTCCGGAGAAATGTTGAGTGAGAACGATATTGCACAGTCCCTCGAAATGAGCCGTACCCCGGTGCGGTTGGCCTTGGTCCAGTTGCAGCACGAGGGGTGGGTGCGGATCTATCCGAAGCGCGGCGCGTTGGTGCGCGGATTATCCGACGATGACGTGCGCCAGCTGTTGCAAGCGCGGCTGGTGTTGGAAACCGGTGGTGTGCTTGATCTTTCACAACAAGATCGCACCGAGCTGGGGGTGACGCTGAAACAGATCGTCGACGAGGAAGCCGCGGCGGTCGACGCGGGGGACTGGGCCCGCTTTGCCACGTTGTCATTACAGTTCCATCGCGCATTCGTGGCCGCGGGCGGCAACACTTATCTCACGGATTTCTACGACCAGATTCGCGACCGCCAAGCCGTGCTGCTCAATCAGAGCCAATCGGTGAACGAGCCGCGGGCGGCGGAGTTGATCGACGAACACCGCTCGCTGGCCGCAGCCGTGGAACGGGATGACCGCCAGGCACTATTGGAGCGTCTGAGGATGCATCTGGACGACGCCTACGGCGGCGACTCGGAACACCGGTCCGCTTAACTGTTGAGCCACCGGCGTTTACGGAAGCGCGCTGATGTTGTACATCATGGCCCGGGCGATGGTGACCGCACTCGTATTCATCTCACCCGGCTTTGGGTGTGTGGGCTTGAACCGGCGGGAGTATTCCACTTTCACCTCGACAAGGCAGTTGCCGCGCACTCCCAGCGCCCGGACCGTGTAGATCGGGTCGGCGTCAAGATCCAAGGTGGGAAAATGCATCCGCACGGTGGCGGCCAGAATAGCGGGGGCAACGTCGACGTTGGTGATCGTGGCGTCGACCTTCGTCTCACCTACCCGAAAGCTTTGCCGCGCATCGTCACAGCGGTGCCATTGTTCAGCGAACGTGTCGAACAATGTCTGCGCATCGCGTGGTGAGGCGACGCTGACCACGCCCTCCTCCACGTCGAGGACGAAAGCCCTTCTGGTGCTGGGCTTCCACGTCTCGACGGCGACGTTCCTGACGCCGGTCGATTGATATACATTGCGTTCGAGCATCCGTGCGACACCAAGGCAATCGGGCGGCCCTGGCACCGCATCAGTGCGCAGCACTTCCGGGCCACCGACCTGCGGCGCGGGCAGCCGACCGAGCCGGAACGGCTGATCGAAGATTCCGGAAAGTGCCCCGTTCCCGAGCATCACTCGCTGAATTGTGCTACCAATGACCGAGTTTGGCGTCAGATGCACTGCAGAGCGGGCATTGCCGCTGACGACCGACGTGCACCCAGAGATCAACACAGCGGCGCCAAGCACCGTGATCACACCGAACGAATACCGCTGCTTCATGCCGTCACCGCCTCACACGGCCGCTGATCCGCCGTGATGTGCACGACGCGAAACACCGCTGACGTCGCGGCCAGGCCGGCCAAAACCAGCAGCGGTGCCGTCACACCGGCAAAAGGTCGGAAGACGATCAACACCACTGGTAGCGCAAATCCAAGGTAAGCGCCGATGTAAAACAATCCGGTCAGGATCCCGCGGATCTCGGCGGGCGCCATCGACTCGACATCGCTGAGGCCGTCGCGCAAGCAGAGCCCGTATCCGCAACCAAGCAGCAACGCAGTGACCAGAAACAGCGGCATGCTGGGAGCCGGGCCACCCGCTGCGGCAAGAAGAAAACCAATCGCGGCCAACGTGGCGCCCGCAACGCCGGCCTGCGGCCCCGCATTCATGCGCCGCGCGATGAGCTGGATAACGGCGCCCGAACCGAGCGTCACCGCGGCCGCGATACCGGGAACCCAAGGGCCGCTGTAACGTTCGCCGATGCGCGCGGCCATCGTGACCATCGCGACGCTCGCCGACGAGAACACCCACACCGCCATCGGCAAGGCTGACTTCAACGTCAGTGAGGTGCTGCGGCCCGTGGTGTCATCCGCCGGCGCGGTCGAAGCAGCTGCAGCAGGCGGTGCGTGGGGGATACGCAGCCGCGACGCGACCAGCGCGGTGGCTGCCGACAAGACGACCGTGACAATGAACGGAACGACCACCGCCTCGCATGGCCTGCGACGTCAATCCGGAAAACAGGGGACCTAAGGCAAAGCCGGCCGTCAACGCAACCCCCGCGGCAATGGCGCCGCCTTCGCCGTGGACCTCGGCTGTCCACACGGTGCCGGCGCTGACCGTCAAGCCGACACCCACACCGAGGATCAGGCGTCCCAGGAGGATGCCCGTTTGGTCGGGTTGCGCGAGCATGATGAGGTTCCCCAGCGCCGCGACGAGTGCGCCGCACAGCACGACCGGACGCCGGCCAAGTCGATCCGACAGCCCGCCGCTGGCCAGCAGCCCGGGCAACAATCCCAACGCATAGATGCCGAACGCGCCGTTGAGCGCCGCGCGCGATAGGCCGCGGGTATCGGCCAGGGCGGGTAACAGCGCGGCGAAGTGGTTCGCGGCCCAACCGGTCGAGAACAGGACTAACAGGATGGCCAGTGCGGCGTAGCGCCGCGGCGTGGCACGGACCTCGACAGCGGTCACCACCAGCTTCTCCAATCTAGAATCCAACTTGGATCCAAGATAGCGCAGAGCCGTGCGCGGCTCCAGCGGAAGTGAGCGAGATCGCAATCAGCCAGGCATTAGGTGCTGTAGCGCAGCCACAACGGCATCACGGTTGAGAGCCGCTGCATGAGCTTGAGCAGACGGATGCGGTCGTTACCCGACTCCAAGCGGGTCTGTTAGAGAGCGTAGAGCGCCGGCAGATTGACCACGATCGCTTCCTGGGTGGTGCGGGCGATGACGACTTCGGCCGGTGTGGTGGGGTCGGGGTTTTCTTCCCGGTGCGGCACGTACGGCGGGACGAAAATGTAGTCGCCGGGGGCGGTAGCGATACGGACTTCTTGGTCACCGTCGTGGAACACGAATTCGGGGTGTCCGCTGCGGATGTAGATGGCGGTTTCTGATTCCCCGTGGTGGTGGTTTCCCGAAGCCGTCGCAGCGGCGACATGGACCTCGCCCATCCACAGGTTGAGTGCTCCGACTGATTTGCCGCTGATTGCAGCGAATCGCCGCATGCCCTCGGTTTGGGCGGTGCCGGGGTCGAGCTCCGAGGCTTTGATGTGGTGGACTCGCTTGCGCGGTGTATCGCGATCCGATGCGGTGAAGTCGGGGTGGAATCCGTCCGGGTTGGTCATAACAGTTTCCTTTCCAGCTCGATGCCGTCGCGCGGCGTGTGGCGGGACTAAGTGTCAGCCGAGGGACTCAGTCGGTTCATGGGAATTGTTGCAGAAGCGCTGCGGCAAGCCGGACTTCAGCGCTGCCGTGTGGCGCGCAATGGCTTAGGGGTGTGGTAGCTGAACGTAGGACGCGTGGACCGCGCTGCTGTCGTGGTGACCGTATCCCATCGACGCGGCAACGTCGTAGAGCACGGCGGCCATATCAAGCAGCGGGGTAGGCGATTGCACTGACTGGGCTAATTCGGTGATCTGCCGCAGTTCGGTAATGCAGTCGCTGACCGTGGCGCTCGACGGGCCGTACATGCGTGAGGCGATAAGTGCGCCGCGTAACTCGAGTTGGTCGGCGATCGTGCCTTCACTGGTGACGAGGCGCCATACTTGTTGGGGGTCAAGACCGATGCGTTCGGCCAAGGTCAGCGCTTCTGCGGTGCGGCGTTGTGGAGCATTCCGAGATGGCTGGTGATGGCTTTCATCTTGGTTGCGGCGCCGAGTTCGCCGACTTCTTCGACGCGCCTGCTGAACCCGGCAAGCACGGGACGCAGGTGTTCGATCGCGGGTTTGGGTCCAGAGGCGCACACAAGCACGTCGCCATCGTAAATTTGGGCGCTGGTGCCGATGACCGAACAATCCAACAACGTGATGCCGATTGCCTGGAGAGCATCTGCGGCGCAGATTTTCGTGCATGTCGAAAGTGAGCTGAGGTCAATCACATAGCGGATCTGCCGGTCCGGGCATTGACGTAACTGGGCGGACAACTGCAACAGTGCTTCTGCGCTTGGTAGCACTGCGATGGCGACCGTTGCGACGCTGGCGGCCTGGGCGAGGCCGCCAGCCATCACGATCCCCCGTGCCACCGCACGGGCGGCTTTGCCCGGGCGGGCATCGAAACCGATGGGCGAGAAGCCGGCGTGTACCAGCCTCAGTGCGACGGCCGTGCCCAGCGGCTCCATACCGAGGACGGCGACCGAAAGGCGTTCAGGCACAGCGACGGTAGCGAGTGCGCCGGGAATCGGAGCGGCCACCTCGTCTTTGTGCCAGGGTGGCGCGACGAGCTTCGCCGCATCCTTGGTTTTCCGCGGCCAGATCATCGAAGCCGGTCCATTGACTCGTCCCTTCGCATACCGAGGCCGGGCAGCCTGAGGGGGCTACGTAATCGTCACGTGGGATCGAGACCGCGGCCCGAGCTGGTTCTCAGGGCCAGTTGTACGCCCACCCGCCGCTCAGTAAGGGGCCTCCAGACGAGTCCCAGACGACTGGCTCGCCGCGGCTTTAGTCGGCGCCGCCTCGACGCCGCCGATGCACCGCGGACGAACACGACGGCCCTGCACCGTACGGGACCGCAATACAGTTCGGTCACCAGCTTTTCCGCAGTCGTCGACCGTCGATTAGCCACCGCCGCTGGACGAATGTACTTCATCGCAGTTCCTCGATCTACGTTTCTACACCTTGCTGTTAGCGCAGCCGTTTGACTGTGCTAGCCGACTTTCCCGGTGGGCTCCCGCCCGGGCTATGCGGTCTGGAAACGCGTCGAGCAACAGGAACGGACTCCGCTGCTCGACGCGACTTCACCAGAGTGCGTGATCGGTGTCGGCCAGACATCGGACAAACCCCCGAACTTCCCGGCATGCGCTTGTCTGATCACTGTCTTCTGCCAGTCCTAGTTCCGTCAACGTCGCAGAACAGACCCGGCAACGAAATCGGATTCACGGCGACACGAGGACGGCGATCACGGCGGCGATGACTACTGCGATCGTCCGACGCCAAGCGCCGCCAGTCGCACTCAGAGATGCGGCCCGCCAGCAGGCGCGGTCCATTTTGTAGCCATATCCGTACACGGCTATGCTCATCCCGCCACCACGGACCGTTACGGACGCCTGGACGACACATTCTTCGAGACCACGACGATGGCGACACGTCAGAGCATCCCCCTTTCAGACGGCATACCGCGCTGACGAGGACACCGTTGGTTCGTGGAGGTAGTACATGGCGCATTATGGGCGGCCGCCGGCATTTCGCTCCGCGGACGGGAATGCGTTCGCGCTCAACAGGAGTGATCCCGCGCAGCCGTGCCCGCTCGGTGTCGAGGCTGATCCGCCGTTGTGGGGTTTCACAGAGCGCGGCGCCATCGTCACGAAAAACGTGATCCTGACTAGAGGATGAGTGGAGGGTAGATGCTGTCCATGCAGAGTGTGTCGAGAGTATCCCGTCAAACGGGGGTGGACCTGGCGCGTGACACGTTGCGCAACATGATCCTTCGTGGCGAGATCACCGCGGGGCAGCGCTTGACACTCACCGACGTCGCTGACCGGATCGGCACCAGCGTCACACCCGTACGCGAGGCGTTGCGAGACCTTGCCGCCACTGGATTAGTCGACGTCGATGCCCGCAAAGGGGCTCGGGTACATGCGCCGACGACCGACGACATCACCGAGATCTATGAGCTGCGAATGATGCTCGAAGTGCGAGCAATGACTGAAGTCGCTGCGCTAGAAGAAGAACGCCGGGTGGTCGCTGCGATCATGGCGGGAAAGGTCGCTACCCAGATGGATGACGAGCATGACGTCGCCGACTGGGCGGCGCTGAACCTGGACTTCCACGTCCACCTCACCGACCCGCTCCGCGAAACCTGGCCCGTGCTGTATTGCCTCATCGAGTCGCTGCGCAACCGATCGATGCTGTCAGTCGCCACAGCTCTTCGGGCCAAACCCGCACTGATGCAGCAGGCCAACCGTGATCACCGCAAACTTGTCACGGCAATCCGCAACGGCGACACGGACGGTGCCGAGCGTGTCACTACCCAATATCTTGGACGAACCCTCAAGGTCTTGCTCAAGTCCTACTCGGGCTGACCGTCGACCAAACCAAAACCGTTGGGAGTAAACACCTCACCCCGCGCATTTGCGTCATCGGCGAACCCGCTATCACTTGTGGCGAGGACAACAGCCACATATTATCAGCATTATCTCATATAATTAAGGAAGTAGTACATCATCCGATTTAAGGCATCCGCGGCCCGCTTAATGCGCATCTTCCACGCGCATGACTTTGCAGATGCGGCAGCATCTTTGACATCGCGTCGGGTATCGACGTCAGCCGAGGGTATACAGGCATGCGGCGATCAGCGCTGACAACACGGGGAAGGATAGAGCAGTGGCAGGACAGCCGGGAACGCGACAACCAACGACCTCCAACTCTCCGGCTCCTCGCAGCACCGGTGTTGACGGAGAGACCTGGGAATCAGAAGGGCTGTGTCGCAACGCTCATCCCGACGCGCTGTTTGTCGCCAAAGCCCGTCAACGTCGAGCGGCGAAAATATGCAATGGGTGCCCGGTGCTGCGTCAATGTGCAGCCCACGCACTGGACAACAAGGTCGAGTACGGAGTGTGGGGTGGGATGACCGAGCACCGTCGTCAGACCCTGCTCAAGCAACACCCTTACGTGCTGTCATGGGCGGAGCTGCTGTCCCGGTGCTAATGCCTTAATGCCCTGATTGATTGGTGGAACCCGACAACCACCGCGTCTTGCGCCGTGCGATCCCGCCTCGGACGCTTCGTGCGAAGCAAGGGCGAGACGAGCCGTTGCGGTAGGCGCGAGTCGTCGCCGGCACACCATAGCAACGAGCGAAAGGAACGAGTTGAGCGACGTCACAACGCCGGCCGACGACTCACGAACACGGGCTTGGGCGCTCATCGCCGGAGCCCTCACTCTGTGCCGGGTTGCCGTGCTTGGCCGCGTCTGTACCGGTGACGCTGAGGTAGTACGTGGTTGTGCGCCGATCTTCATTGGGGGTCGGCTACATCCGTTCGGCCGGCATTACACCAACCGATTTGCCTTTGCCGGAGGTGGATTGGGTCGAGAAGTCGGTGCGGCGTGCTGATCCGGCTCATCCCGCCGGCGCTGATGATCGCGATCTCGCCGATCACCGTCATCCCGGCGATACTGGTCATCCATGCCCCGCGCCCACGCCCAGCGGGCTTGGCGTTTCTCGGCGGATGGCTCGTCGGACTGACGGGACTGACCGTGTTCTTCGGAGTTACCTGCGGTGTGCTCGAACATCTTCAGACCTCGCCACCAGTCTGGGTGTCGTGGCTGCGTATGCTCAGCGGGTCGGCGATTATCGCCTTCGCCACCTGGCGGTGGTTGACGCGTCACCGCCGCAGCGACACCCCAAGCTGGATGCGTCCATTTGCCACGCTAACCCCGGTCCGGGCGGCAGTGACCGCGGTGGCGCTGGCGCCGCTGAGGCTTGAAGTGCTGATCATGTGTGCCTATGCGGGATTGACCATCGGAACCGGCGGTATCGGCGCCATCAACGGCTGGCTCCACGGCGCAGTCTTCGTCGCCGTCGCCGGGTCAACCGTGGCGATACCGATCCTGGCTTATATCGGCGCAGGTGATCGGCTCGGGCAGGAGTTGACGGCGCTGAAAGGATGGATGGAACGACATCATGCCGCACTCGAAGGATCAATTCTGGTCTTGGTGGGGGTGTTGCTGTGCTTCAAAGGGATCCGCGGCTTGTGAGTGCAGCGCTTAAACACCTTCCGCCAGGTAGCGCTCCGACGCTGCACCGGATTACGACGTTCGTGCGCCCGAAAGCTAGTCCCTTTGCCGGAGTTATGTGTGCCCGTCTAGTTGCATACTGGGTCTGCTTCGAGCAACCACCGCGCGCACACGCTTATGGTTGCTCGAAGCGCTTTGCGGTGGTGCACTCGTTGCCCACATCGGCGTCGAATGAGGTTGGCGATCTCAATCAATTGGTGCGAGAAGAACGTCGATGCGTGAAGGCCAGTGGTGCAACGCTTTCGGCCGCTGTGCTCGATCGGACCACCCAACAGCTCGTCTCCAATGGCAACCAACGCATTGGGGGCACCGCCGCAGTGGCCAAGCGATGACGCCGCCGGCAGACCCTCACTTCCTTACCGCTGGCCGCGCATCGCATTACGTGTGGTGGCGTGGCGGCACCCGCGTTCGGAAGCGGTGACGACGCCAATTCCCAAACCCGACACGGATCAACATTGACGAGGCCGAAATCGCCGAGGGGGGCGCGTCGATGACAGTAACGCACCAATACGGGGGAGTGGCACTCGCCGATGTCCAGCGGCGGGGTCGAGCGCGCACCGCGTTTGCACTCGTCGGTCCCGCCTTCGTCGCGTCGGTGGCATACGTGGACCCCGGAAACTTCGCGACCAATTTCGCCGCCGGCGGCGGCTACGGCTATGAGTTGGTGTGGGTCGTCGTGATGGCCAACCTCATGGCGATCCTCGTCCAGTACTTAGCCGCCAAAGTCGGAATCGCAACCGGACAAAATCTGGCTGAACTGTGCCGCCGCCACTACAACCGCTGGACCAATGTCGGGTTGTGGCTGCAAGCCGAAATAGTCGCCATGGCGACAGACCTTTCCGAGTTCGTCGGCGCCGCAGTCGGATTGAACCTCGTTTTCGGGCTGCCGCTACTCCCCGCGGGGGTCGTCACCGCCGGCGCGGCTTTTGCAATCCTGTCCTTGCAACAGCGTGGATACCGTCGCTTCGAACTGGTGATCATCGCCATGGTTGCTTTCGTGGCAATCGGCTTCCTCTACGTGTTCCTAGCCGTCGGCCACCAGCACTACGGGCAACTAGTCGCCGGGCTCGTCCCGCAAATGACCGATCGCGAAAGCGTGGGGCTGGCAGTCAGTATCGTCGGGGCCACCGTCATGCCGCATGTGGTCTACCTGCACTCAGCTCTGCACATCAATAGGGTGCATGCCGTCACCCTCGAAGACCGTCGTATTCTGCTGCGCTTCAACAAATGGGACTGCATCATCGGCCTGGGGTCTGCGGGAGTGGTCAACCTCGCCATGCTGTGCGTCGCCGCGGCACTGTTTCATCGGCCTGGACTGACCAACATCAATGACCTGGGTTCGGTGCACGCGCACCTTGCCACCCTTCTCGGCGAAGGTGTGGCCTTAGCGTTTGCGATCGCACTGCTAGCCGCCGGTCTATCGTCGTCAAGCGTCGGAACCTACGCCGGCCAGGTCGTCATGGGCGGGTTTATGAACTGGCGCATTCCCCTGATGGTGCGACGCGCCTTGACGGTGCTGCCGGCACTGATCATCCTCGCTCTGACCGCGAACACGACCCAAGTCCTCGTGCTGTCACAGATCGTGTTGTCCTTCGGTATCCCGTTCGCCCTCATCCCGCTCATCTTGTTGAGCCGTCGAACCGACGTGATGGCTCAGATGGTGAGCCGCAAAATCACCACCACCCTCACGTCGGTGATCACCGCGGTCATCACCTGCCTCAACGCGTACTTGCTCTACACCACATTCGCCGGATGGATGTCATGAGGCGCAACCGCCCAGACTCCCGCATCGAAGACGCGATGACCGCCGCCGACGGACGCTGGGCCCCTCATGCCGTCAGGAACAGCGATGCGCTCGAATAGCCTCGGATTGTGCTGGTTTCCGATGAATATTCCCCATCTTCTCGGTGCTTTGACTGATGTTCTCGCCACCGGCCGCATCGGACGATAAAGCTGCGTCGATGTCGTGCTGGTCCTACCGCGGAGGAGTTTGTTGGCTGTGTCGGTGATGACGGTGGTGCCTGAAGTACTGACGGCGGCGCGCGGCGAGTTATCGGGGATCGGTGCGCTGATCGTCGATGCCAACCGCGCCGCAGCAGCCCCCACCCTCGGTGTTGTCGCGCCGGCTGCTGATTGCGTGTCGGAACAGGTGGCCGTGTTATTCGGCGGGCATGCGGCCAGCTATCAGTCGTTCAGCGCACACGCAGGTGTGTTCCATCAGGAGTTCGTGCGCACCCTCACTGCGGTCGGGGCGGATTATGCCCAGACCGAAGCGGCTAACGCGGCACCGTTGAGTCAGGGAACGATTCTGCCGCCCAGAGCGCGCCCCACGACAGATCGACAGTTCGTCGATACTCGTTGGCACCCAGCCGCCGCCATGACGTCGCGGCTCGGGCGCCCGGGAGCGGGGGACAAGCGCCCCATCGTGTCTGGCGCTGCGGCAGCTAGCAACCGGTCAACGCTAACGCGCCCGGGGCTACTCAACCATGCCGCGATATCGCGCGAACTTGGTACACCGCACAACGATTTGAGGGGCGGGATACTCAATGGCACTCGCGGCGTCGTGCAGCAGATCATCCAAAACCAGATCAACTATCTGAAGACAATCGCTACCGCGCTACAAACATTCCTGCACGATGAGATCGCCGCTATCGAGGCACTGCCGGCAGCCTTTAAGCAAGCTTTCCAAGACCTCTTCGCCGGCCACATCAAGCAGTCGATGAACGACGTATTGCGGGGCTTTGCACACCTTTTCATTGACGGTATGCAGTGGGATGGCCAGCAGGTCGCCTCCGGCGGCTCCGCGATTTTCCCCTCGAGGGCATGGATGGAAGCGGTCTTCACTGGCCCGCTGACGGACTTGGCACCCATCTGGCAGATTCCGGAACAGGAACTGCAACACACGGCCGATCTCTTGAAGCCACTCGGATTGGGCATCTTGGGCAACACCGTGCAGAATCTCGCCGACGCCCTCAAAGCATGGAACGACGGCTGGCACGTGTACTTCGGGCAAGACGTAGAGGGTGCCGGGTTGAAGATCGGGGCACCTCTCGCGCTGATGTTCGATGTCCTCGGTGCGCCCGCCCTCGCAACGCGGGCGTTAGAGGACGGCCTACAGGCCACGCTCGACACTCTCGTAGCCGGACATCCGCTAAAGGCGATGCTCGATTTTGTCGCAACTCCGGCAAAGGTAATGCGCGCCTTCCTATTCGGGCAGGGCTATCTTGAACTGCCTCCGTTCGCCGCGAAAGGCGTCGAATACGACGGTGCCGTTCACCTCGGCGGGATTTTTGCGCCTCTTGGACTAGGCAAAGAACAAGTGACACAGCTGTGGGACGGCCAATGGGCTGAAGTAACTGATCCAAACCGAGGCACCTATACCGGCGGCATCGTAGCGGCACTCTGGTCGATGATGATGGGCGCCCTGCGGGGACTGCTCTGAGCCCATCCGCGCTGCCTTGAGGCGTACCTGAGTCGCCTAGCGTCGCCGATTTGTGCCCTGCCCGTGTGCATCTGAAGCCGCGGCCCTGAAAAGCGCCGACGCAATCTCGATGACGCCGTTGTGGCGGGCTTGATTTCGGATGGCGAGCGAGTCCGTAGAGATGATTACGACCCGGCGCGCGAGCGTATGTCGCTGCACTGCAGCTGTTTTCCGTTGCCGAACCCGACGCTGCCCTGCGCAAATGCAAAGCGCCCCGTGAGATTGGTCGCCCCCGATGCTACGTGGGAAGCATGTGCTGAGCGTATAAGACACTGCCAGTGCCCTTTTCTCAGAGATTCGAAGGATGGTTCCACCCCCGCACCGCGCCACAATATGGTGAATCACGTTGCTGGGCGTCAATCTCGGTAGCCCAGCTCAATTATCTGCTGCGCCAGCGTCAAAGTTGGCGTGGCGAAAACTGAGTTTGGTCTTATTCGTGTCGCCGCCTCCGCCCATGGATTCCGGGCCGGAGGCGGCTCGCCTGTACTAGCGGCATCGACGAGACCTGCTCTGGGGCTCGTGGTTTCAGTATTCATACGGATGTAGACATCGAAATATGACAGGAGAGTGAGTGTTGTGTCGTTGGTGAGTGTGGCCCCCGAGCAGCTGTCTGCAGTCGCGGGCGATGTCGCCGCTATAGGTTCGTCGATCGAAGAAGCCTCCGTGACTGCTGCCGCACCGACAGTCGGTGTGGTCCCCCCGGCGTCTGACTCCGTCTCCGCCCAATTGGCTGCGCTCTTTGGCGGGCATGCCGCTTCGTACCAAAAGGTCAGTCTCCAAGCCACGGCATTTCACCAGGAATTCGTGTGCACCCTCACCAAATCCGGCGCGTCCTACGTTGACGCGGAAGTGGCCGCCGAACAGGGTCTCAAGCCAACGACTCCGAATCCCACTTATCCGTTTAGGCCTTTGCATCCGTCGTTTCAGCCGACTCCGTCGGGTGTGGGTTGGCCAGGTTTGCAGCCCGCTTACCCCTTCGATTTCCGTCCTGGCTATCACCCGACGCCCTCGGGTTCGTGGGAACCGGTGTTGCGGCCCGCGTATCCGTTTAGGCCGTTAGAGCCGGCGTTTCGGCCGACTCCGTCGGGCGAAGGGCACCACGGTTTGCAGCCTGCGTATCCTTTTCACTTCCGGCCGGGCTACCACCCCACGCCCTCGGGTTCATGGGAGCCAGGATGGCGCCCGGCGTATCCTCACCGACCCTTGAGCCCGGCATTTCAGCCCACTCCGTCGGGCGAAGGCCACCATGGCCTCAAGCCAACGTATCCATTCCATCTGCGGCCCGGGTATCAGCCGACACCGTCGGGCTCTTGGGAGCCGGCACTGCGGCCGGCTTACCCCCACCGACCGCTAAGTCCCGCATGGCAACCCACGCCGTCGGGTACATGGCGACCGTCGCTGCGGCCGGCTTACCCCCACAGGCCATTAAGTCCCGCATGGCAACCCACGCCCTCGGGCATCGGCTACCCCTGGGCGCAGGCGTCCTACCCGCACAGGCCGCTACAACCTGCCTTCCCGCTCACACCAGGCGGTGTATGGCCGGCAGACATTCCGCCGCCACCACCATTCCCGATCGTTCATGAGATCGTCGAGGCCGTCATCAAGACTGCCGAGGCAATCGTCATGATCCCCGTCAAGGTGGTCGAGGCAGTCGTCGCCGGCGTGGAATGGGTGATCGACGAATTGATCGCGGTGCTGCAGCAAATACTGCACCACCTTTAAGCCACGGAGCGGCCCGGACATCCCCAGCGGATTCGTCCGGGCCGCTCTGCTCAATCACCGTTTCACAGTGAGGATCTCAACAAATGTTTCCGTTGACTGTGGAAACCAGGCCAGTTACCTGACACCAGCACCATCCCGATACCCCTCTAAGAGACGCAACCACACCTCACTGATAGTGGGGAAGCAGGGCACCGCATGCCACAACCGGGCAATCGTTAACCGTCCCGCGACGGCGACGGTGGCCGAGTGCAATAACTCGGTCACACCGGGACCCACCATGGTCACACCGAGGATGTAACCCTCGTCCTGGTCTACGAGCATGCGTGCCCGCCCTGCGTACCCGTCGGCATACAGGTTAGCCCCCGGTACAGACTGGCCCATGTCGACGTCCACCGTGGTGAAGCGGTAACCGCCTTTGTGTGCCTGTGCCACAGTCAGTCCCACTGAGCCGGCTTCGGGATCGGTGAAGAATGTTTGGGGGACGGCGAGGTTGTCAGCCGTTGTCACATGGCGGCCCCACGGCGCGGTGTCTAGCGCTTTGCCGTGGGCGCGGGCACCGAGCGCCGCACCCGCGATGCGCGCCTGGTACATGCCCTGGTGGGTCAACAGAGCTCTGTGGTTGGCATCTCCGAGTGCGTACAGCCATTGGCCGTCGACACCGCGCACGAGGCAGCGGTCGTCGACGTCGATCCAGGCGCCGGGTATGAGTCCAACACTTTGCAGCCCGATGTCCTCGGTATTGGGTATTCGGCCTGTGGCGAAAAGGATTTCATCGACCTCTATCTCGTCGCCGCTGTCGAGCAGCACTCGCACCGGACCCGCACCTCCGGACCGATGCAGCTCGGCGACCGAGACCCGGGTGCGGATGTCCACGCCGGCTTAGGTGAGGCCGCGTGCGACGTACTCACCGACGAATGTTTCCATCCGAGGGAGCAGGCCCGCACCGCGGGACAGCAAAGTAACCTTCGACCCCAGGGCCTGCCATGCGGTCGCCATCTCCACACCGATTCCGCCGGAACCCACGATGGCTAGGCGGGGGGGGGGGAACCGAACTGCTGTCAGTGGCCCGGCGATTCGTCCACGGCATCGCTTCGGCCACGCCAGGCACATCGGGCACCAGCGCGCTACTGCCGGTGCAGAGCATGACGGCGTGCACCGCGTTGAGTGCCTGCGACGACCCTTCCGGGTTGGTTATCGCTACTCGGCGCGGTCCGTCGAGTCGGCCGTGTCCGCGGAAGAGATCGACCCCCATGCCCGCAACGGCCGCTACCATGGGAGTGTCGTCCCAGTTCGTCACATAGCGGTCGCGTCGCGCGAAAACTCCTGAAGCTGACACTGATCCGGTGACAGCCTCACGTGCGCCCTCGATGCGTCGGGCGTCGGCCAATGCGAGAACCGGCCGCAACAACGCCTTGCTCGGGATGCAACCCCAATGCCTGCATTCGCCACCGACAAGTTCGCGTTCGACCAAGGCCACAGACAAACCCTCTGCACGCGCCCGGCCAGCCGAATGGATGCCAATGGGCCCCGCGCCCAGCACGACGACATCGTAGGTGTGATTCGGGTGGGCGGCTTCTGCCGCGTGGGCGGGCGCCGTTACGTTCATCAGGACGATCTCCTTTGTGCATTAAGTGGTTTCGCTTCATGGTCTTGCGGCATCGATACGTCTTGCGACGGCTACTAGACACCGGCGGGGTACTCGGGGCGAAAGTCGCTGAGATAGCGAACGCCCGCGTGACGCACAGGAGCACTCCTTCGACCGGGTACGAATGCCGACCAGGATCGGCGTCATTGCCGTTGGTGCTACCTCAATCGAGCTTCTGGCCAAAGATTTTGGTTCCTCAACCGCCGATTTCGTGACTTTGGGGGTCGGCTGGCGACTTCGATGTGTCGGCGACTTCCCAGTCCTTGATGTCCGCGACGGGTCCGAATAGATCGACGGGCAGGTCTGGTGACAGCGGCTTGCCGGTTTGTACGCGGCGTGGCCAGTCCCGGTTGGCCAGTGCGGGTTTGGCGAGGGCGACGACATCGGCGGCGCCGGAGTCGATGATCGAGGCCGCGTCCCGTGGGTCATCGAGGTGGCCGTTGGCGATGATCGACAGCCCGCTGTATTGCTTGGCGAGCTTCGCCAGGGGTGTCTCAGTGCCGTCGAAAGCAGGCGCCAGAGCACGGTATTCCGTGGTGTGGATGTAGTCGATGCCGGTGTCGGCCAGTGCCGTGAAGATCGCGGCCGCGTCGTCCTCACCGCCCACCCACCGATGGTGGTTGTCTGAAACCTTCCCTTGGGAAATGCGGATACCGACGGCGATGTCCGTCCCGACAGCCGCTGCGACGTCACCGCAAACCTCGGTGGCCAGTCGAACCCGGTTGGCGAGGCTGCCGCCGTAGTCGTCGGTGCGGGTGTTCATGTAATCGGTGATAAATGCGTCGAGCAGATAACCGTTGGCACCGTGAATCTCTACACCGTCGAACCCGACGTCACGTGCCAACCGGGCCGCGCTGACGAACGCGGCCCGGACTTGGCTGATCTGGTCACCAGTCATCGCCTGTGGCATCTGGAATGGGCCTGACCCGCGGTACATCGCCAACTGCTCGCCCTTTGGCCGCACCGCCGAGGGGCCCCACGTGACGGTGGTGCGGGGGTTGCCTTGCGCTTGGCTACCGGCGTGCATCAGTTGGGCGAAGAACTTCGATCCGGAGGCGTGGACGCCGGCGACGACTCGTCTCCACGCCTCGGCCTGAACGTGATTCGCGATGCCGGGCTGGAACAAGTAACCCTGACTAGTCTGATCATCGATATAGAGACCTTCGGTAATCAGCAGCGCGAACCCACCATCGGCAAACACCCGGTAATAGGTACCGATCCGATCGGTGGGAACGCCTTCGGCGGTCGCGCTTATTCGCGTCATCGGCGCCAGAGCGACACGATTGGTCAGGTCGACACCACCGATTGCTGTTGGCCGGAAAAGGGATTCGTACCGTGCACGCTGCTGCAGAGACATGGAATCGGCTGTCGTCGTCGAGTCAGTTTGCAGTTAACGAGGCTGCTCGGCGGTGCCCCTACCGTCCGGCCTGGTTACATGGGGTTGTTCGGTATTGCTTATTGCGTCTCCGGATGCGTCGGTCAGATACCTGATAAAGCCGACGACATCATCGGGAACAAGCCGCCCGATGGCACCGCTCGAGTACACGGCGAGGCACACCGTCCCATCAGGTGCCAGGATGAAGCCGGTCGATTGGAGATAGTGCGGATCGTCGTTGACGTAGGCGCCCGTGGCTATGGCGACCTTGTCGGCGTCGGCGTTGTGGCCGACCGGAAAGCGCAGCTTGCGCTTGGCGACGAGCGCAGCTGACGTGTCCTCGTCATCGACAGATAAGGCGACCACCTTGACGTTGAGTTCGCTCAGCGAATCGAGCGCACGCGAGAACGCGGCAAGTTGGGCGTTGCAGTACGGGCACCAGGACCCGCGGTAGATCAAGATAACGCCGTAGGAGCCAGCGAGGTCGCCCGGCAGGGAGATCGTCCCACCACCGACGGCGGGAAAGTCGAGCGCGGGGAACAGCTGGCCGTAGTTGAGTCGCGACATCGGCATCCTTCCACGGTCATTCGTTGACTGCTCGTCATCATGCTGCGGCAAAACTGGACCGACAATGCCAATTCGGATACGGTGCGGTCGCCGCGTCAATGAAGGGGCGTCTTATCGCGGGGCTAACAGCTCGCGAGCGTCAACAGTCCGCATTGCGGCCAGAGCGACAGGTAACGAATGGGGCCCCGGCCCGGCCGAGTCATCCCCGCCTGCGGAACGCGCCAATGCACGGTCTCGCCTTGCTAGCTGCTCTGAATGGCATTGCAAAGCAATATCTTTCAGAAGATATTGGAATTCGCTGCGCCTTCCGAACGGCGCGCAAGCCACAACCGACGGTAGTCGGGCTCGCCGGGGAGTATTGCGCTGGTTTCCAAATCGATCCGTCTTCGCAGGCCCCGTGCACGAGCATGATTGTGGGCCTGGGTGATTCGCGATTCGTCAGGGTTCCCATCTCAAGTGGGTGGACCTCAAAATTCGTCACCGTGCCGCGGCGATTCGCTGCCCAGGCGGCCATCGTGCAGCGACTCGACCATCATGCTTCCGAAAAACTGGACTGACAATTCCAACTCGGATATGGTGCGGTCGTGGCGCCAAAGGAGGGTCGTCCTACCGCGCGGCTGACGATTCGGGGCGCGGCGACCAAAGCCCGCATCGTGGATGGAGCGGCATCCCTCGTCCGGGAGCATGGGGTAGCAGGAACAAGCCTGGACGCGGTCATGACCGCCACCGGCACCAGCAGGTCGCAGCGATATCACTATTTCGACAACAAAGACGCGCTGATTGGCGAGGTGATCAAGACCCAGTTCGGCCGCATCATCGCCGCCCAGGAACCGCTGCTACGCGAGCTCTCCTCTTGGGCGGGTCTGCAACGCTGGTGTGATCATCTCGTGGCTATGGTCCGCGAGACGCAAGGTGTTGGCGGCTGTCCACTCGGTTCACTCGTGAGCGAGTTGGCCGACCGATCCGAGTCAGCGCGGCAGGAGCTCGCGCGGTCCTTTGCCGAATGGCAGTCCTATCTCTCCACGGGCTTTGCGACCATGCGCGACAACGGCGAACTCGCCACGGAGGCCGACGTCGATGATCTCGCGCTCACGATGATGAGCGCGCTGCAAGGCGGACTGCTCATGGCGCAGACCACGCGCAGCGCCCGTCCCCTTGAACTAGCCCTCAACATGGCCCTCGGACACGTCGCCGGATACCGGCCCAGCACGATGGAACCGCCACCGCGCTAACGGCCGATGGTGATCGCGTCTGCGTCCGCGGCCCACCAGTTCGCCTCTGAAATGTGCAGAAATGGGTGCCGACTGGTGGCCCATCGGTCCCGCTGGTCGCCGTGATAGTTGTCGCGCAGTACAGCCGAGGACTATTTCGACCCCGGTCCGTGTTGCCCCAGCAGAATGCCTAGGGCTGCGGCGACGCCATGACGAAGACACCTCCCTTGCAAGCATTCACCCGCACGAAGGAGTCGAACCCATGAGCACGCGGCCTCTGCACTTCAACGCTTTCATCTGGCCGAACGGCTATCACGAGGCCGCGTGGCGCGTCGTTGACGGCGATGTCCGCGATGTCCTTGGCCTGTCCTACTACACCGATATCGCGCGCGTCGCCGAACGCGGATTGATGGACTCAATCTTCTTGGCCGACAACATCGCCATCGCCGAATACCGCGCCACGTATCTGCCTCAGACGCAGTTCGACCCGATAGCGGTGCTCTCGGCGCAGGCGGCGGTCACCGACCACATCGGGCTGATCGGGACGGGCTCGACGACCTACAGCAAGCCGTGGGAGCTGGCCCGCCGGTTCTCGACCCTGGATCATCTCAGCGGCGGTCGCGCCGGCTGGAACATCGTCACCACCGTCACGCCGCTGGCCGCCGCCGCCTTCGGCGAGCCGTTCCACCCCGAGAACGCAGACCGCTATGCGCAGGCCCACGAATTCGTCGACGCCGTCACCCAGGTCTGGGACAGCTGGGAGGACGACGCCGTCGTCGGTGACCGCGAACGCGGCGTGTGGGCAGACCGCGCCAAGTTGCATGCGCCGCGCTTCCACGGCAAGTACTACGACGTCGAGGGTGTGCAGCCATTTCCGCGCAGCCCACAGGGGCACCCGGTGCTGCTTCAAGCAGGACAATCGGCGGCCGGCGTCGGGCTTGCCGCGCGATACGCCGAGGTGGTCTTCTCCGGGTCTCCCTCACTCGAGGCAGCGATCGCCTTCCGGGCTAACCTCCACGAGCAGGCCGCGGCCATAGGCCGAAAGGCCGACCAGATCAAGGTGCTGCCCGCGCTGATGATCACGCTCGGCAGCACCGAGGCCGAAGCTCGGGCACGCGCACAGCGCCTCGAAGACCTGGAGAATCCCGAGTTTCGTTGGCAGAACACTCTTTACACGGCCGGCCTCGACCCGGACGGTTTCGACCCCGATGCTCCGCTGCCCGCTGAACTCTGGGCCGAGCGGTCCGCACCGTCAAGCCGGGCAGAGCAGCTCTTCGCGGTCTCGCGTGCCGAGCCTGAGGCCACGCTACGAGAGATCGCGCAGCAGGTGACGGGTGGGCTGGCGGGCCAGACGCATTTCGTTGGCACGCCCGAACAGCTGGCCGATCATGTGATCGCGTGGCAGGACGAGGGCGCGGTCGACGGGTTCACGATCATGGGATCGACATTGCCGCACGAGCTGACGGCGTTCGTCGATCATGTGGTGCCCATCTTGCAGCGCCGCGGCCGGTTCCGCACCGAGTACGCCGGGCCCACATTGCGCGATCAGCTTGGGCTTGAGCGACCGGCCAAATAGGCTCTTACAATTCCTCGCGATCGACGACGAAGCGAACCTGACAGGCTTTGTGAATATTGCCTGGGCGGAAGCCTACGACGTCTGTATCTACCACACGGAAACCGAGGCTGTTAAATAGTGAATGCCACTCGCTAACCTTCTTGAACTGACAGCCGAAATTCATATCGACAAGTCCCTGAGCGACGGCGTTGCCAAAGAAATCAATCAGCACGAGCGCTCGGAACTGATCGCTTTCATCCAACTTATTGAATTCGGTTAGCTCAATCTGTCTCGTTGCAGCCCCGACGGACTCTTCCGGGACGGCGTAAGTATCTTCCTCGATAATCAACCGCCGTGCAACACGCCGCAAATTAATCAGCAGTGGAATCAGATCGGGTTCATCAACGTGGTGGAGGACGGTTTTTACGATCGCGCTGTTGAACATGTCGTCCGCATAGGGGACGTCAACAGGCGAAGCCATCTGGCGAAACGGTAGGTGGCTAGCGTTCGTGCCACGGTAGTCCATGACGTCCGTGGTGTAGCAGTCAAAGCCGGCCTGGGCGATCAGCGCAGCTAAATGACCACGACCGCAGCCGAAGTCGAGCACGGTGCTACCGCTAATGGCGTCTGCAAGGTTATTGAAGTCCTGTACCGGCTTACGCTGTGACTTATATGCCGAGTAGCCCTCGCTGAACCATGACCCGTTTCCCTCGGATGTGAAGAATTGTTCGTGTACCTCTTTACTTACTTGATAGAGTTCACGACCATTTCCGGCCGCCAGCAAATGCTTACACGCATCCTCTAAGAGACCACTTACATCGCTCGCGTGTTTAGAAAAGTGCGATTTATAACTCTTTTCCAGCACTGATATTGTGAAGTCCAGCGCCGTCGGTTCATGCTGCAAAGTCTCGTAAATGAAGTCATATTGAGCTCGTTTGGTGGCTGTTGACACCAAGAATCCTTTCGTCGCCCACGCTACAATTACCTGACGCAGCATCGTTGGGTAGCGGCAGGCAGGGGCCGAAGCAGTTGATTCAATGCATGCTATCAGCACGGCGCAAATTGAAGACGTTGGGTGCAAGCGGTTGTATTTACTTTGGTGCGCTTTACAAAAGTGCGTAAGCCGCGTATTAGCAACTATGACCAACGTCACAAAGAGTCACCTCTTTTTGTCGAACGCTAATTGGCGGATCCCTCTTGACGTGGGGTTTTCACGACAAACGACCCGAGCGGTCGGTTGATGCCGGCCTGAACATCGCCGTCCATCATCGCCGAGGGCAAACCGCCCCCGCTCGCATCCGCCAGGCAGAACCTCTGGCCGGCGCATGCGTCGCCCCAACGCGATTAGGGTTGCGACCTATGGCGGTGCTGCGCGGCAAGAGAATCTTGTTCGACATCGACGGCACCTTGGTTGACTCAACCGCCACCGTTGAACGGTCCTGGGGCACCTGGGCCACGGAATACGGCGTCGACTACGACGAGGTCCTCAAGGTCTGCCATGGCAGGCGAACCGAAGACACCGTCGCGCAGTTCGTCGCGCCACAGCGGCGAGCCGCAGCGACAGCGCGGCTGCTCGCTCTGCAGGAGTCCGCTGATCTCGATGGTGTGCTGGCGCTACCGGGTGCGCGCCGATTGCTCGATGCCTTGCCGCCCAGTCATTGGGCGGCGGTAACTTCCGGGCCGCGCTCCTTGATGGCTGCTCGACTAGCGGCAGCGCGGCTCCCGGCTCCCACGTTGCTGATCGGCGCGGAAGATGTATCAATCGGCAAGCCCGACCCCGAGAGTTACCTCAAGGCGGCGGCCGCACTGGGCTTCGAGGCTCAAGAGTGCCTAGTGGTGGAGGACGCGCCCGCTGGTGTTGGTGCTGGCCGGGCCGCGGGGGCGCAAGTACTGGCGGTCTCGACCACGCACCACGCGGACGAACTGGCGGATGCGGACATCGTCGTAACCGACCTCTCCTGCGTCAGCGTCGAAGTCACCGATAGTGGTGTCGCTTTGCTGGTCATCTAAAGGTTGACAGCTCGTCGGCCGGAATGAACGGCGCGCCCGCCCCGAACGTGGAACTGATATGCCTCTTTGGGTTGTCGGCGTTGGGATGGGCCTGGTCTTCGCCGCCTCCGGCGCGATAAAGTTGGTCGTCCCGAAAAAGCGCCTGGCACTCCGGGGTTCGAGTTGGGTCGACGACTTTAGTTCGGGCACAGTGATATTCGTGGGATTAACAGAGATTGCTGGCGGCCTGGCAATGCTCTGACCCGCGGTAGTCGACATTTCGCCCGTGTTGGCGGTAGCGGTTGGGACAACGGGCTTGATAATCGTAATGCTAGGTGCGGCAGTGGTACACGCGCGTCGACGCGAACCGGGAATGATCATGCTGAACTTGGCGCTGCTGGCTTTAGCGGCGTTAGCGATCTGGGACCGTTGACGCCAGGGAGCTGCCCGGCGATGCTGCTTCCTGACCCGGCGCAGAGCAATGGCAGCAGAATGGCGCTCACCAGTCGCGTCACCGCGGTGACGTTGATGTCCATTTGGGAGCCTGCAGGTCTCAGGCCCCCCTCAAGGCCCGGACGCGCTATTCGTCATCGAGTGCCCGCCCACAAACGACGGATGACGCCGCATCGCCTCGCCACGCTCACGGGCGCGATGTTGAGCCGCAACCCAAGCTGGATGTGACTGAAGGACAACGACTTTAGCCTCGGAAACAGCTATCACCAAGCCTCCCGCATCGCCAAAATGGCCGATTTCCCACGCTTATCTCAACAGCTCGCCGAGCTCACCGATAGGGACGGAAGTCCTCTAACGCCGAGGGCCTCGGGCCGAAGGGGCTTCTGACCCTATCCCTCCCATCTCGCGCATGTCATCTTAATGTAACCGCGTGACACATATACATTGCGCGTTGCCGACAACCGCAGATAACTGGGAGAGTTCCGTGTCGAAGGATCTGACTAACTTGCAGCTACTCCGCGAACTTGAGCCGGTAGTTGAACGCCTGCTCAACCGCCACCTCTCGATGTTCAAAGAGTGGCACCCGCACGATTACGTCCCCTGGTCGGATGGCAGAAACTTTTATGCGCTGGATGGCCAAGATTGGGAGCCGGGGCAGACCCGGCTCCCCGACGTCGCGCAGGTGGCGATGGTCCAAAATCTGCTGACCGAGGATAATTTGCCGTCGTATCACCGTGAGATCGCGATGAACTTCAGCATGGACGGCCCGTGGGGGCAGTGGGTGAATCGGTGGACAGCGGAAGAGGCCAGGCACAGCACGGCGCTGCGCGACTACCTGGTGGTCACCCGCTCCGTCGACCCGGTGGAGCTAGAAAAGCTTCGCGTTGAGCAAATGACTCGCGGCTTCAGCCCTGGCCAGAATCACCAGGGTAATATGTTTGCTGAGAGTTTGTTTGACTCGGTTATGTATGTGTCATTTCAGGAGTTGGCCACCCGCGTCTCGCACCGCAACACCGGCAAGGTCAGTCGCGACACCATCGCAGAGCAGTTGATGGCCAGGGTGTCGCACGACGAGAGCCTGCACATGATCTTTTATCGGGATGTCAGCGCAGCAGGTTTGGACATCGCGCCCAATCAAGCGATGAAATCGGTGCACCGAATCCTGCGCAATTTCAAGATGCCAGGGTTCACGGTGCCCGAGTTTCGGCGCAAGGCGGTCATCATCGCCGTGGGCGGCGTCTACGACCCCCGCATCCATCTCAACGAGGTGGTCATGCCAGTGCTCAAGAAGTGGCGCATCTTCGAACGTGAAGACTTTAGTGGCGAGGCCGCACGGATGCGCGACGATCTTGCACTACTGGTCAAGGAACTCGAGGAAGCCTCCGACAAGTTCGACGAATCCAAGCAGCGCTACCTAGAACGCGAGGCTCGCAAGACGGAGAAGATCACCGCCAGCAAAGTGCTTCAAACGAAAGGGACGCTGACGCAAAGCAGGCGCTGAGGGTCTGGATGTCGCCTGGGACAAGTCGCGGCGTGGATCGGCATCATCGCAGGTGTCGTGTTCATCGTCGCGGTGATCTTCTTCTCCGGGGTCTTCCTGGCCCGGTCGAGCCGACGGCTACTACTGGTGGGGTCAGGGTCACAACGGCGGACACGTCGGCAGCTGCCCAATGGTGACATCGGGGGACATGATGGGGCCCGGCGGACACATGGGCCCACGATGAACGTCCAGGACGACACCGGTCTCGCCGTGCCCGCTAGCGACAGACCGTCAGCTGGCTTGTGGTCACCCGATCGACGGACCGCGTGGGTGCCAAACGTGGAGCACGGAAACGCGCCGACTATCGACACTCAAGTGTGTGACTTTTGGCCGTATTGGCCGACCACACTGGGCAATTAGCGTAGTTGGCGTCAGCGAAAACTATCGTGAAAGGATTTGGCATGACCCCTAATGCTCAGCCGAAGACTGTTGTATCGCAACACACCGATCTGGTCGACGATTTGCGCGAATCGGCCAAGGCCGGACAGCATGTCGCAGGCGAGGCGTTGCGCAAGTTCCGCGAGACGGTCGACGAGGCACTTCCCGAGGCTATTCAACCGCTGCGCGCGAAGCTCGTCGACGCCGCGATCGAACTTGCCGACAAGCTCGCCACCGCACAGTATGCGTTCAACCGCAGCCTCATCCGAAGTGCGGACCGCGTATTGAGCCAATCGGAAGACGAACAGCGGTAGAGACATTTATCCGAGCAGCCGGCCGGCGATCCCAGATAGGCTGGCCGGCTTACGATTTCGATGACTGACAACACTCCACACTCATGCGGGTCGGCCGCTAGGGCGGCCCAAAATCCGCAGCGGCGCAACCGACTTGCCGATGGACTTCGCCGATGACTGCCGGAGTCCTCCGCAAGCAAATCCTCGCCGTCATTCCGGCCGAAGCCGGGGGGCGCGCCGTTGGTGAACAACTGGCCAGTTTGTTCGGCGCCGGATTCTCGGTTGCGGTAGTGGAAACCGCCGATGAGGACACGGCGGCACTGAGCCAAGCTAATGTCATCTTGACCGGCCTCGGCCGCGTCACAGCTGAACACATCGCCGCGGCTCACGATTTGGAGTTAATCCAATGCGCAAGTCACGGATTCGATTACGTAGACCTCGCGGCCGCCCGTGAACGGGGGATCGTCGTATGCAACATAGGGTCAAGCGACGCCGAGCTACAGGACGTCGCTGAACAGACGTTCGCCTTGATGTTGGCTCTTGCCAAGCAGCTGATTCCGGCGCACATCGCCTTAACGGCGGGGGACTGGGCCCTCCCCCAGGCTGCAGCACTCCATCACCGAACTGCACGGCAAAACCTTGGGAATCATCGGGCTCGGCCGCATCGGCCAGCAAGTCGCGCGGCGTGGGGTGGCTTTCGATATGGACATCGTCTATACCGACCCGTCGGACGACTTGACCGGGATCGCCGACGGCCTCGGCGCCCGGCGTGTCGTTCTCGACGAGTTGCTGCACACCAGCGACTACATCGTCGTGCTTGCACCGCTCACAGACGCGACGCGGCACCTGATCGATGCCCGGCGCTTGGCGCTCATCAAACCCACGGCGTTCATCGTCAACACGGCCAGGGGCGCAATCATAGATCAGGAAGCCCTCGCCGACGCCCTGGAGGCTGGCCGCATCGCGGGCGCCGGCATAGATGTATTCGACCCAGAACCACCGACCGCCGCACTACGGATCCTGCAGGCCCCCAATGTTGTTCTGTCCCCACATGTGGGCGGTGTAACGCGTGAAACGCTAATACGCATCGCCATGGCCGCCGCGTCCAACGTTCGCCGATTCCTCGATGGCCAACCCCTAGCCGACGTGGTGTCTTGAATGCGCCGAACACAATTCGTCACCGCGTCAACTCTCGATGCACCACCCTCGGACGGTCAGGCGGCGGTGAGATGACGTGCGGTCCCTAATGGTATGGAGATGGCGAGTTCGGTTCCGGGGGAGGTCGAGCGCACGTCGAACTGGCCGCCGCACGCGAGTACCCTCGCGCGCATCGAGGTCATTCCGATATGACCTTCGTCAGCCTTTCGTGCGATTGCCGCCGCCGAGATGCCCACTCCGTCATCGGCAACACGCAACGAGGCCACCCCGTCGCAATATTGTAAATCGATCCAAATAGTCCGTGCACGAGCATGTTTGATGACGTTCGTCGACGCCTCACGCACGGCGTTGTCCAGCACGTCATCGGACTCGGTGCGCAGACCATCGGGCCAACCGGTCGCGTCAAACACGACGGAAAGCCCCGCGCGGGAACCAAGGCGTTCGGCGAGGGCGGAGACCGCCGACTTCAAGCCGAGCCGCACCAGCACGTCTGGATGTAGTTCACGGACCACGTCGCGCAGCAGCCCCGAACACTCGGCGAGCGCCGACTCCACCCGGTCGACGGCATCGGCTGAGCCGTCGCGCACATCCTCGATGTCTTGACGTGCAACCAAGATGTACTGAAGGGCGCCGTCGTGCAGCCGCTCCGAAATTACTTGCCGCTCACGCCGTTCCACGCCCAGCAGTTCCTCCAATAGCTCGCTTCGCTGCCGGGCCAAGTCGGCGATCATCTCTATCCTGGACCGCTGGATAAATGACAGCACAACGGATCCGCCGGCCAGTGCGGCCAAGACGAACGAACTCAACAGGATCGATGCCCAGGGCTCCTGGTTGGCCGACCTGGTGATCCAGCAGGTGAGAACGAATACGGAGACGGTCGGGATCGCCACCGCCGCACTGATCTTGGGATCCAGCTGCGCGCCCGCGATCAGTGGAATCAGGAAGAAGCCGTTCCTCATCACGTCTGATGTCCAGTCCTGCGGGGACGTCACGCCGGCGAGTACCGACAGGACGGAAACCATCGCGACGTCGGCGGTCAGAGCGAGCAGTGGCACCAGCGTCCTGGTGGACGTCGTCGTGGATGCCCCACGTCGCAGCGCCCACGCACTCCAGCACCCGAGGCCGACCGCGTACACCAGCGGGATGCTCACGCAGACCCACTCGTAGTGGTCCGGCGGCTCCAACCACAACGTCGCAATGACCAAGACGATCAGTACCGCACGCAATCCAAACTGCAGCAGAGTGCCGAGCCACAGCGTCCGCCCGACGTCCGGTACAACCTGGTGCGCTTGCAGTTCGGCCCCACGCTGACGATCTGTAGACATCGGCGGCTCCTGTCGTGTCGCGGTGGCGAAATCATAACCGTCGATTACCGGCAGGAATGGGTGTGCGGTGTAGCCGCGGCAAACGGACTCGACGTCGCCAGGAGGACGGGTGGCTCGGCGCGGCTGGGCTGTGACCGGGATTTTCACAATTTCGGCGTGCACTACCCGTCAAACCTCTACGCTGCCGACCAATCATGGTGGCGCCGACTCGCTGCGCGGACCTCCGCCGGCAAGCTCGCCACCGCGACTTGCGTGGGCAACACGGGACAGAGTTAGCGGCACGTTCCCGCGTCGCTGTTGGACTAGGCAAGCACCGATGCCAGTTCGGACCGCGGCACCGTGATCTTGTGCGGTCCGCCGTTGTCCGACACCACTTGGTCTTGGCCGAAGAAAAAGATCACCGCGTCATTCGTGATCGCGAAGTTCTGGTACGTCGTTTGATCGAGATCAGCGGCTGGCGCATCGAATTCGCGCTCGACGATCGGGTTGAGGATCTCCAGCGGCTTTGTCCCAGGCTTGAACAGCGTGTCGAACGTGATCGGAGCGCGCTTACCGAGGTCAAAGTTGAACGCCTGGAACGTGGTGTTTGGATGGCCCTCATGGGCCAGGCCTGTGTCGTTGTCGATTTTCAACACGACGCTTCGGGTGCCTGACTCCGGCGGTCCCGAACGGAAAGCCTTGGCGGTGACGTTGTATTCGTATGGCCGATCACGGCCGCCCGACGGCCCGAACTTGGCGACCCAGTCGAGGAATGCGTCGCGGTCGCGTTTCACGAAGTCGGTGACGGCCGGCATGTCCGGGTAATCGAGAGGAAAGCTGATGTCGATCTTGTAGGCCGAAGTCGCACTATGGACGTGGCAGCTTTGGTCGGGGCCACTTGTTCCGTTGAGCTCGGTACACACCGATTGGCCTTGCACCGCAACCGATGTGGTCACCGGCGTAGGGGACGTCGAAGCGCTCTGCGGGGCGACAGGTGGTGTCCCGCATCCGGCCGCACTCGCGATCATCGCCGCCGCGACGACCCCACGAATCACGATCTTCATGATTGGACCGCCAGCTTGAGAATGCGAAAGTGCAGGCCGTCGTTGAGATAAACGTTGCCCTTGGAGTCGACCGCCACGCTTGATGAGTCCTTCAGGTCGTTGAATGGCAGCACGATTGGAGCGCTCGCGCCCGCATCCAACTTCAGCACGCGGATGGTGCCGAGGTCGATGACGTACACATTGCCGCTGGGGTCCACCGCCAAATCGGTGGGCAACAACTTGAGGTCGGCGAACGGCAACAGGCGAGCAGTCTTCGTCATGCTGATCTCCGCTCGCTATCGCTGGCCCGGGAAAGGGATGGCCCTGATGACGCCGCCGCCGTTGACCGTAGGCCCGAGCAGCACGGTCGAGGTGCCGGCCGCGGGTTGTAGTCGATCAGTGACTGGCCGCCGCCACAGCCGGCCCGGGCCTGCAGGTCGAGGTCGCCTCCGTTGACGCCGAGGACCACGACGCTGCGGCCCTTCACGTCAGGCACGTTGACCTGTGATGTCGTGCCGTCGTCGTTGAGCTTGGCGAGATATACGACGCCACACGCGCCGGCGGCCTGCAGGAACGTCCCTGCCGGGAGCTGCCATGCGTTCAGGTCGCCGTAGTCGGGGCCATTCCCGTCATTCGGCGCGGTAAGCGCGGTCGGTGTCCCGCCGTCGATGGGTACCAGCCACAGCTGCGACCCCTTGGAGCTGCCGCAGCGAGCGAGGGCAACCTTCGAGCCCGCGTCCCACCACCGCATCGGCGAGCAGTCCTTCTGCCCGTCGAGCGGCAGAGCCTTACCGGGAACCCCGTCATTGCCCATCAGCGCGAGGCCGGACGCCGCGCCCAGCACCAACTGGGTGCCGTCCGGGGTGGAGAGAAACCCCTGAAAGTCCTGTGCCACCGGGTAGGTCAGCTGGTGGTTGCCGTCGAGGTCGACGCGTTCCAACGACTTAGGCCTAGCGCTGTTCCACCCGTGTAGCAGGAGTGCCTTGCCGTCGGGGCGTGTGTAGCGCGGACTGGCCTCGTTGCCCTCGACGGTGAACGTCCTCTGCGCGCCGCTGCGCAGGTCGACTTCGGTGATCGCCCGGTGGCCCTTCTGGTTCGTGACGAACAGGGCACGGGTTCCGTCGCCCGACCAGTCGACCAACTCCGGGCTTGAACCCTCGCCCGGCGGCGGGAAGCTGGTGATCGGGTAGCGGCCGCCCGCGGGATCGACCAGGTACAGCGTCGTGGTGGCCGTCTGCCAGGTTGGCGAGCCGGGCGGCGGCATTTCGCCGGGGTGTAGGCCCGGAACGGGGCTCCACATCGCAAGCATCCAACCCGGACCGACCTGCGACCACGGAACGGTCTCGAGGGAGGCCTCGACGCCGTGGGCCGCCATAGCCGGCGAAGGCTCGGCATGCGCGGCGGGCGACGGGGTGATCCCCGCCGCGACCATCGCCGTTGCCGCAAGCGCGAACGTCGTCGTCTCCATCCGTCGCCGGAACCCGGCGCGCGGACGGCCGTTGCGAGGGCCGGCGTTCCGCGGCGCGGGCTGTGCGTGACGCGGTGTCGTGATCATATTGGTCTCCTTGAAAAGCAGGCCCGGTCAGCGGGTTTTTTGCTAGTGGGCTGGGGTGCCCGGTCACGTAGAGGCTGCGCCGCATGCCTTGCGCGTTTCTTGCGTCTTTCTTGGAGCGCGGCCCGCAGGCGGCGGCTTCGGCACTAAATGGCTGCATGGGCGGGCCGTGAGGGAGATACTGCGTCGGTACCCGAAGGAATCAAGGGGATGGCGGCGGACTCGCGCGTCGGAATGACGTTCGGCAAATACAACATCACGCGCCTGCTCGGCAAGGGCGGGGGTGGGGCAGTCTACGAAGCCTTCGACACCGGCAAACAGCGAACCGTCGCGGTCAAGATCCTGGCCGACGAGTTGTCCACCAATCCCACGTTTCGTACCCGATTTCAGCGGGAGTCTCAGGCCGCGGCGATCCTGCAGGAACCCCACGTCATTCCGATCCACGACTGGGGCGAGATCGACGGCAGCCTCTACATCGAGATGCGCTTGGTGCAGGGGCAGACGCTTCTCGACTTGATCGCCGACGGCCCGTTGGCTCCTCGGCGTGCGGTCGCCCTCATCGGTCAGGTCGCCGACGCACTGGATGCGGCGCACACCGAGGGGTTGATCCATCGAGACGTCAAGCCGCAGAACATCATCGTCACCCCGGCCGATTTCGTGTATCTCGTCGACTTCGGAATCGCCGAAGGCAGAGGCGATCCGCGGCTGACGACGGTCGGGACTCAGATCGGCACCTTGAATTACATGGCGCCCGAACGGTTTCGCGACGGGATAACCACGCCCGCGGTCGACGTCTACTCGCTTGCGTGCGTGTTGTACGAGTCGCTCACCGCCGCCGCCCCGTTCGACGGCGACAGCCTGGAACATCTGGTGGCGGCCCACATGGCCCTGCCGCCCCCACAACCGAGTGCGGCGAATCCGCGGGTTCCGGTCGCGCTGGACAAGGTCGTCGCACGCGGCATGGCCAAAGACCCCGACGACCGGTACGCCACGGCGGGCGCCCTGGCGCGTGCGGCGCAGCGCGCTTTGGGAAGCGACATCACCGACGAGATGGCGTCACCGCCCGGCGCATCGACGGATGCCAACGGCACGAGACTGTTCGCCGCGGCCGTGCAAACCGATCCCATTGCGGCGGAGCCTCCCGACCACGATTCGAGAAAACGCGGATGGGTGCTGCCGGCCGTGATCGCGGGCACCGCGGCTCTGGTCCTCGGGGGCATCGGTGTGGACATCGGCCTGTTCGCACACGGGCCAACAAGACCGCAGCAAACCCCCGCGCGCGCAGCGCTGCCCCCACTGATAACCGGTCCCGACCTCAGCGCCCTGCATCAGTCCTGCGATCAGGGCTTTTCCTTGTCGAACACCACGGGGTTCGGCACCCACGCCGGCCGTGGCACACCGGAAACCTCGTGTCTATTCGCCAACAGCGTGCTGACCTCCTACTGGGCCGAATACGGCGACGCCAGCCCGCTGCCACGGGCCGTCTCCGCGCCCGGCGCAGTGGACTGCAAGTCCGTGCCGGGCGCGCTGTGCAACGGCTCCAACTTCCTGATGCACTGCCAGCAACACCCCGGGGACAGCTGGATCACCTGCATCGGCGGAAGTAGCGCCCGCGTGTACCTGTGGTGACTGCATGCCGGATATCGCGATGACCCACAACGGCCTCCGGTTTGGGCTATTGGGACCGTTGCAGCTGAGCGTCGACGGTGCCGAGCTGCCGTTGGGTGCGGCAAAACGGCGGGCCGTGCTGGCCTTGCTGCTGATCAATCGCAACCGCACCGTGCCGATCGACACGTTGATCGACGCCGCGTGGCAGCAACGCCCACCGCCCGAGGCTCGAGCGAGCCTGCATGCGCACGTCTCTCGGCTGCGCCGGCTGATCGGCAGCGCCGGCGTGGATCCCGCCGTGATCCTGGCCAGCGCCCAGCCCGGGTATCGATTGGCCGTGCCCGAAGAGGCGTGCGATCTCGGTCGTTTC
Source organism: Mycobacterium stomatepiae (assembly GCF_010731715.1). Taxonomy (NCBI): domain Bacteria; kingdom Bacillati; phylum Actinomycetota; class Actinomycetes; order Mycobacteriales; family Mycobacteriaceae; genus Mycobacterium; species Mycobacterium stomatepiae. The sequence continues at coordinate 6,000,663 of NZ_AP022587.1, forward strand.
GCCGTCGAACAAAAGGCGGGATTTGAGGCCGTTACCGCCGGCCGGTTCGAAAAGGCGAGTGGCCATTTGTCGGCCGCGCTAGGGGAGTGGCGCGGGCCGGTGCTCGAGGACCTGCGCGACTTTGAATTCGTCGACGCCTTCGCCGCGGCATTGGCAGAGGACAAGCTGGTGACACTCACCGCGCGGGCCGAGATCGAAATAGCTTGCGGTCGAACGCATTCGATAATCCGTGAGCTCGAAGTCCTGGTGGGCGAGCACCCGTATCGAGAACCGCTGTGGGCGCAGTTGATAACCGCCTACTATGCGGCGGAGCGCCAATACGACGCACTGGACGCCTACGGTCGGCTCAAGACTGCGCTCGCTGACGATCTGGGTATCGATCCCGGTCCCACGTTGCAGCGTCTACATCAGCGGATCCTTCGCCAAGAGCCGCTCGACGTCGAACAAGCGGCGCGCGCAACGGCCAAACGCGTTGCCGTGACTCGTCGGCGGACTACCAAGATTGTCCAGGAGTCGGCCGTCGTCGCACACCTCCGCGATGCCGGCGGAAGTCGTTATCCGCTGCGAGGAACCGCGACCAGGATCGGCCGCGTCGCCGACAATGACATCGTCCTCGACGACGACACGGTCAGTCGCTACCACGCGGTGATCGTCGACACCGGAAACAGTTTCGTCATTACGGATCTGCGGTCCGCCAACGGAGTCGACGTCGCGGGTCAGAGGGTTCGTGTCAGCGCGACGCTCGCCGACGGTGATCGCATTTGCATCTGCGGCCACGAGTTCGTCTTCGAGATGTCCGGAGTTTGGTGAGACTTCAGGCTGTGCGCGGCCAGAACCGGTACGCCACCAGCATCGGCACGATCAGCCAGGGGAGATTGAGTGGCAGGTAGGTCGCCAGGTGCAAGGGCGGATTAGGCCCGAGGAACGTCTGCATGAAGTAGAAGTACATATTCACCACGGCGCTCACGGCATAGGCGATCGCCAGTGCGGGCAGCCAGCGCCACGATTTCAGCTTCCAGACGCCGATGGTGAGCATCACGAGCAGCGGGAGTTGAACGAAACCGTCGTACAGCAGCGAGGCCCGCAAGGCGGGCGGCATGACCAGATGCTGCGGTTCTTGCTCGACGCCCCAGGTGTGTAAGGCGCGCAGCGGTGGCCACGGGCTGTCAGTGGCGACGGGAACGCCCAATCCTTCCGGCAGACTCAACAAGACGGCGTTGATGATGCCGAGCACGAAGGCGGGGAGCAGGAGGTAGTCGAGCCGACGCCGCTGCATCTGCTCATCTTGCAGCACAGTCGCGAGGTTTCAAGTATGAATAGCGCCGGTACCGATGGTGTTCGAATGTTAGGAGGCAACGTCAAGTGACCACACCGATTTCCTTGCGCTTAGCGCTGGTGACGATGGTGGCGATCACCGCGTGCGCGACCGCGCCGCACGGCAACGCCGAACCGACAACCCAGCAGTCGCCGTTCCCGACCGGAAAATCCGGCGGCACCATTCATGTCACGGAGTACAGCACCGCCACCGCCGACGTCACGCTCAACAACGCGAACTGGGTCTCGTCCGGCTGTTACGGTGGCGGCGGCTGCAACGTCATCGAGATCACCATCGTCGGCAAGTCCGACGCACCATTCACGTACAGCCAGACCTCCATCACGGCCGCCGCCACGCCGTGGCGGCAAGATCCGTACCGGGATATCCAGGGCGGCTCGTCCACTATCGATTACCAGGCGATCAACAAGACCCCGCCGCTGCGCTCGGGCACCGTGGCCAATGGCCAAACCGTGCACGGATTCATCGCCTACGACAGCACCGTGAAGCAGGGCGACATCTACATCGAGTTCAACGACCCCAACGCCCCGGCGGCACCCACCCCGTTGGCGGGCTGGAAGGTCCACACGTAACCCGCCGCCTCTTAGGCGAGTTAAGCGGTCTTCCAAGAGGATTAGGGGACGGTGCCCCACTGATGTGGGAACCCCGATGCCGACCGCTACACGTACGTCGTCACCCGCGAAAGCGACGACGGCACATGTGCTTGACGTCGGCTGGGCGGCGGCGGGCTAGATTACCCGTATGCGGATTGTTCGCTTGCTCGGCGTAGTTCTGGCGATCCTCGCAGCCGGTTTACCGCTGGCAACCCCCGCCGGCGCGCAACCGCCGTCCAAGCTGACCGATCACATCACCGACAACACCGGGGTGTTGACGGATTCCGATCGGGCGACGGTCCGCGCGGCACTCGACCGGCTCTATCGGGATCAGCACGTTCAACTGTGGGTGGTTTACGTCGACAACTTCTCCAGGTTCAAACCCGAAAACTGGGCCGACAAAACCCGCAGCGCCAGCGAAATGGACGACCGCGACGCGCTGCTGGCCGTGGCCACGAACACCAAGGCGTACGCGTTCTCCGTGCCGGCGAAGGCCCCGGGCATTACGGACGCCGACCTAAACAGTCTGCGGAGCAACAAGATTGAACCCGCGGTGGGTGCCAAGGACTGGAGCGGTGCGGCGGTCGCGGCGGCCGACGGGTTGAATCGATCAGCAGGGGTGACCAAGCCATCAGGGTCGAACAATCCGTCGGAGCCGAGCGAACCGCCGGGCTCGTCAAAGCGGATTTGGCTGATGATCGCGATCGGCGTCATCGTCGTCGTGGTCATCGTCGTGGCGGCGATTGTGCTCTATCGCGTACGCCGCCGCCGCGGCGTGCCGCCGCTCGCCCCCGGTGATGGACAGCGCGTTGATTCGTTGGGGCGGGCGTTGCCGATCGCGGACGCCAGGTTGCGCCAAGTCTCCGACTACGTCGCCAAGCATCGCGAGAGCATCGGCGCGGAGGCGCGGGCGCGATTCGACGAGGCGAGAAGGCATTTGGCGGCGGCGCACGACAAACAAGCAAGCAACGAGCCCGAAGCGATCGCTCATGCCAACGGGGCATCGACGCTGGCCGCTCAGGCGCAAACGCTGGCGAACGCCGACGTGCTGGCGGCCCATCGCGCGCCTAGACGTCGAGGGTGAAAAAGCCTACATATCAACACGATTGCTAGGTTGTGACCGCCATCAACTTGTCGCTGGAGTTCCATGACTGAACGAAGAGCGCCAGCGGGATCTGCTCGTCGCGACCCTAGCGGCTGCCGCTGTCGTTGAGGTGCCCGACGTCGTTGCGGGTGTCGACACCGGTCACGACCACCGTGTGGTCATGGGCGGGGTTGCCCTGCTCGTCTTTGTGGTCGACGGGCTCGTGCCAGATGAGTTCGCTGTTGCGGCTGACGAGCACCTTGTGGCCGGCGCCCAGTTCCTGCTCGAGTTCCTCAATGCTGCCGTTGCGAATGGTGGCGCCGACGTTGTACTGCGCCAGTAGCGCGGGGATGTCGCGGAACCACATGCCCTCGCCGGAATTCGGATCCTTGGGATTGGCGGGCCTGGTGTAGATCGGGCCGGGGCCCTGTGAGCTGGGCGTCACATGGGCCCGGTCGATGATCTCTCCCGCCGAACTCGCTTAACGACGAAAAACGAGTCGGTGTCGCCCGCCGGACCGTAGGGTTGACGGGTGCTGGCAAACGGGGCGCTGGTCTGCGGTTACCGCATCGAGGCGGTGCTGGGCAGCGGGGGGATGGGCACCGTGTATTTGGCCGCCGATCCCGCGTTGCCCCGCCAAGTCGCCCTCAAGGTGCTCTCGGCCGAGCTGTCGCGCGATCGGGACTTTCGGGCGCGATTCATTCGCGAAGCCGACACGGCGGCCGCACTGGCGCACCCCCAGATCGTGTCCGTCTATACGCGCGGGCAAACCGAAGAAGGTCAGCTGTGGATCGCGATGCAGTTCGTCGACGGAACCGACGCCGAGGCCGCGTTGTGCGACGGAACCATGACCCCACACCGGGCGGTCCACATCATCTCGCAAGTGGCCAAGGCGCTCGATTTCGCGCACGCCAACCACGTCATCCACCGCGACGTCAAGCCGGGCAACTTCCTGCTCTCCGGCACCTTCGGCCCCAACGAGCGAGTCCTGCTCGGCGACTTCGGGATTGCTCGTGCGCTTGACGACGTGGGTCTGACCGCCACCGGGGCGGTGGTGGCCACCGTCGGCTACGCCGCACCCGAGGTGCTGTCCAACGGGCGAATCGACGGCCGGGTCGACATTTATTCGTTGGGTTGCACGCTGTATCGATTGCTCACGGGCAACACACCCTTCCCGGCCAACAACGGGGCCGCGGCCGTGATGATGGCCCGCTTGATGCAACCCCCGCCCCGCCCCAGCGATGCGGTGCCGTCGCTGCCTCCCGGCCTCGATCACGTAATCGCGATCGCGATGGCAAAGGATCCCGCCGCCCGATTCCCGTCGGCGGGCGCACTGGCCGACGCCGCCGTCTCGGCGCTGCATGATCGCAACCGCTACGCACCGCTGCCACCGATCCCCAGCGGTGACGTCCACTCCTACCCGCACACTTCGCAGCCGCCGACGGTGACCGCCTGGCCGGGGTCGCGACTGCCCGGGCAGTTCCCGCCACCCGGGCCGCAAGCGCCGGCTCCTAAGCGCCGGCGCGGTTTGATCGCCGCCGCGCTGGCCGGCGTGGTGCTGTTGGTCGCCACGGTCACCGTGCTCGCCTGGCCGGACGCCGGCGGGCCCCACACTGACGTCAGCCAGGGCTCCGGATCACCGGGCTCATCGGCGTCGCCGCAGGGGCCGCCGGCCACCGATGTCGCCCCCGCTCAGCTGCGCTCGATCTTGTTGTCCGCGGCCCAACTTCCGGTCGCGGCCAATGGGGATCCGCTGGTGCTCGAGCAAGACAGTGCCGGCCTGCTCGACGATTCGGCGGCCGTTGACAACCCCTCATGCGTGGGCGCCTGGGCCCCCGCACAGCAGAGCGTGTATGGGCGAACCAGTTACACGGGTGTGGCCGTACAAACGTTGCGCGGCATGAACGAACAGGCTTGGCAGGACAGCGTCACCCAGGCTGTCCTCGCCTTCCCCAGCGACAAGGCCGTCAGCGCCCTGACGTCGCAGGAGGGGCAATGGTCGCTGTGCGGCGGAAAATCCGTCACCGTTACCGAACCAGGCGCGCCCGCCAAGACGTGGGACTTGGGCCAGCCCCAGACCACTGCCGGTGTGCTGACCCTGCCGGCGACGCTGCGCGGCGGCGGATCGTGTCAACACGGAATGATGGTGCGCGGCAATGTCTTAGTCGACATCCGGCAATGCCGCGCCGCGGGCGGGGTCGACATCGCCGCGCTGGTCAGCGCTACCGCCAACAAGGTGCCACGACAATGACGCAACACGGGGGATATCGATGAACGCTTTCGCACCGGTCGTTACCCGCCTGTGGGCCATCGGTGTGGTCGCCGCGCTGACCGTCTCGTGCACGACGACAACCGGAGGCTCCGCGCAGCCCCAACACACCGTCGCCTCGAACTCGATGCCCGCCGCGGCCCCCTCCGGTGGCCCGGCGACCCCGGCCCCCTCCGCCACTCCTTCGGCCCAGGATCAGATCCGGGAGACCCTGATGGCGTTTCAGGATGCGTACAACACCCAAAACTGGGACGCCTATCTGGAATTGATGTGTACGGCGATGCGGTCCCAATTCAGCGGCACCGCAATCAATTACGTCAAGAAAGGCCGCGCCCAAAACGGCGTCACCACGATCAAGAACATCAGCAACATCGCGATCACCGGCGACACCGCCGACGCCACGTTCGAAAGTCAAAACGAAACGTTGGGCACTCGCACCGTCAGCTTGCCGTTGAAGCTCGAAGACGGCTGGAAAATCTGCAAGGTGTAACCACGAATCAATATGAAAAGCGCACTGCTGCACGTGAACTCGACGATTGTTGCTGCACTGCTGCTCGCGGCCTGTAGCCACACCACCGCCGGCGAAGCCACCCGCGCGCCCGAGTCAACCTCCGCGGCGCCGGTGAACACCTCCCTGCTTGACCCGGGAAGATATCCCGTCGCGCCGCAGCCCCCGCTGGGCAACGCCGGCTCGGACCACGCCGGGCGACTCGCCGAAGGACGCCGGATGGCTGCCTACGTCGTCGGGCCCTGGGAGATCGAGCCCTCACTGATCGGCTTGAACTCGTCCGGTCCGGCCGTCATCGCCGAATCCAAGGGGCTGACGCGCGCGGTGTGGGCGCCGATCGCCGGGGGCGCCTACAACTTGTCGCTGGTGGTCGGATTCGTCACCGAGCGACAGTCCCAGGGCCCCAATCCGCAAATGGCGCTGCGCAATTCCGTGCTGCGATTCGCCAGCGCCGCGGAGGCATCCCAGGCGGCGCAGAACATGACCACGGCGGCCAGGAACATGCCGCGTGATCCCACCGCCACCCCGATCGTGACAGAACCGGAACGCCCGCTGCCTATTCCGGGACATCCCGAGGCCGGCGGTACGGTGCTGACTTTCCAAGAGGGCGCCCAGACCGTGGTTGAACTCACGGCGCTCACCGCGCACGGTCCCTACGTTCTCGTCCAAGTTGTGCGGTGTGCCGCCGGCCCGGACTGTGAAGCCCAACTTGCCGGGCGCACACTGGATCGTCAGCTTCCTCTTCTCGACACCTTTGTGCCGACCGATGCGGCCGAGTTCCCCACGCTTGCACTGGATCCCACCGGCCTGGTCGCGCGCACCTTGCCGCCGCCAGCGGACCAAACCACTTCGATGTCCGGGGCCGCCTACCCGCCAGCGGGCGCGCTGCACCTCGAGGACGATCCCGTGCAGAGCGGTCCGCTGCTTTCCGCGGTGGGCGTGGACTTTGTTTCGGTGAATCTGACCACCGTCTACCAAGCGAAAGACGCCGCGGCTGCGCAGACGCTCGCCCGGGGTTACAGCGACCTTGCCGCTAAAATGCCTGCCGCACAAGCGGCTTCACCGGTCCCCGGTCTCCCGGACAGTCACTGCACTCGTGTCGCCGGATCCAACGGTCTGGTGCCCCGCTACTGGTGTCTGAGTGTCGCGGGCCGCTACACCATCAAAACGGTTGCCCGCCAGCTCGATAACGCCCAACAACAGATGGCGGCCCAATATCGCATCCTGACGGCGAGTTGACGAGATGATGCATCGACGGGTGACCGCCGCACTGCCCGGCGCGGGTCTGTCAGGCTGCTGACGTGGACGAACTCCTCGGGCCGTCGTGTCCTTGCGGCAGTGACGTCGGCTATCGCGCTTGTTGCGGGCCGCTACACGATGGCGAATTGCTGGCCCGATCGGCCGAGGAGTTGATGCGGTCGAGGTATTCGGCATTCGCCCACGGTGACGCCGCCTATCTATTCCGCACCTGGCATCCGCGAACGCGGCCGGACGACGTGACCGTCGACCCGCGCATCACCTGGACCGGACTCGAGGTGATCGACACCGTCGCGGGTGGTCCAGACGACGATCGCGGTGAGGTGGAGTTCAACGCCCGGTTCGAGTCCGGGGGCCGCGCCGACTGCCTGCATGAGCGCAGTCACTTCGAGCGCCGGGCCGGCCGGTGGTTTTACGTCGACGCCATTGACGACGCCGCAGCGGAAGATCGCTGGCCGTCTTGAGCGTTGACACGCCTATGACCGACGACGGAAACGAGGCATCGCCCATGACCGCAGATTTACCCAGCGAGGCACTGGAGCTGCGTTCGCTGGTGACCTCCGATGGCACGCTCGAGCTCTCGCTGCAGGAGGTTCCTGTTCCGACGCCAGGCGCCAACGAGGTGCTGGTGCGAGTGGAAGCCTCGCCGATCAATCCGTCGGATCTGGGCCTTCTCATTGCCAGCGCCGACATGACCAAGGCGACGGTCACCGGGACACCCGAACGCCCCGTCGTCACCGCTTCGGTGGGGCAGGGGAGCCTCGCAGCGCTCGCGGCGCGCCTCGACAAGTCGCTCCCGGTGGGCAACGAGGGCGCGGGCACCGTGGTCGCCGCCGGATCAGCCGAAGCGGCCCAGGCGATCATCGGAAAGACCGTCGCGATCGCGGGCGGCGCGATGTACTCGCAATACCGGGTGGTCGACGCTGCTGCCTGTCTGGTCCTGCCAGACGGTGCTACGGCGAGGGACGGGGCATCGTCGTTCGTCAACCCAATGACGGCCCTGGGAATGACCGAAACCATGCACCGCGAAGGACATTCGGGCCTCGTACACACCGCCGCCGCATCCAACCTCGGCCAGATGCTGGTCAAGCTCTGCCAGGAAGACGGCATACCGCTGGTCAATATCGTCCGCAAACCCGAGCAAGAGGAGCTGCTGACAAAGCTCGGCGCAACCCATGTGCTCAATTCTTCGTCGCCGTCGTTCGAAGCAGATCTGGTCGAGGCGCTCAAAGAGACCTCCGCGACGCTCGCCTTCGACGCCACCGGCGGTGGCACGCTTGCCAGCCAAATCCTCAACGGCATGGAGAAGGCGGCCAGCGCGACCGCGGGCGAGTACTCCCGCTACGGGTCAACCACGCACAAGCAGGTATACATCTACGGCGGACTCGACACCGGCCCCACGGTGCTCACCAGGAACTTCGGCATGGCGTGGGGCATCGGTGGCTGGCTGCTCACCTACTTCATCCAGAAGGCCGACGCCGAGACGTTCGGTCGGTTGCGCGCTCGGGTGGCCGCCGAACTCACCACGACGTTCGCGAGTAGCTACACCCGCGAGGTCTCACTCGCGGGCATGCTGGCGCCCGACGCGTTCAACGAATACCTCAAGCGAGCGACCGGCGAGAAGTTCCTGGTGGCTCCGCACGCCGCCGGGTGAATGCAGAGCGAGTGACGGGATTCGAACCCGTGTGTACGGCTTTGCAGGCCGCTGCCTAGCCGCTCAGCCACACCCGCATGAACAGCTACCCTGCCAGCGCGGGTCGCTGTGGCCCAGTGTTTTTCTCGGCCCGATCATTTCGGTCTAGCGGCACCGCGGGCAGCGAAAGTACAGTCGCAAAATGACCAACGGTCGTCTTGCTGATCCGGAATGTTGTCTGCGCACCGACCCTCGGGCGGACCCGCGCATGGTCGAAGCCCTTGCACCGGTGGGTCTGGACAACAATGCGCCGACGGTGGCGCTGACCATCGATGCGCCGCTCGAGGAACGGCTGGCCTATGCGGCGATGGCCGAGGAGGGGATGGGCGCCGTTCTAGGCCTATTCGCGGCGGGTGTTCCGGACGTGACCGGCGTGACGACTACGACGACGACGATCACCGGCGAAGACGGCAACGACGTCACGCTGTACGTCAGCCGCCCCGACGTCGAGGGTGCGTTGCCCGCGGTCGTGCATTTACACGGCGGCGGCATGGCCATCGCCAGCGCGGCCGACGCCACGTACACGCGGCTGCGCGAGTACATAGCGAGCACCGGCCTTGTCGTCGTCGGCGTCGAGTTCCGCAACTCCGGAGGAAAGCTCGGCCCGCAGCCGTTTCCCGCCGGACTGAACGACTGCGCGGCCGGCGTTCGCTGGGTAGCGTCGCACCGCTCGGAACTCGGCGTCAGCCACCTGATCGTCGCCGGCGAGTCCGGCGGAGGTAATCTCACGCTCACCGTGGCGCACAAAGCGAAACGTGAAGGCTGGCTGGGGGAAATCGCGGGTTTCTACGCGCAGTGCCCGTACATCTCCAACCGGTGGCACGAACCGCCCGACGAGTTGCCTTCACTGCGGGAGTGCGACGGCTACTTCATCAGCCTTCAGCAATTGGAGATACTGGGCTCGCTCTACGACCCGGAGAATCAGAACGCGAACGACCCCACCTGCTTTGCCGGCGTCGCGACCGACGACGACCTGAAGGGCCTACCGCCGCACGTGATTTCAGTGAACGAGATCGACCCGTTGCGGGACGAAGGGCTCGATTACTATCGCCGCCTGGTGCACGCGGGTGTGCCGACCGTGGGCCGGTTGGTCGCGGGCACCTGCCACGGGGGCGACCTGATCTTCGCCGGCGCCATGCCCGACGTTTTCGCGGCCAGCATCCGCGACCTCAGCGGCTTCGCCAAGAGCCTCCGCTAGCAGCGGAACTTGCTCCACCGCACCGCGGTCGGGAAGATCGGGCCGAAGCAAGCGAACCGGCAGCCGAGGTTGCGTCGGGCTTCCTGATGGACCAGCCGGGCGGTGCCCTCGGCGAACCCGTCGCGTGGGTAATGGGTGAGGATTTGTCGAGGTTCTCCGGATGGACCGCCCACTGCTGAGCGAGTACGTCGATGAGTCCGCCCGCCCGCACCCAGTGGGCCTCCATGCCGTATCGCTGCGCGGAGACGAACGGGTTCAAGTTGGTCGTGATGGCCAGCGCAACCCGGTCCTGGCGTGCGGTCTCCCACCCGGCGGCGGTGGTGATCTGGCGTGCCCGCCGTGCCGCCCTGCGCTTCCCAATCCAGCGAGCCGACCGGCGGCCGAGAGGTACGACCCATCCGTCACTCCTTCGGCTGTCCGGCGAGGAATTCCTCGATCGCGGTGACGAGGCGGTCGGGCTGATCTTCGGGGATGAACGTGCGGCTTCCGGAGATAAGGTCAAATCGTCCTTGCGGCAACAGTTTTGCCAGCCGTCGCCCATGATCGCGAGGGAAGATCTTGTCGTTGTCGGCCCAGAGCACCAGCGCGGGTTTGTCGAAATTGGTCAGCCGCGCCGCGGCGTCGAACGTGTACTTCGTGTCGACCGCGCGCAGCATGCGCCGAAAGTCGCGCCTGACGCCCGGGTTGCGCCGCACCGGGTCGGTGAACGAACGCATGATGTCGGGCGGCATTGCCCGCGACGTGACAAACCCGTACGCGGTCGGCAAGCGCTGGATCGGCTTGAATTGTGCGGTGTAGGCGACGGCCCAGGTAAGCAGTCGCGAGCGCGCCATCACCTCCAGGTACTTCTGCGGCGTCGGCGGGAACTTCTCGAACGCGTCGCATGAGGTGAGCACCAGCCGTGCGATCCGGTCGGGATGACGCCCGACCAGTGCCTGCGCCACGGCTCCACCGGTGTCGTTGGCGACGATCGTGACGTCCTCGAGGTCCAGGGCGTCGAGAAAGTCCGCAGTGATCCGGGCCATGCCGGGCAGGGACAAATCGGCATCCGGATCCAGTGGGATCGAATGCGACCCCCACGGCAGGTCGGGAGTGATGCAGCGGTGCCCGTCCGCCAGGCGAGGCGCGACGTGCCGCCACAGATCACCGTTGACCGCGACGCCGTGCACGAACACGATCGGCGAGCCAGTGCCGCGGTCGCGGTAGCGGATCACGCCCGCGGGGATGTCGACGCGGTGTTCCGGGCCGAGCTGCGCGCTGATCGACATGGCCAGATCTTACTTGCATGATACAAGCAAAATGCAACACCTCAGCGTGGTCGATCTCCCCAGGCGGCGACTTGCGGCGGCGTCAGGGTGGTCGGTTCGCCATCGGCCCCTATGGCGCCGGGCGCAGGCACGACGCGCAGGTCGCGCAGGGCGACGGGATCCCCGCAGTGCTCGCATCGCAGCGCGGCTCCGGCGGGGTGGTCGCAGCCGTTGTGCAGGATCAAGACCTCGGGACCGTCGGGGCCCGGCGTGTGGCGGTCGGCCCACGCCATCAGCGATAGCACCACCGGGAAAAGGTCGCGCCCCTTCTTGGTCAGGTGATACGAGCCGCGTGGCGCGGTCCGTTCCAGCACGCCGTGGTCCACCAACTTCTGCAACCGAGAGCTCAGGATGTTCGTCGCCATGCCGAGACTGCGCAAGAACTCGTCGTAGCGGGTCAATCCGTGGAAGGCGTCGCGGACGATCAGGAGTGTCCAGCGCTCGCCGAGGATCTCGAGTGCCCGAGCCAGCGCGCAGCTTTGGTCCTCGTACCCGCTCCCAAGTGGCATGGTGCAAGTTTAGTTTTGTCACTGGGAAAGACCTGGCGTCGGCCACATGTGCGCTTGTCATGTATGCGATGCCGGGCGGCCGTGTCGCGCTAAACCAGGACGCCTCTTGTCTGACGATGCTGTGGCGAATCGGTGAACAGTGTTGATGTGTAAAGAAATTGGCAACTCAGCTTCTTGCTCGACTCGGCCCGGACGCAAGCCGGCCGTTCGCGTAGCGCCAAAAAACAGAACGCGTATGGCTACTATCGGACAATGCTGCAAGAGGCCCAGAAATTGTCGAATGGCGTTCGTAGCCGTCGGCGCGGCAAGGTGCTCGAACGCGCGCTCTACGAGGCGACGTTGGCCGAGCTCGCCGAGGTCGGATACGGCGGGCTGACGATGGAAGGAATCGCCGCTCGCGCCCAGACGGGCAAGGCCGCGCTGTATCGGCGGTGGGGCAGCAAGCACGACCTGGTGCACGCCGCGCTGGTGTTCGCGTTGCCCTCGCTGTCCGAGCCACGGCCCGGGCGGTCGGCGCGCGACGCGCTGCTGACGCTCTTCACTTCGCACCGTGACCTTTTGGCCGGCAAAACCGCTTTTCCCGGGTTGCACATCATGCATCAGCTGCTGCACGAACCCGAGATGCGCGCTATCTTCGCCGACGCGGTGGTGCGTCCGCGGTTGAAGGTCATCGATTCGATCCTGGCCGCCGCGGTCGAGGCCGGCGATATCGATGCGGCCACCCTGACCCCGCTGACCGCCCGGATCGGGCCGGCCCTGATCAATCACCGTTTCCTGCTGACCGGCGAAGCCCCGAATCGGCGCGAGCTGACACTGATTGTCAATGCGGTGATCCCACCGCGTGCGGCGACGTCTTCGACCGGCTAGTGCACCGCACGTAAGGCTCCGTTTTATTCACGTTCGATCCGGCTGGACGTTCCGAAGTAACGGAAACGCTCGTCGCCGGCGCACCCGGCCGTTGTTGGCGAGTCGATCCGAGCAGCCGGGCGGTGAACCGGCAGAATCTGCTGGAAGAGTCGGCAGACCGCGGTCCGCAAGGCCGTCGTATGAGGCAGCCATGTCAATACCAACTCTTGACGAATCCATGCGAACGATCGTTATCATACTGCGGTATGGTTTCTTTTGTGAAGCAGGGCACATCGTGCGGTCATATGTGACACGACGCGCCCGGCACGACTGAACGCTTCTTTTGAGAGGGCAATTCATGACGTCATCCACGGCTTCGCCGCCACACACCACAGTCGATAATCGCGGCCACTTCTCCCTGGCGAGCCAGCGCGCGATCCTTTGGTGGGGTGTCGGTCTCGCCATCGTCTACGGCCTCGCCTTCGTCCTCCTGTTGCAACAGGCCCCGCTGAAAAACCCGCAGTGGTCGGCAGAGCAGGTCGCGCAGTGGTACGTGACCAACGGAACCAAGATCAAGTGGGGGGCGGTCATCTGCAGCTGGACCGGCTGTTTCATGATGCCGATTTGGGCGGTGTTCGCCGCACAGATGGCCCGGGTGGAACCGGGTCGATGGAAGGTGTGGAGCGCGCTCACCCTCGCCAGCGGCGCATTGATGTCGATCTATCTGGCGCTGCCCCCGATGTTCTGGGGAGTCGCCGCCTACACCGCGCCGCGCAAGAACTCCGAAGTGACCACGTTGATTCACGAGTTGGCTTCGCTGACGATGACGACGACCGATCAGGCATACATCTTCGCCTGGGTCGCGGTCTCGGTGATTGCGCTGCGCCCGGCCACCCAGCTGGTCAAGAACAACCCGTTCCCGCGGTGGTGGGCCTATGGCTCGCTGTGGATCACGTTCATGTTCGAGGCGGGTGCGTTCGCCTTCCTGCCCCGCACCGGTCCGTTCGCGTGGAACGGGCTACTGGTGTTCGGTCGCCATTCGTGCTGTTCACCGTGTGGATCATCATCCAGAGCAACCTTTGCTTCCGGGCGATCCGGGCCCAGCGGGAAGATCCCGACGAGAACTACTTCGCTTAAGACATGACGACCCCGGAGCTCCTGGAGCAGTCTGCCCTGACTGGGACTCCGGGCATCGCCATGCAGAATCCGCGACACGCGTCTGAAGACATTCGGGCGTCGGGAGATAGCTGTCAATGCGAAAATGGCGGCGTGCCCGGTAAGACGAAGGTCAACGGCCAGGCAGTGACGCGCGGTGCGGGAAGGCGCCTGCTGCTGGAATCGGCGCGCGCCTTGTTCGCTGAGCGCGGCTACGCCGGCACGAGCACGCGGGAGATCGCCCGGGCGGCCTCGGTATCGGAGCCGATGATTTTCCGGCACTTCGGATCCAAGGCGAAGCTTTTCGAAGAGGCGGTGCTGGCACCGTTCAACACCTTCGTGTCCGACTATGTGGCGGACTGGGCCGCGCGCCCGCGCGGCATGAAGACCCCCTACGCGGAAACGTATGACTTTTATCGCGGTGTCTACGACGTGCTGTCGGCGAATCGGCGACTGATCCACGAAATGATCGGAGCCCGCGCCGTGGGCGGACCGTTGAGCGCCGAAACCGCCTCCGCGCCGCAAATGGGCCGACTCCTGGAACGTTTTGAGGCCATCGTGTACGGCGAGATCGCGGAGCGCGGGTTCCGTCCTTTCGATCCCGCGGTCGTGACGCGGGTGATCTTCGGGATGGTGTTCTCGATCGCGGTATTCGGTGACTGGATGTTTGAAGGCTCGACCCGCCCGCCGCCAAGCGCTGAGGCGTTCATCGAGGAGATGGCCCGTCTGACTATTTACGGCGCCTACCCGGAAGGTGCCACACCGACCGCGGCGCCATGACTGGAATAGTGAGCCCCGCAACGGATTCTGATCAATCCAACTAGCCTTGTCGCCACTCGCACCGTAGATTGCGATGAGAATCATCGCTTCGAGAATGCGCTCGCGACTCGGGCGCCGGCCCATCGCGGCGAAGACCTAACCGTCGAACACCGCCGCTGCCAAGACGGTCGCGAATGGAAGCCTGGCCGAACACGAGTGCCTTACCGTGAGCCATAGATCCTCATCGCCCCCACGCCGGGGTCGCGCACACCATTGAATATATGATTGATTAAATTCTGAATTGACATGAGAACCTCGACCTCCTAGTCGATCTCCGCATCCGCCGGTGGACTTCAGCGGTTGAGCTGTCTCATTCTCCGCCGTTTGGGCACACGGGTGTCGATGGTCCGGCTAGGCACCGGAAGAGCGTGACACGGTAGACGGAAACTCGTCGTCGATATTCGAGGTGGCCGAGGGCCGGCCCGCAGGGCGTGCGGGAATGTGGCTCAGCGTGAAGCTGCAGTGAATAGCATTGCGCACCAGTACAATTACCCGGCGAGGAGCTGCTGCATCTGGCCGATGTCGGTCTGCCGTGCTTTGACTATTTGCTTGGCCAGGCTGATGGCGTCGACGTTCTTTCCCTTAGCGACTTCACCGTTGGCGAGGTCGATTGTTGCCTGATACAGACTGATCATCGAGTTCAGGTAGACCGTGTCGAACTCAGGCCCCCGCAATGCCGCAAGCTTGGTGAGGGTCGGGTTGTTGCGCGGGTTGTTGGGCGCGGTGGGGAGGTTGCTGGTCCCGGACGGGTTGTCCTGGCCTTCTTTCCACTGCGCCCGCAAGGCTTTCAAGACCTGTGTGTCCACCTGCAGGGCCGCGACGGCCTTGGCGGCGAACGCGACGACGTCGGGATTCTCGGAATGATCGGCTACCAGTGCCGACATGCTGATACCTTGATCCTCACGTGCAATTGCGTCGTTCGCGAAAGCAACGTCGGCGGGGGTGTAGGCGGCGGGTTCACCAGTGATCACGGGCATGTCATCGCTCCGGGTCGGGTGTGCGTGGTCGCCCGACGGCGAGCTGCTGCACGACGAGAGGAGCAACGCGATGCCCCAGGCCATCAGAGCGGCTGCGATGCGCGTGGCGAACGATGGCACGTCGTCAGATTAGTGGACGCCCGGAATCGAATTTCGCCGTGGCGTCGGTGGGTCCCGATTGATCGATCGCCCTGTCCGGCCGCGAGGTGAACCGCGGCCGGCCCTTCGTGTAACCGTCCGGCGCGACGACCCGCGTGCGCAACCGCGGGGAAGGACTTCCGGCGTGACGGCAAGGCGGACGTCGAACCGTCGGCTGCGGCAGTGGCGCCGGTCAGGTGGCTCGCGATCGTGGGCGTCGACGATGCGAGCACCTATGAATCCGGTGTGCCTGGCCGTCCGCGAGATCGCTTTTACGACACGGCCTCTCATGTTTAGCAGCGCTAAACCCCATTGCCGAAAGACCATTCGGTCTACCTCGGCGACCAGCAAGGACGTGGCCCGGAAGCCGCCGGGCGCTCCGTCGACGGACGTGGGTCAATCTTTAATCTTGATAAAAATATTAGTTAAGTGCTGCTATATTTAGCGACACTCACACTCCGCCGGCCGCGCGTCCAGAATTTCTCGTCCAACGCGCCAAAATTGAAGCAAGCCAGGGAAAGTCGACTGAGCTGGAGCGGTAGCCGGACTACTTGACACGTGTTTTGAGACGACAAGGTCAGAAAAGCATTGACTTGAGACTGGTTGCTGCATAATGTGGTCCCGCACACATCAGACTCAGAGTGTGGTCCGGCACGCATCACCTCGAACCTGGAAGAGCCGCATGAGGGAGATGGACACGGATGGGGGAGATTGACATAGCGCCAGGAGCGTATTCCTGTCCGGCGATTGCGCGGCGGGTATTTGCGGCGGCCACACCAGGCTTGTTTGCGGACCGCCGCGCCGAGTTCACCGTCGCCCTTTTTGCCGGCGCCGAGCAAACGAGGAGAGGCTGTTAGTGGTCTCTAACACCCCACTGATCGGGCTGGCGAAGAAGCCGCTGGACAAACCGGTTCGCGAAGTCGGCAGTTTCATCGCGATGGCGATGGACACCTTTATCCAGGCATTCCGGCCACCGTTCTTCTGGCGCGAGGTGGTCGAGCAATGCTGGTTCATCGCGCGGGTTGCGACCTTCCCGGCGGTCGCGCAATCGATTGCTTTCAACGGGATGGTCGTTTTCCTCTTCGGCGTTGCGACGGTCTCGTTCGGGGCGGGCGACGTAATCGGCGCGGCTTCGGGGCTGGCGACCGTTTCGCAGATCGGCCCGGTGACCACCGTGTTCGTCCTAAGCGGTGCCGCCGCCACGGCGATGTGCGCCGACTTGGGCTCCCGAACCATTCGCGAAGAGATCGACGCGATGCGGGTCTTGGGTATCGATCCAATTCATCGGCTGGTGGTGCCACGGGTGACCGCCCTACTGATCGCGGGCAACCTGATCAATGCCGTGGTGGTGATCGCGGGACTAAGTGCCGACTACATGTTCGCCGTCTACGCGCTAAACGGTAACCCCGGTGCGTTCGCGTCGAGCCTGACGTTGCTCACCAACGGCCCCACGGTCGTGGTCAGCTTCGTCAAGGCCTCTGTTTTTGGAGTGCTCGCCGGATTAATCGCCTGTTATAGGGGAATGTCCGCCGGCGGCGGACCACAGGGTGTCGGAAACGCCGTCAACGAGACGGTGGTGTTCACGTTCATGGCGCTGCTGATCGCGAACATCATCATCAGCGTCGTCACCGCGACCCAGACGCTGGCGACATGATCGCCGACGCAAAGGTCGTGGTGGGTGCCCGGTACCCGCGGCTGACTCGCACCGCGCGGACTTGGGCCGCGGGTTGGACTCGCCTCGGCGAGCAAATGGAGTTCTACGTCAAGGCCCTTGTTGCTATTCGCAGCACCCTCGTCAAATACAAATCGGAGACATTGCGGGTGGTCTCCGAGATGAGCTTGGGCGTGGGTGCGCTTGCCCTGATCGGTGGCGAGGTAGTGATCCTCGCGGTGTTGACCGGTAGCGCGGCGGCCATCGTCGGCATCTTCGGCTACATCCAGGCCAGCAGCATCGGCGTCGGCGCGATCGCCGGATTCTTCTCCGCCTACGCCAACGTGCGTTTGCAGCTTCCGCTCATTGTCGCCAACGGCCTCGCGGCCACCATCGGTGCCGGTGCGACCGCGCAACTCGGGGCGATGCGGATCAGCGAGGAGATCGACGCGCTGGAGGTCATCGGCATCCGTTCCATCCCTTACCTGGTGACGACCCGCGTGCTGGGTGGCCTACTGGTGGTTCCGCCGCTCTACTGCATCACCTTCGTCGGCTCGGTCATTACCACTCGAACCATCGTGCTCCTCACTTACCACCAGGGGGCCGGCGGCTTCGACCACTACTTCAACACGTTCCTGCTGCCCAGGGACGTCCTGGTGTCCGGGCTCGAATGCACCGTGCAGGCCGTGATCGTCATGCTGATCCACACCTATTACGGCTACACCGCCTCGGGCGGCCCCGCAGGGGTCGGTGAGGCCGTCGGCCGCGCGGTGCGGGCCTCCATCGGGGTGTCCATCACCCTCACCTTCGTGCTGTCCCTGGTCCTCTACGGGCAGTCCGGCGACTTCCACCTGTCGGGTTAGCAACGATGAAAAAAACACGTGCGCTGCATCCGGGTTGGTACGCACTGATTTTGGTTGTGCTGCTTATCGCGGCAATCCCGCTATCGGTGATGGCCTTCAAGCGAGACTTCGTCGACTACGCCAATGTGACGTTGGTGTCGGATCGTGCCGGTCTAGTCATGGACGTCAACGCGGTCGTCAAGTACCGCGGTGTGGAAGTCGGCCGGGTCTCATCGATCGATCCGAAAAATGGCGCGACTCTCGGGCTGGAGCTGAATCCGAGTCAGCTCAGATACATACCGGCCAACGTTGAAGCGCAGATCAGCTCGCCGACGGTCTTCGGTGCGAAGTATGTCGATTTGCGTCCACCGCCGGACCCGAGCCGCAAACGGTTGGCAGCGGGTGCGGTGTTGACCACGAACAAGGTGAGCATCGAATCGAATTCGGTGCTCAAGGATTTGGTGGGCGTGCTCAACCAGATCGATCCGGCCAAGATCAACGCGGTGATCTCCGCGTTGGCCGAAGGGTTTCGGGGCAAGGGCGAGGTCATCGGCCAGGCCATCACCGATTTCAACCAGGTGTTGATGGAGGTCAATCCCCGCAGTGAACTGCTGCGGTCCGATTGGCGCGCGTTCGGTAATTTCAGCGACGCCTACTCGGGTGCCGCTCAGAACCTGGTGGCCGTGTTGGACGCCGGAGCCGACGACAGCGCCGTGCTCGCCAGACAATCCAAAGACCTCGACTACGCACTGGTCACCCTCACCGGGCTTGGTAAAAGCGGTAACAAACTCTTCGACTCGACCAACACCACCAACCTCATCCATCTGCTCAAGGAGCTCGAGCCGACGACGCGGCTGTTGATGAAATACAACCCCGAACTGACCTGCACGTTCCTGGGCGCATCGCGGTTATGCCGATGCCTTCACGTTCAACGGGCGGTCGTTCCTGGCCGATGCCGGCCTGCTGTTCGGCGACGATACTTATCGGTACCCGGAGAACCTTCCCGTTGTGGACATTAAAGGCGGTCCAGGTGGAACGCCGAGCTGCGGTTCGTTGCCCGATGTCGAGAAGAACTTCCCGCAGCGCTACCTGATCACCAACTCCGGGTTCGGTCCCGGCATGGATGTGCGCCCGAACCCGGGCATCGGGTTCCCCGGCTATGCCAACTACGGCCCGACCGGCCGTGGGACCCCGCTGCCGCCGACGCTCAAGGACGAGGGCGGCCCGGCGCCGGGCCCGGTGCCCTACCCCGGGGCGCCGCCCTACGGTGCGCAGCGCTACGCACCGGATGGCGCGCCGCTGTTCCCGGGGCTGCCGCCGGCTCCGCCCGCCGGGCGACCGCGAGACCCGGGCATGGGCAAACCGCCGGCCGGATCCGAACCCTTCGTGCCGCCCTACCCAGGAACCCCGGCCAAGCCCCGCTAGCGCACCCGACCCACGTCCAAGAAAGGCGAACATTGCGCCACAAGTTTCGAGGCATACTGGTGCGGTTTGCCATCTATGCCACCGTATGTTCGTTGGGCATCGCGTTGCTGCTTGCCGTTTTCGGCCAATTCCGTTTTGAGGAGTCGAACGACTACAACGCTGTTTTCGCCAACGTCTCGGGGTTACGCGAAAACAATTTCGTGCGCATCGCGGGCGTGGAAGTAGGCAAGGTCAAGGCAGTCTCCGTGCAGCCCGATTCCACGGTGCGGGTCGAGTTCACCGCAGACAAGACGGTGACACTCACCGAGGGAAGCCGGGCGATTGTCCGCTACGACGACCTTTTCGGAGGCAGATTCCTCGCACTGGAGGAAGGTGCCGGGGGGGTCAAGAAACTCAACCCAGGGGCAACCATCCCGCTGGGTCGCACCCAGCCGGCCCTGGATCTAGACGCGTTGATCGGGGGATTACGGCCCCTGTTCCGCTCCCTCGACCCTGATCAGGTCAATGCGCTGAGCGGTCAGTTGATACAGGCCTTACAGGGCCAGGGCGCCACGATCGGTTCGGTGCTGACTCAGGCCGCCTCGGTCAGCGGCACTCTCGCCGATCGCGACCAGCTGTTCGGCCAGCTCATCACGAACCTGAACACCGTGCTCACATCGGCAGGCGAACAGGACAAACAGGTCGCCAAGGCCCTCGATTCGCTAACCACGCTCAGCAATACGCTCAACACCCGACGCGACGCGCTCGCGAATGGTTTGAAGGGTGCCGCACGGCTCTTCAAGGCGGGCAACGAGGTCCTGGAGGCGGCCCGCGATCCACTTAAACAGGTGGTGGACGAAGGGGGTCGCGTTGGCGGAACCATCATGGCCGACAAGGACTTTGTCGACAACCTGATTAACACCCTGCCCGACGATTACCGGATCATCGGCCGCGAGGGCCTGTACGGCGACTTCTTCACCTTCTACCTATGCGACCTGATTTTGAAGGTGAATGGCAAGAACGGGCAGCCGACCGATATCACGCTGGCCAGCCAGCGTTCGGGGAGGTGCACCCCGAAATGAAACGTGCATATCAACGGCTCTTCGAGATGAAGCAATTCTCCGAGCGCAATCCCTACAAAATCGGCATCATCGGCATGGTCGTCGTGGCCATGGCGGTATTTATTGCGCTGTATTACGACAAGCTGACCTTCCTCACCGGCGACAAGGAATACACGGCGTACTTCGCCGAGGCCGGTGGGCTGGAGACCAACAGCGTCGTCGAGGTCTCGGGTGCCCGCGTCGGCCGCGTATCGTCGGTCGGCCTGGATGGACCGAAGGTAGTGGTCACGTTCCACATTCCCGGCGACATACGACTCGGCGACCGCACCGAGGCCTCGGTCAAATTGAAGACCCTGCTGGGGAGCAAGCTCATCGAGCTCACCCCGCGAGGCGATCGTCCGCTGTCCGGGCCGATACCGCTGGAGCGGACCACGTCGGCCTATCAGCTGCCCGATGTGCTGGGCGACCTCTCCAAGACGGTCGCCAAGTTGAACACCGACCAGCTGTCGACCGCGCTTTCGGTGGTGGCCAACGAATTCAGTGGGACCCCACCGCAAGTCAAGGCGGCGGCGGACGGAGTGGCACGGTTTTCCCAGACTTTGGATGAGCGTGACAAGGAGCTGCGGAACCTGCTCGCCAACGCCCAAAAAGTGACAAAGGTCCTCGGTGACCGCAGCGAGCACATAGTAAACCTCGTCGGCGACACCAACATGCTGCTGGCGCGGCTCAAAGCCGAGGACCGCTACCTGGACCGAATATTCAACGACAACAGCAACATTGTCCGGGCGCTGATGAAAGTCGTCGACGACAACCATGCGAACTTGAAACCCGCGCTGGAGAAACTCAACGGGGTGCTGGGGCTGCTCAACAATCGGAAGGGACGCATCCAGGAGGCGCTCAAGGGTCTCAACAGTTTCGCGCTCGCGCTGGGTGAAGCGGTGGCCTCGGGTCCGTTCTTCAAGGCCTACCTGGTGAACCTGCTGCCGGGACAGTTCGTCCAGCCGTTCATCGACTCCGCCTTCTCCGATCTCGGGTTGGATCCCGCGACCCTGCTGCCCTCGCAGCTCACCGATCCGCAGACCGGTCAGCCGGCCACCCCGCCTTTGCCGATGCCGTACCCGCGGACCGGCCAGGGTGGTGACCCGCGCATGAACATTCCCGATGCCATCACCGGCAACCCCGGCGACCTGCCCTGCAGTGTCCCGGGCCGCCCGGGCGCACCTGGCTGTTATCCGCTTCGGCCAGAACCTCCGGCGCCGCCGCCGGGCGGGCTGCCGCCGGGGCCGCCGGCACTGGGGCCGGGACCGGGCAACGCGTCGACGGGCCCTGTCGAGCAGCCCGCACCCGGACAAACACCGCCGGGCCAGGGGCCGGTGCTGGCGCCGACTGAGTCCTTCGGCCCGCGGCCGGGTCCTGCGCAAGGGGTCAGCAGTGAAGTCCCGCAAGTCACAAATGATCGTGGCCTCGGTGTTGGCACTGCTGCTCGTGGGCGTGGCTGCCGCGTGGATGTGGTGGCCCGCCGACCGTACAAATGTCGTCGGATACTTCGACAACGCCAACGGCATCTTCGTCGGCGACGATGTCGTGATCCTGGGGGTATCGGTTGGCAAGATCGAGAAAATCGAACCGCAGCCCGACCCCGTCAAGGTCTCGTTCTGGTACGACTCCAAGTACAAGGTGCCCGCGGATGCCAAAGCGGTGGTGCTGTCTCCGTCGCTGGTGACGGTCCGGGCTCTGCAACTCACCCCGGCCTACACGGGCGGCCCGGCAATGACCAACGGCACCGTGCTGCCGCTGGCCCGCACCGCCGTCCCGGTCGAGTGGGATGATCTGCGCGCGCAGCTAGAGAAGCTCACCGACGTCCTGCAGCCCACGCAACCCGGCGGCGTCAGCACATTGGGGGAGTTCATCGACACGGCGGCCGGCAACTTGCGCGGCCAGGGCGCGGATATCCGAGAAGCCATAGTCCATCTGTCCCAGGCGGTTTCGGCGCTCGCCGACCACAGCGGTGACCTGTTCGGGTCGTTCAAAAACCTGGCGGCACTGGTGCACGCGCTGCGTGACAGCGGCGGGCTGCTTCGCCAGCTCAACCAAAACCTGAGCGCGGTGTCATCGGCGTTGGCCGACAACCAGATTGACGTGTACATGAAGGTGCTCAACGATGACCTCGATCCGATCATCAGCTTCCTCAATGAACATCGTGAGACGCTGGGAGTTACATCGGACAAGGCCGCGGAGTTGACCGATGCGCTGGTGGAGAGTCTCGATGACGTCAAGCAGGCATTGCACCTGGGCCCCAACGTGTTTCAGAACGTGTTGAACATCTACCAGCCGTCACAGCTAGCATTCACCGGCGCGCTGGCGTTGCAGAACTTTGCCAACCCCATACAGTTCTTGTGTTCGGGGGTGCAGGCGGCATCGAGGCTGGGTGCCGAGCAGTCGGCCAAACTCTGCGTGCAATACCTGGCGCCGATCATCAAGAACCGTCAGGTCAACTTCTTGCAACTCGGCTTGAACCCGTTCGTCGGGCAGTCGGCGCGCCCCAACGAGGTCACCTACAGCGAGGACTACCTGCGGCCGGACTACATTCCGCCATCGGGGCCGCCGCCCACCGAGGCGTTCCGTCATGTACCGGATCCCGAAGGGCCACTTCCGCCCGCGAACGAGATCTTCAACTTCTTCGGAAACGGGATGATCAACACGAACGCGCCTTACTTACCCGCCAAACAGCCACCCCCGCTTCCGATGGATCCCGCCAGCGGCCTGCGTTCAATGATGTTGCCGAGCGTCGTGGAAAACATGGGTGACGTAGGAGGTGGGCAGTGAGCTCCGGTACCTGGCGCCGCTGCGGTGTGGTGCTCCTCATCGCGGTGGCCGTCGCCGCGGCGTCGGGTTGCAGTGCGCTGCAAGGCTTCCGGGGCGCCAACTCGCTTCCGCTGCCAGGCCGGGCTGGGCAAGCGGCGGGGTCCTACACCATCCAGGCGCAGATGCCGGATGTGCAGAATCTCAAAGAGAATTCCCGTGTCGAACTCAACAATGTGGTAATCGGCAACGTGGAGAAGGTGGAACGTCAGGGCTGGCACGCGTTGGTCACCATGGCGATCGAGCCCGACGCCAAACTCCCGGCGAATGCGACGGCCACCATCGGTCAGACCAGCCTGCTGGGCACGTTGCACATCGAACTCGCCGCGCCCCCTGGTGTCGCGCCGGAGGGCCGATTGCATGACGGATCGGTGATTCCGTTGTCTGCGTCCAGCGGCTACCCGACCACTGAGCAGTCGCTGGGCGCCCTGTCGCTCGTGCTCAACGGTGGCGGCCTGGGCCAGCTTCAAGACATCACCCGGGCGCTGAGCACTGCGTTCACCGGTCGCGAACAAGATCTGAGGAGTCTGATCGGACAGCTGGATAAGTTCACCGCCTACCTCGACGATCAAAAACAAAACATCATCCACGCGTTGGATAGTTTCAACAACCTGGTCGGCCAATTCGCCGAACACAAGCCGGTTCTCGATAAGGCCTTGAAGTCCATTCCGGATGCACTGGCGGTCCTGAATAACGAGCGAGACAAACTTGGCGAAGCCCTCGACCAATTCGGTAAAGCCAGCAATCCTGGCTCGGATGTCCTCGAACAATCCAAGGACAACCTGATCAAGGAACTCAGCGATCTCGGCCCGGTCTTGAAATCGCTGGCCAACTCCGGCATCGCGCTAACCCGCAGTCTGGATTACCTCACGGTGCCCTTGTTCTCGAAACCGCCCGTGGCCAAATGGATCCGGGGCGACTACGGGAACCTGACCGGTATTTTCGACTTGACGCTGAGCCGCCTCGATTCCTCGTTCTTCACGGGTACTCGCTGGGAAGGCAATCTGACCGAACTCGAGATGCAGTGGGGCCGCACCCTCGGAGTGGCGCCCAGCCCCTACACCGCGCGCAACCCGCTCGTAGCGCCTTACCAGTTCAACCAGGGGCCGTAATATGCGACTGAGTCGGCGAACCATGATCACCCTGGCGATTTTCTCGGTGATCTCCATCGTCTCGGCCGGGCTGGTCGGTCTGTACTATGCGCATTTGCCCGCTGTGTATTTGGGGATTGGCCGGTACACGGTGAAGCTGCAACTGGAGCGCGCCGGGGAGTTGTATCGGGCCGGGAACGTGACGTACCGGGGTGTCGAGGTCGGCAAGGTATCGAAGGTGCAGCTTTCCGACTCAGGCGTCGAGGCGGTGCTGTCATTGCAGTCGGATATCAAAATCCCGGCCGACCTCACTGCGAGTGTCCATAGCGCTTCGGCGATCGGTGAGCAGTACGTGGATCTAGTGCCGCGCAGCGGCAAGGGCCCGACGCTCAAGAACGGTGACGTCATTCCGCAGGATCGCACCACGATTCCGCCGAACATCAATTCGCTGCTGTTGGCGGCTACTCGCGGTTTGGACGCGATCCCGCGCAGCAACCTCAAGACGGTGGTCGACGAGTCCTACACCGCGGTGGGAGGGCTCGGGCCGGAACTGTCCCGATTCATCGGTGGCGGAGCCACATTGGCCATCGATGCCCGCAAGAACCTGGACGCGATCCTGACCTTGATCGACGAACCGATGCCGCTGCTGGACAGCCAGATCGACTCCGCGGATTCGATTCAAGCTTGGGCCGCGCACCTGGCCCACATCACCAAAGACGTTCAGACGGCCGAGCAAAATGGCGGCAACTTCGGCGGATGGCTGAACAAGATCGGCCCGACGTTCGACACGCTGCGCCAAGTGATCGATCGAGTCGAACCGACGCTTCCGCGTGCGGTGTCCAACCTGGACAAGGTCGGTGAGGTTGGGTTGACGTATCGCGACAATCTGGAGGCGCTGCTGGTGCAGGTGCCGCAGATTGTTGCTGATGCGCAGGCGATCCATTTGCCGGATAAGGATCTCAAGGGTCCGTATCGGGGTCTCGGGTTGAGCTTCAACCTGAACCTGAACTGGCCGCCTCCGTGTACGACCGGATTCTTCCCGGTTCAGCAGCAGCGTTCGGCGGTGTTCGAGGACACTCCGCCGCGTCCGCCGGGGCTGGTGTATTGCCGAATACCGCAGGATTCGCACTTCAATGCCATCCGGGGTGCGCGGAACTACCCGTGTGAGACGCGTCCGGGCAAGCGGTCTGCGACGGTTAAGTTGTGCGAAAGCGATGAGCCCTACATTCCGCTCAACGATGGCTATAACTGGAAGGGCGATCCGAACGCGACGCTGACCGGACAGGGTGTTCCACAATTCGATCCGGCGGAGCCTATTCCTTCGGGATTCCCCGGGGGGCCGCCGGCTCCGACGGGGCAAGCGCCAGCGGCTTCGCTGGGGCAGGCGCCGCCGATCGCGGCAGCCGAATTTGATCCGGCGACCGGGGAGTATGTTGGTCCGGACGGGCAAAGGTACAAGCAGCCCACGCTGGCTGGGGTGCCGGCAAGGAGCGAACATGGCAGCAAATGCTGACACCCCCGACGGGGAACTGAAAAAGACAGCGGAAAACGCAACTTCAGACGGCGACGTCGACGAGGCCGAGGATTACGATGCCGCGGTCGCAGACGACGCCACCGACGACGCCGCTGACGAAGACGACGCCGGCGAAGAAGGTGCCAGTGAAGACGACGCCGGCGAAGAAGGTGCCAGTGAAGACGACGCCAGCGAAGAAGGCGCCGACGACGAGGATGCAGCGCCGGCCAAGCGACGCGTGTCGCAGCTGCGGCTGGCCGCGATCGTCGGGGCGGTCATCATCGTTGCCTTGGCGGCCACCGTCGGGTGGCTGGGTTTCCGCTCGTATCAGTCGCATCAGGCCGAAGCGGAACGGCAGATGTTTCTGCAGATCGGGCGGCAGTGCGCGCTCAATTTGACGACGATCGATTGGCAGCATGCCGAGGGAGACGTTCAACGCGTTCTTGACTCGGCGACTGGTCAGTTCTACGACCAATTCTCCAAGCGCAAGCAACCTTTCATCGACGTCCTCAAGAAGGCACAGTCCAAGTCGGTGGGAACGATCACCGAAGCGGGCGTGGAATCCGAGTCGGGTGACAAGGCGCAGGTGCTCGTCGCCGTGTCCATCAAGACCACCAACCTCGGTGTGGAGGATCAGGCGCCGCGGCAGTGGCGAATGCGAATCACGGTGGAAAAGTAAAACCAGAAGGGGGATCAGCCGCTGTGGGGGTTCGAACCGACGCTCAACGTAAGCAGGCCTCAGCGAAGGCGAAGACGACTGATCCAGCCGACAGCGATCGGGACGACACCGAAAACTTATTGCGTGCAGAGGATTCCAGGGAGACAGACGCGATCGACACCGACGGGGAAGATGGCGAACAGAGCCCGGATATCGGCGAACCGGCCGAGGCGAAAAGCCGGCGGCCGTGGGCACGCGCGCGTAGCGTCATGGGCCGGCGGACAAGCCATCGTCCGCAACCTCGCGCCGGTGGCCAAAGTAACACCAAGTCCGAGACCGCCGACGACGAATCCGCCCAGCCGCTCGAGGAACCACTTGACGACGCCGCAGCGGAAACGCCTTCGGACGACCCGGATCTGTTGGATGCATTGGACAGTGACGAGGCCGAGGCCGCCCTATCCGACGATGCTGACGCCGAAGATGCGGCCGAAGGATCGACGAAAGTCAAACGCCGCATCAGCTGGCCGCAGGTGGTGGTGTACGGGTTGCTACCCGCTCTGGCATTGGTATTGGCCGGGGCTGCGGGCTTTTTGAAATGGCAGGATTCCTCGGCTCGCGAGACACAGCTCGCGCGCATCGAATCGTTGGCGGCCGCAAAGGATTCCACGATCGCGTTGCTGTCGTATAAGTCCGACACCGTGGAAAAGGACTTGGAAGCCGCCAAAGGTCGCATGACCGGCGCGTTCAAGGATTCCTACTCGCAGTTGATCAACGATGTGGTGATCCCTGGCGCCAAAAAGGAGCACATCTCCACCACGGCCACCGTGCCGGCCGCTGCTTCGGTGTCGGCAACTCCCAGCCACGCGGTGAATCTGCTTTTCGTCAATCAGACGGCGGTCGTTGACAAGGGCCAGCCCTCCGACTCCATGTCGTGTGTGCGAGTGACGTTGGACAAGGTCGACGGACGTTGGTTGATTGCCGGATTCGATCCGGTGTAGGGCTACAGCGTGACGCGCGACGGCGCGATGTCCTGGCACACCGTCGAGGGCGTGGCCGGGCTGTTACTACCCTCCAGGATGTCCGCGCATCCCATCCCCTTGACGATGTACGTCGCCCCCGGCCGGTAGGGGTAGTAGACCACCGCAGCCGTGATGTCGTATCCGTTCCCGCATTGCCCGGCCGATTCGTCGCCGGCAATGGATAGGCACACGGTGGCTTCGGTGTGCGCGTGCAGTGTGCACTCGCCGGCGTGCACCGATGCCATCACCTGATTCACGCCCGAGTTGCTGACCACTTTGGGCCCGTCGAGCACGAACGAGCATTGCCCGCTTCCGCCCGGGGGAGTTGCGGCCGAACCGGCGGCGTAGTAGACCCCGAGCGGGCAAAGCGCCAAAACGGTCGAAAAGACGCCGAATGCGCGAATCATGTGCTCAGCGTAGCGTAGCTGCAAACATTTGTGACCAGCTGAATCAAAGTTAAATTACCGATATCGCTGCTGGATTACCCGGAATCGCTTGTCGCAGCTGAATTTAACCGGGCTGCCCGTACACCGCGACCGTCACGGTGCGGTCCAAGCCGTTCGTCGACGTCCACACTCCGATCTGAGTGTTGGCGCAGTTAGCCATAATTGCGTAGTAGTCGGGGCGGTTATACCAATTATTTAGAATCACCAGGCCGTTGGGCGACAGTTGCGGCAGAATGGCCACCGTCTCCGCCACGGTGCCCCTGTAACCCGCAGCTTGGGCGCGGTCTTGCGCCCCGGCTCCGTTGGAGCCGATGTCGCCGTCGAGGCTCCGCTTGTTGAGCACGTCATCGGCATGCCATTGCGCCGCCTGGTTCAGTGCCGGGTTCATTTTCAGGTCGGTCGTGCATCCGGCCTGGCGCTTGACGCCGTAGACGCTCTGGGCGACACCGTTATTGAGACGGTTGTAGTCCGCGCTGGCCGGCGGTGCGGTGATACCCAGCGCAACTATAGCGGCACTAAACATCGCGACGGTTGGGAGTGCCGCGGTGTGTCGAGCGGGCGCGCTGACGGTCATAGCTTGTGATCATTTTACAGTTGATCCTGCAAATCTACGAGTTTGGCCGCCTGGTGCTCCAACCTCGAAACGCGTTCCGCCACCGACCTACTGACCGGTTCGTCAATTCTGTAGGCGATGGTCCAGACGTACAGTGCTGCTATATTTGATGCACGATTAAAAAGGTCTAGAAATTCTGAACCTTGGCGTCCTAAAATGCTTGTGAGCGCCCGCCGAGTGGCGATAGACTTCGAGCACGATCCGCGAAGAGGGGGATTGCCGTGTCGAACAGGGTTGGGTTGGTCGCTGCAGCCGCGTTGGTGATTAGCAGCAGCGCCGCCTGCTCGTCTGAAGCGCTCGCTGAGCGGGCGGCGGGGACGTTGCCCCCGGGCTCGGCTCAGGTCGCCATCGACGGCAATACGCGCCCCGTGATGCAGTCCGTACGGTGCGCACCGCCGGAGCGGCACTTGAGCACGATCTCGGCGGGCAACGATGCGTCAGGCCTAACGGTGATGGTGTCCAACGCGGGCAAGCTCACCGTTGAATTTGTCCGGATCCGTAATCTCGACGGCTTTTCCGGCGATTACAACCAGGGTCTGGCTGGCAATGACGCCACCGTCGTCCTGAACGACAGCACGTACCAGATTGCCGGTGTCGCGGTGGGTTACGGCTCGAAGTCGCCCGAGCCGACGAAGACGCCGTTCACGATCAAGGTGTCGTGCTGACCCACTAACGCATCAGCGTGCTGACCCGCCAACGCATCAGGTAGTCGCGTCGTGCGGGGGTCTACCTGGTAGTTACCTGATGTTCGACGCCAGGCCGCCCGACAACGCGCCCAGCTGCTGGCTCCAACTGCCCCAGTCGTTACCGCCCCCGGCGCCCAAATCGAAGTGGCCATTGTGGCCGCCGGCACTGCGGTAGCTGGCGTAGAAATCGCGGCAGGTGCTCTGCCAGATATCCGGGTAGGCGCCCACCGCGCCCCCGTCGCTGGGGCTTCCGGCCGCCGGGCTGTACACCCACAGTCGGGTGTTCTGGTCAACCAATCGCACGATGTGCACATTTGGAGAATGCCATTGCCAGCGGCCGAACTGGGGAGCTCCCCCCATGTTCACCGGGTCGACGCCGCCATCGTTTTTGAGAACGTTGGTGATAGCGCCGTTGACTCCCGTTCGTTCGGGAGCGAGCACCCCGGACAACGATCCGGCGTAGCGAAATCGGTCAGGGTGGAAGGTGGCGAGCGCTACCGCAGCGTAACCGCCTTGCGCGGCACCGACGACTCCGTGCCCGCCCGGCGCCAGCCCTTTGTTGGCGGCCAACCAATCTGGGAGTTCGCTCGACAAGAAGGTATCCCACTGCTTGCCGCGATCCTGATCCCAATCGGTGTACATGCTGTAGGCGCCGTCGGCAGGTGCAACGACTGAGATTCCCTTGCCCGCAAGCATATTCATCGCGTTGCCGGCCGTCACCCAGTTGCTCACACCCGGCGCGGCGTTGAACGCGTCCAAGAGATACACCGCGTGCGGTCCACCGCCCAGAAAGGCCACTGGGATGTCACGACCCATTGCCGCCGACGGCACCATGAGGGATTCGAAGTTCGGTGCTGCCTTGACGGTAGCGGTGGAACCGGTTGTCGCTGTGATGCCCCACAGTGCGACGGCGAGGATGACAGCGCTGGCAACCCGCATCGACAAAGCTTTCACATCAACCTCATTCGTCTACCGCCACACCAATTGCGGTAATTCAATTGGCAATTGCTAAACAGTCAACCACTATTCGCTGCTGCGCGGCAAGATCCGGAGCGGTCAAACGCGTCCGATAATCCGGCGCTGTCACTTTGCTCTGCCAGCGAACGTGAGGCGGCGCGTGGATCGAAGGTTATGTTGCCAGGCCGGCGGACGATCGTTGGTGGAGATCATCAGGCGCTGGGGTCGGTGTCGAACATGATGACGTCAAATACGCGAACGATCTTTCGCTCGGCACGCTCGACGGCCTAGACTCGAGCTTGTTAGGTTGAGGCGAAGCCAAAGCAGTACGGAAAAGGTGATCACAGATGGATCAGTACCCCGACTACGACGCGAGTGACGAGCTGGAATACGGCATTGCGGCCCTCGCGTGGCTTGCCAGGGGGCAATACCCGCCGCCGTACTACGGATCGAACTAACGCACGTCTGAGCCGCGGGTGATCACAGGCTCTCGCGGCTAACCAGCAGAAACGCCGCATGCTTGATCGACTAGCCTGCCGGCGACCATGTCGTTGACACCGTAATCGACGAACGTCGGGTGTTGTCATCCCCGGCGTCGCGACAACCGGCAGCGGGCTGCCATTTAACGGCGTTTCAATTTCCGTGTGCGCGCCCGCGAGGTTGACCGTCACGTCGCCGCATCCTCGGCCGGCGCCTTCTGGTGCGGTCCCCGACAGTCGGGCCGAGGCGGAGACCCGTCGCCGAGGTACTCCGTATGCGCCCCCAAAGTCCACAATCCGCCGTCGCAATCGTTCGCACCGGCCGGGGGGTGCAGGGTATGGCTTTTTCGCGCGAACCGAATATGGTAGGCGTGTGAACGATCGTTCTCGCACGATTGCACAATGAAGTCAATCCGAGGAGCGCAGTCATGACGCTATTCCCCCACAGTCGGGTCGGGGTATCGCTGCCGATGCTGAATCAGCCTTACGACCGCTACCCCGAATTCGCCGCACTCGCCGAGGACGCGGGCTTCGATTCAGTCTGGGACTACGAGTTCTACCGAAACCCGTTTATTACTCATGCGCTTAACGCGCGCGCGACGTCGCGGATTCAGCTGGGCACCGGAATCGCGACCGCCGCACCGCGCACTCCCTACGAGATGGCCAATGCCGCAGCGGATGTCGACGAACTGTCCAACGGACGGGCCCTGCTGGGTCTGGGCACCGGAGGCGCCGGCTGGATGGAATGCTTCAGCGGTACGGAGATCGACCATCCGCTCAAGCGCATCCGAGAATACGTCCATGTGGTGCGCCAACTTTGGCGGCACTTCGAGACGGACGAGCCGTTCGACTTTCAGGGCGAGATCTACCGGGCATCCAGCCCGCCGCTCAACCCCTGGGGCACGCGCAATCTGGTGCGGCCACAGATACCGATCTATCTGGCGGGATTGCGGCCGGGCATGCTTCGGTTGGCCGGTGAAATAGCAGATGGTGTGTTCGGTTTCCTGCCCACGCCCTCGTTTGTCCAACAGCACGTGCTGCCCAATGTCGCTGCAGGCGCGGCGAAGGCAGGCCGCGATCCATCCGATGTCGACGTCACCGCGCTGGTGATCTGCAGTGTGTCGCACGATCGTGACGAGGCGCTGCGGCGGGCCCGTATCAACGTCGGCAACTACGTCGCCTATCCGGTGAGTTCTGTCGTCATCGATTTCATGGGACTGCAAGAGGAACGCGATTACGTGCTGCGCAGGCTCCTCGAGGACGGGCCCGCGGCGCTGGCGACCGCCGCGTCAGACGCTTTGGTGCAAGCATTTTCGGTCGCCGGTACGCCCGATGAGGTGGCCGGCCAGCTCGCGGCCTATGACGGCGTGCTGCCGCACATCGTCTTGCACACGCCGTACGTGCCGCCGATCGATCGGGAGTCAAGTGACGACGCGTTCCGGTCGATGGTGCAGGCATTCGCGCGTGTCAATGCGTGACGCGGCAACACCGTGTCTGTTTGCGCTCGGCTGACACGTGCAGCATTCGCGACCCGGGTCGCTCACCACGTCGCCAACGAGCACATCACGAATCCGCGTCCCGTGTCGTTGCGGGAGGTTCCGCCGACACCGGAGCACCTCACCGACGAATGGCTGACACTGGCCCTGTGCCGGGGAACACCGGGTGCGAAAGTTCTGGGCCACAGCCTCGGTCCGCGCAACGACGGAACCTCGTCGCGTCGAATGTTGCGGGTGGAGTTCGACGACGTGGGTCGTCAGGCCGGCCTGAACGGATGGCTTTTCACCAAGTCCGCGCCTGGATACATGACGCGGCTGGTGTCGGCCGCGGTTGGGCTGGGCAAGATCGAGGCGGCGTTCTACGCGCAGCTGCGCGCCGAATTGCCGATCGAGGCGCCGGCCACTCGACACTCGGGCTACGACCCCGCGACCAATCGTCTACTGCTGATCATCGACGACGTATCACACACCAGGGGAGCGCAATTCGGCAGTATCCTGACGCGCCAGCTGGACCGCGAACAGGCCGGGCAGATGATCGACACGCTGGCTGCGTTGCACGCCCGATTCTGGTGCACTGCGCTGCAGGGGCGCTTCGGCCGCTGGCTGCTCGACTCGTATGAGTGGATGGCGCGGTTGAACGTCACCATCAATGCTCCCAACCGGATCCTGGTGGGCTTTACGCGCGCGCGAGAGGTGATACCCGCGACGCTCTTTCGCCGACGCAAAGAAGTGCCCGAGGCACTGATGCGATCGCTGCAAATCAACGTCGCGGGCCCGCAGACGTTGCTGCACGGCGACGTGCATCCCGGAAACTGGTATGTGACAGGCGATAACCAAATGGGCCTTTATGACTGGCAATGTGTGGTGCGTGGGGGAGCGGCCCGCGATGTTGCTTACGCATTGGCCACGCATCTGACCGTCGAGAACCGTCGAGCGTGGGAGCGAGATTTGCTGGCTCGTTATTCCGATCGGCTGGCTGCGGCCGGCTGTCGAGTTCCCAACGCCGAGGCCGAATTCCTGGCGTACCGGCAACAGATGTTCCATGCCATGTTCATGTGGTTGGTCACCATTGGGCGCTACCGGTTGCAGCCCGAGATGCAGCCGAGGGATGTCGCGATGGAGAGCGTGCGCCGAACCTGCCAGGCGGCAGCGGATCTCGACTCGTTGGACGCGGTCACTGGCGGCGATTGCGATCGGGCGGAACTGGGCAGTTGAGGACCGATACGAAAGGAACCATGCATGTCCAGAAGTGTTGAATTAGGCGTGAACTACTGGCCGAGCCGGTATTTGCCGCCACAGGCCGGCGCCGAGTTCGCCAGCCAACTGGAAGCCACCGGCGTCGTCGATTGGTTCCAGACCTGGGATCAGCTGGTGAGCTTTCTCCCGCAGGCGTTGTGGCGACCCGACGTCACGCCGATGGCCCGGCTCACCGCCGACTGCGATTCGTACTACAACGCCGCCATGGTGGCGGTGCTGGCCGCGAACGCCACCACTCGGTTGAACATCACCACCACGCTGGACGCGGTCCGCAACGGTCCGGCCGAACTGCTCCAGCAGATGTTGACGTTGGCCGCGGCTACCCCCGCCACCGTGGCGCTGCAGTTTGCGGCCGGCGAGCTCAAGCAGTGTAAGCCGTTCGGGTGGAAGCGATCTCAGGGCTTGGCCCGCATGGAAGACATCTTTGTGATCGTGCGAAAGATGCTGGCGTCCGATGGACTCATCGACCATGAGGGCAAACACTGGACCTATGACGGTGCCTGGATCGGCAGCCATTTCCCCAAAGTTCCCAAACTCTGGGCGCTTGGCGGTGGCCCGCAGTTGATTGATATTGCGACATCCCACGCCGACGGGTTCATCAGCATGGTCCCGAGCGCCTTCGCCAGCCCCGACCAATGGGCCTCGCAAGTGGATGAAATCCGTGCGCAGCTCGAGCGCAAGGACCGTGATCCGCAGGCGTTCACCTGTGGCTTCTGGCCGTTTGTTCTGCTTTACCAGAACGAGGATCAGCGCGAACGCCTGGTGAACAACCCGATCACCAAGTGGATGACGGCAGCATTCGGGCGGCTTCACCACGGCGCGTGGAAAGCCGAAGGAATCGATCTGATCTTCCCCGAGGATTGGCACTACGCACTGCGGATGCTGCCGCATCAGATGAGCCGGGCCGAGGTCGACGATGTGGTAGCCCGGGTGACACCGGAAATGATCGAGAAGTCCTGGCTGATGGGAACACCGGAAGAAGTCGCCACGCAGTTGCGGCCGTGGGTAGATGCCGGCGCGGACTACATCGCGCCCAGCGACCTGGCGCCGTCGATCATGGAGCCCGAAGAACAGCCGGAGGTTCTGGCGGCCATGATCCAACTCTGCGCCGAGCTGCGCGTCGGTAGTGGCGCGGCTGTCGGAACGTAGCGAACGACTACTTGCGGCGCGTCGCGGCGAGGCGTTCCGCGAACTCCGGGGCCTGGATCGAGGTGGCCTGGGGGCCCAGCTCGGCGTCGACGGCGGCCGCGTGCAGCTTGTTATCGAGGCTGCCCGGACTGTAGGTCGCTCGCATGGTGGACTTCGTTGCGATCACGACGTCCCGCGGGGCCGATGCCGGGCCGGCGGCCAGCTCTCGGGCCGCGGCCACGGGATCGTCGGCGACTTTGAGCGCCAGACCGTGGCTCACCGAGGCGTCGGCGTCAAAACGTAGCCCGAACAGCAGCGCGGCCCGGGCTACCTGGGGTCCGACGGCGCGCTGCAACATCCACGTCATGCCGCCGCCAGGGTGAATGCCGAGCTTTTGGAATCGAGGGTCAAACAGCGCACCCGGCCCCGCGATCCGCACGTCGCAGGCCAGCGCCAGGTTGAGCCCGGCGCCAACAGCCGGCCCGTTGACCGCCGCCACCGTTGGCAGCGTGCAGTCGGCCACCGCAAGGAAGCCGTCATAGAGACGGCGTAATCCGTCCTCGGCAGCGGAGCCGAGGGCGGATAGATCCGCACCGGCGCAGAACGCCTTGCCCGCACCGGTGACGACCACGGCGTGCACGCTCGGATCGTTTTGCGCGGTGTTGACCGCGCGGCGCAAGCCGGCGGAGATCTCGTCGGTCACCGCGTTGCGCCGATCGGGGTCGTTGACGGTAATCAAGGCGACACCGCTGTCGACCTCAAGCAGTACGCGATCCACGTCAGTCCGTTCCTTTCTCGGCCGCGTTCGCGGCGGGATAGTGGGGAGCACCGATCAATGTTTGCGGCGCGGCGACGCCAGAACGAACACTCATCGCCACGCTACGAGATCGGGTGCGACAAAATCAATTCTGGTGTGAGCGATCGTTCATGGCAGTAGAGTTCGTTGACGAACGGCCTGCTCGCTGCCTACTATTGAGACGCATTATCATCAAAGATGAGCTTGTTGCGCCGACGGCAAAGGACTTGTGCGTGACCGATGTGATCGGGGTGGCGCGGTCCGCCGACGGTAACCGGTCGAAGACGCCCGAACGTCACGCTCCGGGTGAGCCCGGCATCTGGGTGCTGCTCTTCGGCGACATGATGGTGTTCACCGTCTTGTTCGCGGTGTATCTGCACCAGCGGGCCGGCAAGCCGGGGTTGTTCGCCGAGTCCCAGGGGGCGCTTAACCGAACGCTGGGTGCGACGAACACCCTGGTGCTGCTGACGAGTTCGATTCTCGTGGTGTTCGCCACTCGTGCTTTGCGTCGTCCCGAACAGCGTCGCTTCGCGCGGCCGTTGACCCTGGCCGGCGCGGTGGTGGGCTCGTGCTTCGTCGGGATCAAGGCTTTTGAGTACCACGAAAAGGTAGCGGCCGGAATCACCCCGAGCACCAACGAATTTTTCATGTACTACTTCGTGCTGACCGGACTGCATCTGGCGCACGTGATCATTGGGCTGATCGTGCTGACGGTCCTGTCGACCTTGGCCCGGAAACCGGAGCCGACCAAAACACATCTGGCCTTCTTCGAGGGCGGTGCGTGTTTCTGGCACATGGTCGATCTGCTTTGGATCGTCATTTTCCCTTTGATCTTCCTGGTGAGGTGAAACGTGAATTCGGTGGTACGGACCAATGCCTCGGTTGTTTGGTTTGTGTTGTGCGCCCTGACAGTCGTGTCATGGGCATTGGGCACTGACCACGGATTCGGCGAGGGACATCATCTGCCGGCGAGCCTGGCAATCTTCGTTGTCGCGATCTTCAAGGTCCGTCTGGTCGGCTTGTATTTCATGGAGCTCAAGATGGCCCCGCGCCCGCTGCGCGGCCTCTTCGAGGGTTATTGCCTGGCGCTGTTAGGGCTGCTGACAGGCATGTTCGTCTTCGCCTGATGTCGCCGCGAGCACGACTTTCCACATTGTGCGACATGTAGCCTCTAAACTAGGCACAACTGTTGTAAGGGAGCTCAGTGCCGAAAAACGTGAACGGTAGGACCAACGGCCGCCCGCGGGGGCGGCCGCGCCTGACCATCGACCGGGACGCGGTCGCCGACGCCGTGGCAGAGCTCTTCCATTCGGGCGGGTACGAGGCGGTTTCCATCGTTGACACCGCCGAGAAATTGTCGGTATCCCGCGCGACGCTTTACCGAACGGTCCCGACCAAGCAGGATCTGCTCGGCATCCTCTTCGAACGCAGTACCCGCGAGATCACCGAGCGAGTCGAAACCGCGATCCGCGACATTGCCGATCCAGCGGAGCGGCTTAGGGAGATGGTTCGGCTGCAGTCCGAAGCGGCGGTGCAAATGCGCAGCTATATGCCTGTTTTCTTCGACGGCGGTGACTTGCCCAACGATGTCGTCCAGCGCTGGCACAAATGGAGCCGGCAATTCGAGAAGCTGTGGGCTTCGGTGGTGGCCGCCAATATGGAGGCCGGCAACATCGAAAAAGGAGATCTGGTCGTCACCACGCGATTGATCCTCGGGATGATCCTGTGGGTGTCGCGGTGGTATCGCCCTAAGGACAAGATCACCGCCGACGAGATCGCAGAGCACGCGATAGGGCTGCTGCGGTTGGGATACGTGCCGGCGGACGATGGCAGTCGCAAGTCCGCCGCGCCGCGACGCCGGCGCAGCACCAGCCGCTAGCCGACCGCAGCGCGCACGGTCGTTCTCTCGAAACTGAGTTTCTACTCGTAGCGCCACGATCTAAGCCTGCAGTTCAGAGTACTATTTGACCGGCGATGACGTCGTCGCCGGCGAACGGGCTTTCGCACAATGATTCGACCGAAAATGTTGCGCCGGCGGCGAGATTTGCCTTATATTGAGACGGCATAGTTGAAAAAGAGACGACCCTGCTACGCGAGGTTTCGCCGTCGGGCGCTGACCGGGTGTCGTGACGCAGGAGTCGGAGGCGGAGGAACCTTCATGACCACTGCCGTATCGGCGCCCTGGGAGCGAATTCCCGAATGGGTTGAGAGGCTTCGGGTAGCGCTTGAAGACGCCAATCTTCCCACGCTGCTGCTTGTCTTACAGCACCTCACCGGTGACGGAAAGTGGACCAGTCCGCCGTTCCGCCCTTTACGGAGAAAGCCGTTGGACGACAACGACTCCGGTGGATTCTCCCCGGAGATTCAGGCACAGGTGCGGGCGTCGGCGCTCGAGGCGGTGATCGCCTACTACGAAGGTCGCCTGGAACCCGCCACGCCTTCTCCGGACGAAGTGACGCGCATGCTCGGCTGCGCCATGGTGGAAGAAGTGCCCCTCGAGTACGGCGAACTGCTTTCGGAGGAAATGGATTTCATCTCACGGGACGTCGCGATCCCGGCCGAAGCAATCCCCAGCGGCTTTCGGGTCGCGATCATCGGAGCGGGCTTGTCCGGGATCTGCATGGCCATAAAGCTGGCAGCCGCTGGCGTCGACTTCGTCATCCTGGAGAAAGACGACGACCTGGGCGGCACTTGGCTGGAGAACGTCTACCCCGGTTGTGGTGTGGACACGCCGGGCCATCTCTACGCATTCTCGTTCGCACCAAACCCGGATATCACCACTTACTTCGCCAAGCGCGACGAGGTACAGGCCTACATCCAGCGCGTTGCGGCTGAGGCCGATGTCAAGCGGCACATCCGATTCAGCACGGAGGTGGTGCGTGCACACTTCGAAACCGCCGATGCCACATGGCAGATCGAAATCAAGAACCCTGACGGCGACACGGAGACGCTCGCGGCCAATGTGTTGGTCACTGCCGTAGGCATGGTGAACCGGCCCTCGATTCCACCCATCCCGGGGCTGGACGAGTTCCCCGGGCCGGTGATGCACACCGCGGCGTGGGACACCTCGGTCGACCTGACCGACAAGCGTGTCGCCGTGATCGGGAATGGTGCTAGTGCAATGCAAGTGGTGCCATCGATCGTCGACACGACGCGTCATGTGACCGTCTTTCAACGATCAAAGCAGTGGGCCATCCCACATCCCAACTACCATCGCTCGGTCAACGAGTCCGTCCGCTTCCTGATGAGCGAGGTGCCCTTCTACATCCAGTGGTATCGGCTCCGGTCGTTCTGGAACTTCAGTGACCGGCTGCACTCGGCGCTGCGGATCGATCCGGACTGGCCCCACCCGGAGCGAGCAGTCAACGAGGCCAACGATCGTCACCGGATATTTCTCACCAAGTACATCACCGAGCAGCTCGGCGATCGGACCGATCTAATCGACGCCTGCCTGCCGGACTACCCGCCCTACGGCAAGCGTCCGTTGATCGACAACCACTGGTACAAGACGATGTGCCGCGACGACGTCACGCTGGTCACCGAAGCGGTCGAGCGCCTCAACGGTGAAAACGTGGTGACGCACTCTGGAGTTGAAGTGCCGTCCGACGTTATCGTCTTGGCGACCGGATTCAAGGTGCTGCAGTTCCTCTGGCCCATGGACATCATCGGGAACTCCGGCGAGACATTGCGTGACCAATGGGGCGCCAACGATGCCCGGGCCTACCTCGGGGTGACGGTTCCGGATTTCCCGAACTTCTTCATCGTCAACGGCCCGAACACAAATGCCGGTCACGGCGGAAGTGCGATACACGCAACCGAGTTTCAGGTCCGCTACATCATGCAGGCGATTCGTCATCTGCTTGTCAACGAGGCCGCCACCGTCGAGGTGGACCGCGACGTGTTCGAACGCTACAACGAAGAGCTCGACGAGGCATTGTCACACTGCATCTGGTCGCACAAGGGGATGACGACCTACTACCGCAATGATGCCGGACGCATCGTTGTCACCGGCCCGTGGAAGTACATCGAATACTGGAACCGGATCAACGAATTCGACGCGAGCGACTATCACGAAGTGACAGCCTCCTCGGAGGCCGCCGAGCTGTTCGCGTAAACGTCGCCGCCGGCGAAGAGGATCGAAGGTCAATGGCCGCTGACACGGACACCATGTGCACCACCGGGCAGGAAGAGCAGGCGATCCGGGATGCGGTCGGTGGAATCGCCGGCTCGTATGGACCCGCCTACTACCAGCAGCAGGTCGATGACGGTGCTAATTGCGCGGAACTGTGGGAGGCGTTGGGCGACAAGGGATACCTCGGCGTGCATCTGCCCGAGAAATACGGTGGCGGGGGACTGGGGCGGCGCGAGCTGGCGATCGTTGTCCAGGAGACCGCGCTCGCCGGCTGTCCGTTGCAGGCGATGCTGTTTTCGGCGGGAGTCACCGGAACCATTTTGAGCCGCAGTGCCACCGAAGAGCAGAAGGCGCGATGGCTGCCTGGGGTGGCCAGGGGCGAAACGCGTTTGGCGTTCGCGATCACCGAGCCCGATTCGGGGGCAAACGCCCATCGGATCTCCACCGTGGCCAGCCGCAGGGGCGAGCACTACGTCATCAATGGCCAGAAGGTGTTCATCACCGGCATGGAGTCGGCGCAGTGGGTGATGGTCGTGGCCCGCACCGGTGTCGACGAACGCAGCGGACGTGGACGTCTGTCGGTCTTCATGGTCGAAGCCGATACCCCTGGCTTGTCGTGGACGCCAATCCGAACGGTGATGAACCAGCCGGACAAAAGCCATCAGGTTTTCTTCGACAGTGTCCAAGTTCCAGTCGAAAACCTAATCGGTCTCGAAAACAACGGGCTGGCAGTGGCTTTCACCGGACTCAACACCGAGCGAATCCTGACGAGTTCAATCTGCACGGGGATCGGGCACTATGCCCTGCGCAAAGCGGTTGCCTACGCCAACCAACGGCAGGTCTGGGATCAGCCGATCGGCGCGCATCAGGCGATTGCCCATCCGCTCGCCGCCGCGCACATCCACCTGCAAGCCGCGCAGTTGGTGGCCAACCGAGCCTGCGAACTCTACGACTCCGGGGCCGAGGTTGGTGAACTAGCTAACATGGCCAAATACCTCGGCGCCGCAGCCGGTTTGGAGGCGCTCGATGCAGCGGTCTCCGCGCACGGCGGCAACGGTGTGACCTATGAGTACCAGCTCGCACCCTACTTTTGGCTGATGCGCATGCTCAACATGGGGCCGGTCTCGAAGGAGATGATCCTGAACTTCGTCGCCGAGCATTCCCTCGGGTTGCCGCGCTCCTATTGATCGCCGGCTTGCGGTGCGCGGCGGCCGTTGGTTCGGCACGGTCGAAAGTGCCAGAAGGTCATCGACATTGAACCAGCCAAGGCCGTGACGACCCGCTGACGGTCGTGCATCGTGCCCGCGTCGGCATCGGGG
The DNA here is from genome assembly GCF_010731715.1 of Mycobacterium stomatepiae. Taxonomy (NCBI): domain Bacteria; kingdom Bacillati; phylum Actinomycetota; class Actinomycetes; order Mycobacteriales; family Mycobacteriaceae; genus Mycobacterium; species Mycobacterium stomatepiae. The sequence goes on from NZ_AP022587.1 coordinate 6,041,759, forward strand.
CATGGGTCTAGCCGACGGCGATCCCATCGAACAGGATGGTGGTGAGCTCGACGGCCTGCGTGCGCGCGTCGCGAGCGCCGTGGCTGCCCAGGTGGCCATCGACAGCCATCATGAAGCCGAGCCCGATCACGATGCGGGCGAACATCTCTTCGTCGAAGTCCTTGTGTAACCAGTCGCCGATTGTGGCGCGCGTTAGCGTGGCAATGCCGGCGAACGCGGTCTCGATGTGTTCGCGGTAGAAGTGCCGACCGCGGTCCTGGTCGGCGAACAGGACGACCCCGAGTAACGGCGCGATCTCGCTCATCGCCCGCAACAGGTCCTCGAAGAAGGTCACGGTCCGCTCGCGCATCACCGCAGTCCCCGTGCCCTGAGGCTCGTCAGGCCAGGGGCGCTCGATGATGCTTCTGACCGCGTTGCTGATCGGTCCGGCGACTGCGGCCTCGAACAGCTCCTCCTTGCTCTCGAAGTGGCGGTAGAGCATCGCGTCGTTGACGCCGGCGCGAACGGCGATCGCCCGGACCTTGGTGCCTGCGTAGCCGGTGCGGGTGAACTCCTCCCGGGCGGCGTCGATGATCACTTCGCGTCTTTCCTCGGCGCGAAGCCGTGTCTTGGGGCCTGTCATTGCCCCAGTGTACGGAGTCGGCGCCGACTAGCTAAACAAGTGAGCGCCGACTACGCTTCCGAGAAGGGCTTAATCCAGTCGGAGGAGAGGTCGACATGTCCGAGCACCGCCCATTGGAAATCGCGGTTCCGGTTGGTTTCATGCGGTATTTGTCGCCAGCGAGCTTGTCGCAGGAGGCCGCGGCGCTGCACGCAAGCGGGCTGGTCGACTATGTCCAGACCTATGACCAGATCACGGGATGGCTGCCCCGGTCGTTGTGGAAGCCGGAGTATGTGCCTGCCGCGGCCTTTTTGCCGGATGGTGATTCGATCTACGACACGTTCGCACTGACGGCGGCGATGCTGGCGCACAACCCGGAGGCCGGGGTATGCATGAGCACGGACGCGATCCGGCGCGGTCCAGTCGAGCTCGCCCAGACGCTGCTCACGCTCGGCACGCTGACCAGCGGGAAGGTGATGGTGCAGATCGGCGGGGGCGAGGTCCGGCAAGTCAGCCCCGGCGGGTGGAAACGGTCGCAGGGGCTCTCGAGCCTGGAGGACCAGCTGCGGTCTTGGCGTGCTCTGTGGCAGGCGCACGAGCCGTTCTCGATGGAGGGCAACCGCTGGAACCTCGATGACTGCTATCTCGGAATGCAGCGTCCGGTCCGACAGCCGATCGTGTGGACGGTCGGAGGTGGTCCGCGGCTGATGGATCTGACCACCAGCTACGCCGACGGCGTCAATGTCGCGATTCCCGCCGTCCAGGCTTACCCGCAATCGCACGGCGAATGGATCCGCGGCGTCAAATCCCAACTCGCGGACAAGGGACGCGATCCCGACGACTTCGGGTTCGGAGGCTGGGCCGTGATCCTGTGTCACGAGGACGAGAGCGTGATCGACCGGGCGCTGGACAACCCTGTGGTCCGTTGGGAGGCGGCGATCTGGGGGCGGTTCAACAATGGCGACTGGGCCAAGGAGGGTATCGAGTCGGCGTTCCCGACGGATTGGCATTACGCGATGAAGTTCAGGCCGATGAAGATCTCGGCCTCGGAAGCGCAGGAGATCCTCGGCCGCACCAGCCGCCAGATGGCGGAGAAGTGCATGCTGCACGGAACGCCGGCGCAGATCGCCGAGCAGCTCAAGCCGTTCGTGGATCAGGGCGTGAACTGGTTCAGCCTGACCGACTTCCTGCCGATCATGCTCGACCCAGAGGACGCCGCGCGTAGTCACGAGCGAACGCTCCAAATCGCACGCATGCTCAAGGACTACGGCCAGCATCGTCATGTCGGCACTCGCAACACCGAAAGCGTGCCGGTCGGGGCCGCCCGATGATCGGACGACCGACGTACAACCGGGTTCAGACCTACGCCTCGGACATTGTTGATGTGGCCGCGGAGGACTATTGGCAGCTCGTCACCGATTGGCCTGCGATCCTCGACTGGATGCGTGAGGAAGGCCGGCCGGTCCCGCTCATCCGCGTCGAGCTCGAGGCGGGGCACGAGGTGGGACGCTTGCCATGCACGCGCAACTGTCACTTCGACACACGCCGGCTTCCGGTCGGCATCGCGGTACCCGAGTGTGTGCCCGAAACGCTCTTGCACTGCGATCCGGTCGCCCGGTTTCTCTACTACAACATGGAGGGCGAGGGACCGTTCGGGATGCGCAACTACCTCGCGACGACCGAGGTCGACGACCTCGGCGATAAGCGCGCGCGTGTGACATTCCGCGGCCGGTTCGATCTTCCCGCCGACGCTCCAGACGCGATCGTGAAGCCGTTCATCGAGCGCATCTACGACTCGATCATCCACGACATCGCGACGACGGTCGCCGCGCGAGCCGGAGTGGTGTGAGCTGCGCATGAACCCCGATCACGTCGGCGCAGCGACCGCGCTGCCCAGCGATGCGCCGATCGAGCCCAGGACCACCCGGCCTGTCAAACTCTGGGCTGTCATCGGTTGCCTGATGTGGATTCTGCAGGTGTTTGTGTTGGTGAAATGGCTGACTGGGCCATTCTTCGAGCAAGTTCCCTCGGGGCCTGTCGATCCCCCAACATCGATGAAGGTCGCGATCGTCGCATTTCTCGTTGTCGAGTGGACCTTGTTCGCGGTGTTCGGCTACCGATGGGTCATCAGACCCCTCGTTCGAGATCGGCGGTTGTCCTTCGACGGGATGATGTTTCTCTGCTGGTGCGGGTGGTACTGGTTTTGGGATCCGTTCGGCAACTACCTCAGCATCACCTACAGCTACAACGCGTGGGTGCCCAACGTGGGTTCGTGGACGAACGATATCCCCGGGTGGAATACGCCGGGATCGCCCGGCGCGCAGGTGCCCGAGCCGTGGCTGTTCACCGGGGGTCTTTACGGCACCGTGATCGTCGCGACATCGATGCTTGGGTGTGCCATCATGCGAGCCTTGCGACGGCGATACCCGCACCTGGGCGTGGTGGGGCTACTCATCACCACCTACGTGATATTCGTTGTGCTGGCAACACTTCTGGAACTCTTGTGGATGCGCGTTGGCTTCTACACCTACCTCGCCACGCCATCGGGTCTCCCTGTTTTCTTTCCAGACACCTACTACAAATATCCCTTCGTCGAGGGCATGTTCTTTTCCGGGATGCTGACGTCAATGGTCTATCTGCGTTGGTCGATCAACGACCGCGGTGAATCGGTCGCTGGACGCGGTATCACGACCATGCGGATCGCCAACGGGCCGAAATCAGGCATCCGGTTGATGTCCATCGTGGGATTCACCAACGTGATCGTGTTTCTCGTCTTCTACGTGCCGTATCTGCTCATCTGGAGTCCGCACCCGGAAAAGGTCCCACTCGACATCCAGCGCCGCTCCTACTTCATGAACGGGTTGTGCGGGCCGCAGACACATATCGCCTGCCCGGACAAGAACGTTCCGCTGTTGAGGGAAGGCTCCGTCACGATCACGCCCGATGGCAAACTCTACATCCCCGATGGTGTCCAGTTGCCCAGCGGACCAACCACTTTCGACGAAGCGCAGCGCCTATATGAAGAAGGGCGGCGATGATGGACCGCGACGTATTACTGGGATACGCGTGTTGGGCGATCGCGACAACACTGGGAGTCGTCATCGCGATCATCATCATCGCCAGCGTCGTAACGTGGACAACCGCCTGACGCAAGCCCTCGTCAGCTTCGGCGACGAGCGCTCGCGCGCGTTGCGCCACTCCTATTGATCGCCGGCTTGCGGCGCGACAACGCCTTCGGTAATCATCCAGTCGCGCAACACATCCGCCGTATCTGCCCCGATCGGGGGAGGCGGTGTCGGACGCCGCGGGACAGTTCTACTGAACCGCGGTGCGGGTGCCGGCTGAGTTATCCCGCCGACCTCGATGAAAGTGTCCCGGGCCGCCAGGTGGGGATGACCGGCGGCTTCGGTCAGTGACAACACGGGCGCCACGCAGGCGTCGGTGCCTTCGAACACTGTCACCCACTCGTCCTGAGTCCGCGCCGAGAATGCTTGTGCGATTGCCTCCCGCAACTGTGGCCACATCGACGCATCGTCGCGCCCGGCCAGGTCTTCTGGAATCCCAAGCAGCTGAGTGAATTCGGCGTAGAACTTGGACTCCAGGGCGCCGACGGCCATCCACCGGTCATCGGCGGTGCGGTAGGTGTCGTACCAGGGCGCGCCGGTGTCGAGGAAGTTGTGCCCCCGCTGATCGACCCACTGCCCGGCGGCCATCAGTCCGTGCAAGAGCGCGGTCAGCGAGCTCGCGCCGTCGACGATCGCCGCGTCGACGATCTGACCGCGCCCGGAGCGGCTGGCTTCCCACACCGCGGCGAGCACGCCGATGACGAGAAATGTTGAACCACCGCCGAAGTCACCGACCAGGTTCACCGGTGGGACCGGCGGTTGACCGGCGCGACCGATCGAGGCGAGCGCCCCGGTGATCGCGATGTACCCGATGTCGTGGCCGGTGGCCGATGCCAACGGGCCCGACTGACCCCAGCCGGTCATGCGCCCGTAGACCAGTCGTGGGTTGACGTTCCAGCAGTCGGCCGGGCCCAGCCCGAGGCGTTCGGTGACGCCCGGCCGGAATCCTTCGAGCAACACGTCGGCCTGGGCGGCCAGGGCCAATACGGTGCGCACCCCTTCGGGCTCGCGCAGGTCCACGACGATCGATCGGCGGTTGCGCCGCAACACATCCTGTTCGGGGGGAACCGAACTGGCGGCAGGACCGGGACGCTCGACCCGCACGACGTCGGCGCCCATATCGGCCAACAGCATTGCTGCATAAGGCCCGGGACCGATACCGGCGAGTTCAATGACCTTGAGCCCGTTGAGGGGGCCTGTGGTAGAGCTCTCCGTCACGACTTGGGCCGCCGGCCCAGCCGACGACGCCAGTCGTGCATCTCGACCAGCCGAAGTACGGCGCCAACGATCCGGGCCTTGCGCGATAAGTAAGGGTACCAATGTGTTTCGGTGGGCAGGCTGACCTTCTCGCTGACCACTGCTTGGGTGCGACAGTATTTCCGGATCCCGTCGGCCCCGCCCATCCGGTGGCCGAGGCCGGATGCCTTCCAGCCGCCCATCGGCAGTGGAAATTGGAATACGTGGATCATGGCGTTGTTGATGTTGACTCCGCCGGCTTCGATACGCCGGCTTACTCGTTCGGCGCGATCCTTGCTTGCCGTCCACACGCTGGCTCCCAGGCCGTACGTGGTGTCGTTGGCCATCGCGATGGCTTCCTCTTCGCTCGACACCTTCATGATCGGCAGCAGGGGCCCGAATGTCTCCTCGCGCATGCAAGCCATCGTGTGGTCGACGTCGACCAGCACGGTGGGTGGGTAGAACAAGCCTCGCTCTGCTCGTTTTCCACCGGTGAGCACCCGTGCCCCGCGGGCCACCGCATCGTTGACATGCCGCTCGACGATCTCCATCTGCGCTTCGTTGGCCAGCGCGCCGATATCGGCGGAGAAGCTGCCGGCGGCATCGTGGCCCTGGCGGAGCTTGTTGACCTGTTCGACCAGCCGAGTGGTGAATTCGTCGTATAGCGGTGCTTCTACGTGATCCGTTCGACGGCGACGCAGGACTGACCCGAGTTGAACAGTCCACCCCAAATCGCTCCGCGAACCGTCCGCGGCAGCGGGGCATCGGACAACACGATCATCGCGTCTTTGCCGCCGAGTTCGAGGCTGACCGGGATCAGTCGCTCGGCGCAGCGGATGCCGACTTGGCGGCCGGTCTTGGTGGATCCGGTGAACTGCACCATGTCGACGGCGTCCACAACCGCCCGGCCGGTTTCGCCTCGGCCGGTTACGCAGCCGAGCACGGGAGGAGCGCCAATCTCGCTCCAGCCCCGCACCACCTCGGCCCAGCCCAACGGCGTTTCCTCGGACGGCTTGGTGAGTACAGCCGCACCGGCCATCAATGCTTGTGGCACGTCGAGCATCGGCATGCCCAGCGGATAGTTCCACGGGGTGATTACGCCGACGAGTTCGTAAGGGCGGTAACGGATGTGGAGACCCTTCGTCGCCGAGGCGGGTTCGTACGGGCGACGAGTCTCGTCGGCCAGGAATTCTGCGCCATGCTTGGTGTAGTAGTTGATGACCTCCATGCACACCAGCAGTTCGATCTGCGCATCACCCCAGGATTTTCCGGCCTCGCGGTGAACCAGGCCGAGAATGCGGTCCTGGTTGTCGACGATCCAATCCAGCCAGCGCCGCAGATACGCCGCGCGGCCTTGCGGACCTAATGCCTCCCACGCCGGCTGTGCCGATCGGAGCTCGCCGGCCAGCCGCGCCACTTCGTCGGCCGGCACGTTGGGAACCACGCCGGCGATCGAGCCGTCGGCGGGGTTATGTACCTCGACCACCGCAGCTTCGGCAGGCTTTTTGGGCTGACTCTTCGGTGGGGTCTTCGCAGTAGTCAACGTCAGTCCTCTATACGAATCGCAGCAACGGGACACATCATTGCGGCTTCCTCAACCGCTTTGCGCCGATCCTCGCCGGGGTGGGCATCGAGTACCGTCACCCATTCCTTGTCGTCTTCGATTTCGAATACGTCTGGTGCGGCGATCGTGCACTCTCCGTGCAGTTCGCAGCGATCGTTGTCGACGATGACCTTCATTCGCGTCGGTCCCGGTGCTCAGGCGGGGGTGATGGTGACAGGCAGTTCGTATACGCCCCTCGAATAAGCATCGCGGATGTAGCTGATGTCCCCGGCGGGGGTGATGTCCTTGGTCCGCCGCAGCAGTTCTTCCATCAGGATCTTCATCTCCAGTCCCGCGACATGCTTGCCCAGGCACTGGTGCGGGCCGCGGCCGAAGCTGACATGTGGGTTCTTCTCGCGGGCCAGGTCGAAGTTGTTGGGATTATCGAACGCGCGCTCGTCGAAATTGCCGGCGGCGAACAGCATCAGCACGATATCGCCTTCTTTGATTTCTTGACCGTGTAATTCGTGATCGGCGGTGGCGGTCCGCACCAGATGTGTGAACGGGGTTGCGATGCGCACGATTTCCTGAATCGCGCTACCGGGGATGTCGTTGGCGCGTTCGCGCAGCCAGGCCATCTGTTGCGGGTTGCGCATCAACTCGTGCATGCCGTGGCTCAGTGCGGTGCGGTTGCTTTCGGCGGCTCCGGAGGCCAGCAACGCCACGTTGCCCATCAACTCGTCCTCGGAAATGACATCAGCCCCCGCCTGAACCAGCTGCGTGATCACGTCGTCGCCGGGTTCGTTGCGCTTGACCTCGCCCAGCTCGACCGCGTAGCCAAGCAGCGCGAAGATCGCCTGCATCACGTACTCGAAGGAGGGGGTGATGCGGGTATCGAATGGCGCGGCGAACGTGTCGACCCAGGCGAAGAACTTCTCCCGGTCGCCGCTGGGGACGCCCAATACGTCGCCGAGTGCCTCCATCGGCATCGCGTGACCGATGTCGGTGACGAAATTGAACGTGCCCTTTTCCAGGGCCGCGTCGACGATGTTGACGGCATACTCGCGGAACTTGTCCTCGAGTTTCTTGACCATCCCGGGCGTGAACGCCTTGCTCATCACCCCCCGCTGGGTGCGGTGCTTGGCGCCATCCATCGTCAGCATCGCCGGCTTGCCCCCGACCTTCGGGTCGAGCGGGGTCACCTTCCACATGTTGACCCCGCCGCGGTCGGCGGCGTAGAGCTCGGAATTACGGTCGACCGCCCAGATGTCGTCGTGGCGGCTGACGATCCAGGCGCGATCGATCAGCATCGGATCGTTGAATTCGTGCAAGTAGCAGGGTGCCTCATCGCGCAGATAGGCGTACTGCTCCAACGGCAGCCCGAACGTCGTTGGGTCGCCGTTGGCGTAAGTGTCGGCGTCCAGTACGCGGATGTCGGGTTTTGCCGTCGTCATCTATCGACTCCTCATCGAGAAACACAAGAGATCGGGGGCCCTCGGGCCGATCCGCCCCCTACGGATTATGAGTTAAGCAGTCGCAATTATGGTTGGTGGGTGTGGAGAGTGTCAAGCGTCATAGTCGCTCCGTAACGTGTCGGGGGTCATAGGCGAAAGGCCAGGTCAGCGGGATGGGCGCAGGCCGAACGTGGACGAGATGATGTCGCGCTGGATCTCGTTGGTTCCCGCGTAGATCGTGGGAGCGATGCTGAGTCTCAGGTGCCGCTCCATGTCGAATTCCGTGCTGTAGCCGTAGCCACCCATCATTTGAACACCTTCTAGCGCAACCTTTTTCGCCGTCTCGGTCACTTTCACCTTGGACATCGAGGTGGCGCGGACCCATTCCTCGGGTGCCCCGATCTGGTGTTCGATGTGGTGCACGGTCGCGTAGGTGAGCGCCCGTGCGGATTCGATCTCGATGGCCAGGTCGGCGATGCGATGCCGGAGAGCTTGGAACGACCCGATCGGGGCGCCGAACTGTTCGCGCTCGGCGACGTAGGCCAGCAGGTCGTCGAAGGCGCGTTGCGCCATGCCCAGGCCCTGTGCTGCGCAGACCATTCGTTCGCCGTTCAGGCCGGCCATGATCTGCTTCCACGCGTTGCCCTCGGTGCCCACGACCGCCGATTCGGGAACGAACACGTCGGTGAAAAACAGGTCGTTGACCTCGCTGCCGCCCATCGTCGAGATCGGGCGGATTTGCAGGCCTTCCGTGTCGGTTGGTACCTCCAGCAGCGTCAGGCCGTCATGCGGCTTGACACCGCGCGAGCTGCGCACCACTACCAGGATCGTGGTCGCGAATTGCGCGTCGGAGCACCACGTTTTTTGGCCCCGCACCCGCCAGCCGCCGTCGACCTTCTCGGCTTTACAGCTGACGCCCGCCGCGTCCGAGCCGGCGCCGGGTTCGGAAATGCTGATCGACATCACTTTGCCCGAGCAGATGGCGCCCAGCGCCGACACCTTCTGCTCCTCGGTGGCAAACCGCTTGTAGATGCCGGCGACGGTATGAGAGCTGCCCGCGCCGTGAACGGGCGCCAGGCCGCGCCAGAGTTGCTCGAACAAGATGACCTGCTCGGTCAATCCGCCGCCGCTGCCACCGTACTCTTCGGGTATCGAGACTCCGAGATAGCCTGTGTCCGCGAGCTTTTGGTAGAGACCCGGATGGTGCTGTTCGGCGCCGTTGTCGGGCAACGCATCCCGCTGCTCGCGAGTGCCGCATTCCTTGCGACAGAAGTCGCGCACGGCGACGCCGAAGTCCCGCTGCTCTTCGGTGAGTCCCACCGCGTCCATCTCAGCTCCTTCACAGAACGACCGCTCGCGTCAACGAAGGTTAGCGTAGTCCGGCACTTGTAGTCACAGTGGTTCGGTTCGCTTCGAATGGTAGGCGGGGGCTTTTGACCGGTCAACACCGCTATCATCAGGCCTTGCTAAGGCTTGAGCGGTTGAGGGGGTCGCTCCGGCCTAAGCGGTGTCGCGACCGAGTTGGGGTTCTCGGGGTGAGCAGTCGAGATAACGGTCGTTTACGATGGGTGAATAGCACTGATACAGTCGATTCCGGCTTGAGAAGGAGCGTTATGGGATATCCGCTGCCGCGCGAGACGGCGCTTCGAGGTCCATTCGCGCCGATGCGGTTCGAGGCGACCGTCGAGGAATGCATCGTCAGTCAGGGTGAGATCCCCAAAGACCTCGCCGGTGGCTACTACCGGGTGGGCCCCACCTGGAAGCGTCCGACCAAACAAGGCACCAACCCATTGCTGAGTATGGACGGAATGGTCCAGGCGATCACGTTCGAGAACGGGCGTGCGGACTTCCGCAACCGCTGGGTGCGGACCCCGAAGTACCTGCTGGAGGAGAAGCACCAACGCGGCATGTTCGCCTGGACGGACGGTGGCTTTCACGACTGGCGCGACTTCGCGTACGGCGACGTGGAACGAGACCGCGACAACGCGTACACGCCGCAGGGGACCAACAACATCAACGTGTTCCCGTTCGCGGGCCACATGGTGGTGTCGGGAGAGCAGGGCGGCGCCCCGATCGCCATCGACCCGATCACGTTGGAGACCAAGGGCATCGTCGACTGGTCACCTGCGCTGTCGCCGGGTTTGCACGAGCCGGTGGTGTTCGGCGATTGCTCCTTTGCCGCGCACCCGAAATGGGACCACGACACCGGTGTGCTGTACGGCTGGACCTACCGTGACGTCGCGCCGTTCGTCACCTTGCACACCGTTCATCCCGACGGCCGCGTCGACTCCCGTGAGATATGGGATGCGCCGTATAACACAGTGGCCCACGATATTTGGCTCACCCCGGAATGGATGGTGATGCCGTTCCAGCCCTTCACCGTGAGCAAGGAGCGTATCGGGAAGGGGCTCGGCATCTGGGGCTGGGAAACCGACTTGCCGATCACCCTGGCGCTGATTCCCCGCCATGACCACGAAGCCGAGATTCGCTGGATCACCACCGGATTGCCCGCGCAGTACGTGATGCACACGATGCAGGCCAACGTCCGCGACGGCAAGCTGCTCTTGGACGCACCGATCTTCAACAGGCCGCCGTTCCCATTCGAACAGGATTTCGCGGAAGGCGACGAGGTCGCATTGTTCTTCTCGATCGCCTCGAGCAGGCTGGGCCGCTGGACGGTCGACCTGGCCACCGGTGACACGAAGAGCGAACTGCTATCGGATCGGCCCAGCGAGCTTCCCAAGGTCGACGAGCGGTTCTTCGGCAAGGGTTACCGATGGGGCTATCAGGTTGGCGGCGTGGTGAAACGCAACGGGATGTCGATGAACAGCCTGGTGGTCACCGACATGGAGACTTTGTCGGACCGGGTGTACCAGATCCGCGACGGACAACCGGCCGCGGTGCTGGAGGCCAGCTTCGCGCCACGCCACAAAGACTCGCCGGAGGGCGATGGTTATGTGATCGTCCCGGTCTCGTGGTGGGCCGAGAAGCGCAGTGAGTACATGATTTTCGACACCGACGACATTACCCAGGGGCCCATCTGCACGATCGAGCTGCCATTTGCCTTCGGCTGGACTCCACACGGTCACTGGATGGACTTCCGGTAAGTGACCCTCGCGCAGACACGATCGGTTTTCACTCGGGAGCACGAGCAGTTCCGCGACGAGGTGCGCCGGTTCCTCGACGCCGACGTCGTGCCGGAATATTCGAGTTGGCTGGCTGACGGCAAGCCCTCGCGTCGGTTTTGGCACGGGGCGGCCAAAGCCGGCATCTTGGGGATCGGTGTCCCGGAGCAATTCGGCGGCCTGCCCGGGTCGGACTATCGGCACAGTGCCGTCGTCACCGAGGAGATTCAGGCCCGAGGCCTCGCCATCGGAGGCTTACGCGTACAGACGGATATCTGCCTGCCCTATCTGCTGCACCACGGCTCCGACGAACAGCGCGCCAGATGGCTGCCCCGAATGGCGTCCGGTGACGTTGTCGTCGCGCTCGGACTCTCCGAACCCGGAGCCGGCTCCGACCTCAAGGCGATGTCGACCCGGGCCCGCCGGTCCGGCGATCACTACGTAGTGAACGGCGCCAAGACGTTCATCTCCAATGGCGCGGCTGCCGACCTGGTAATTCTGGCGGTCAAAACCGATCCGGACGCGGGTCGGCGCGGGATCAGCCTGCTGCTCGTGGACACCTCCACGCCCGGCTTCGCGCGCGGCCGCAAGCTGGACAAGCTGGGCCTTCGTGCGCAGGACCTAGCTGAGATCTCGTTCGCCGACATGCAGGTCCCGGTCGAGAACCTCCTTGGAACCGAGAACGACGGGTTCACCTATCTGACGTCCAACCTCGCCCAGGAGCGGTTGTCGATCGCGGTGAATTCACAGGCCGCGGCCAGCGCGGCGCTGTCCTGGGCAGTCGAGGATCACCAGCACACCGCCGGGGCGAGCCAGGACGTCAAGTTCACGCTGGCCCAGTGCGCGGCCGAGGTGGCGGCTGGCCAAGCCCTGATCGACCAGGCACTGTCGCGTCATGTCGAGGGGCGGCTCAGTGGCAGCGATGCCGCGATCGCCAAGCTGTACTGCACCGAGTTGCAAGGCCGGGTGGTGGATCGTTGCCTGGCGATCGCTGATCCGTCCACCGCGCTGCGCGGTGACTCCCGGTTGGGCAACGCCTATCTCGACGGCCGGGTGAGCCGGATTTACGGTGGATCCAGCGAAATCATGAAGGTAATCATCGGCCAGAGTCTTGGCCTGTGAGAGGCTGAAAGCGTGACGCCCGACGAAAAGATCCTGGCTGCCGCCGAGAAACTGTTCTTTGAACGCAGTTTCGACGGTGTCGGCGTCGACGAGATCGGCAAGGTTGCCGGCACCACCGGGTCGGCGATCTATCGCCACTTTCCCAGCAAAGATGCGATCCTGGCGGCCCTTTTCGACAAGACGCTCGACACGATTCTGGTGCGCCTCGGGGAGCCCGACGACGATCCCATCGCCGAGCTGAACAAACTGGTGCGTGCGTTTGTGGGGCTGGCGAAAAGTCACGAGCGATTGGTCTCGATTTGGCTGCGCGATCAGCGCTCGCTTGCCGAGCGCTATCGCCGGGAACACGACCGCAGGCACCGCCGCATCAATCAGCGGTGGATCGATTGTCTGAAGCGGTGTTTTCCCGATCGTTCGACTGACGAGATCACCACTGCCACACGAGGTGTGCAGTTGCTGTTGCTGTCCGAAGCGCTGCGGCCGCCCGGCGGACGACGTGCCAAGCAAGCGGAGGAGCTGCTGGCACAGATGGCATTGGCGTCGATCGGCGCGTTGGAGTTGGAAGCCGCCGCTAAGCGCTGACGAATTCCACCAGGGCGGATTCGAATACGTCCGGTGCCTCGAGCATTGGGTAATGCCCGCAGTCGGGGATTTCTACGAGGGCGGCGTTCTTCAGCTGCTTCTGCAGCCAGCGGGCCCCCTTCGCCGAGTGCACGGGGTCGTTGGTTCCGATGACCTGCAACACGGGTTGCTCCACCCGCGGGATGTCGGCCAGCAGATCGGTCGTCAGCAACGATCGGTAACAGGCCACCGCGGCCCAGGAGGGCATCCGAAGCGAGCAGCGGACCAGCCAATCGACCGTTCGCGGATCCGGCTCGTGCGCGAATGCCGAGGCGATCGTGCGATATCGGGCGCCCACGCGGTTGGCGTGCTCGTCGGCGACCATCCCTGCCAGTAGCGGCTCGGGCGGGCCGCCGAAGGGAAAGTCTTCGCTTCGGCTGGCGCGAACGCCGTTGGACCCCACCAGCACCAGCTCGGTGATCAGTTCGGGCGCGGTCGCCGCGGCACGAAATGCCACCTGCCCGCCGAACGAGTGGCCAACCAGCGTCGCGGTGCCGACGCCGAGTCGTTGCAGCGTGATGACGAGATCAGCTGCGAGCCGGTCGATGTCGTAACCTCCCAGTGGATTGTCGGACAGCCCGTGACCGCGTTGGTCCACGCATAGGACACGAAAGCCTCGTTCGGTGAGCACCCGCACCTGGCGATCCCACAGCTCGTGGTCGAGGCCGAAGCCCGAAATCAGCACCACGGCAGGCCCATCGCCCAGATCCTGAACGTGAACCCGTACCCCGTTGTCGGCGTCGACAAATGCCACTTTAGGTATCACCTCCGATCATGTAGATTTACGGCCATATTTATGAGCTTATCGATCTTAATAATACGGGGGAAGGCCTGATGAGCACCAGCCTCGAAACGTTGTCCGTTGCCTCCGGGAGTGACGGCGTCTGCGAGATATCGCTGGCTCGCCCAAAGCTGTTGAATCGGTTCGACAATCAGGCCCAGTTCGAATTGGCCGGAGTGCTCGAAGATCTCGCGAAAGACGAAGGTGTCCGCGCTGTCGTGTTGGGCTCAACCGGAAAAGCATTCTCCGCCGGGGGAGACTTCGACTTGATGCAGGCGGCCCACGACGACGCCGATGCACGACGCGAAACCGTGGACGCCGGGCTGCGACTGGTGCGGTCCTTTATCGATCTGCCTCAGCCCATCATTGCGGCGGTGCAGGGGCCGGCGATCGGACTGGGCGCAACCGTGGCGCTGATGTGCGACGTCGTGGTGGCGGCGCGCAACGCCAAGCTGGCCGACACCCACGTGAAGGTCGGGCTTGTTGCCGGCGACGGAGGTTGTCTGGTGTGGCCGCAGGCGGCCGGGATGCTACGAGCCCGACGTCACCTACTTACCGGTGATGCACTCGACGCCGCCACCGCCTACCAGCTTGGTATGTGACCGACCTGGTCGATCAGCCCGACGAGGCGTTGCCGTGTGCCCGCGAAATCGCAAGGCGCATAGCTGATCTAGCACCGATGGCGGTTCAGGGCACCAAGCGCGCGCTGAATCATGTGACGTCGCTGCGGGGTGCGGAAGTGGTCGAGTTGGCGTTCGAGCTCGAAGAGCACACCCTGACGAGCGACGACCTGGTCGAAGGTATTGCCGCCTTCAAGGAAGGCCGCGCCGCCAACTTCGTCGGCCGCTGACTTCTTGACAATTCGACTCCTTGAATCTAATGCTGATTCAACGAGCGCTCTGCCCGCCACCACCGCAAAGGATGTCAGCCATGAAGCGTCGCACTTCGCTGGTAGCCGCAACTGCCGCCGTCTGGGGCGTCGCGGGGACGCTGGCACCGCCGGTACACGCCAAGCCTGCGCCCGAGGTGGAGTACGTGTACAACGTCTCGGTGCGCCGGCATTACAACTTTCCCAATAACGACGCGATCGGCTACGGCTACGGGATCTGCAACAAGGTCACCGCCGGCGAGGGCTACCCGCAACTGATGGGTGACGTGAATAACGACGTCACACCCAACGACGAGTTCGCGGCGAACTACCTCGTCTCGTATGCGGTCGACAACTTGTGTCCCGCACAGATCCCGCAGCTGCGGAACTCGGCGCAGGGCTATCGCCCGCCGCCCGGTCAAGAGTATTTCGGTAGTCCCGGCGCGGAATAGCGGCCGTCCGACGCCGTCGTGCCTAAGGCATGGTGGAGCCGCCGCTGACCGAGATGATCTGGCCGGTCACCTGTCGAGCCGCCGTCGGCGAACAGAACCACGCGGTGGCCCGGCCGACATCCTCGGCGGTGGTCAGACGGCCAGCGGGGTGCCCTTGACCATGTAGTCGATTTGGTCCTGGTTGAACAGTTCGTCTTCGCCGGCCCACAGACTCGATTCGCCGACCGCCTCGGGGCTCTCGGGAATCACCAGGCCGGGGCAGATGGCGTTGGACCGGATGCCATGCCGGCCGTGTTCGCGCGCCACGGTGCGCGCCAAGGCTAGTAGCGCGGCCTTGGACGTCCCGTACACGCCGGTACGGATCTGGCCGAACGCCGCGTCGCTGGAGATGAACGCGATCGCGCCGCCGCCGGCGTCTTTCATCGGGCCGATCGCGGCCTGGGTGGCGGCGACGGCGGTATAGAGGTTCACCTCGATGGTGCGCTGCCATTGATCGCGGTCGGTCTCGGTGGCGATGAATCCCTGTCCGCTCCACCCCGCGTTGTTCACCAGGACATCGATGCCACCCCAGTTGTCCAGAGCGGCGCCGATCGCGGTTTCGGCTCCGCCGGGGGCCGTCAGGTCGGCAATCGCGACTTCCACGGCGCCCGCGCCCTTGGCTTTGGCTTCGTCGCGAACCCGCTCCGCCTGTGACTTGTCGATGTCGCTGATGACGACGCGAGCACCTTCTTCGGCGAACACATGGACGATCCCGCGCCCGATGTTCGATGCGCCTCCGGTGACCACCACACGTGCGCCAGCTAGGCCAAGGTCCATGGTCTGCTCCCTGTCGTCGGCGGTTGTTGCGACTGCCATGTTAGTTTAACGTAGATTAGAAATCGTGATTATTTGGTTGGATGTGGAGGATTTAGTGCATGGTTGAGTCGCTGCTCGACCAGCGGGTCGCCGTCGTCACCGGCGCAGGTCAGGGAATCGGACGCGAGATCGCGCAATCACTTGCCGAACACGGCGCCCGGGTGGTGCTCGCCGACATCGACGCCGAACTCGTCGACAAGGCGGCCACCGAGATCGGCGGGATTGGCGTCACGTGCGACATCACCTCCGAGGAGCAAGTACACGACCTCGTCGGGGCCGCCGTCGGCAATTTCGGCCGTCTGGATGTGTTCGTCAACAATGCCGGCATCACCCGCGATGCTTCCTTGAAGAAGATGACGGTTTCGGATTTCGACGCCGTCATGGCTGTGCACCTGCGCGGCACCTGGTTGGGCGTGCGCGAGGCGTCAGCGGTTATGCGCGAACAGAAGTCGGGCAGCATCATCAACATGTCCTCCCTGTCGGGCAATCCGGGGCAGACGAACTACAGCGCGGCCAAGGCAGGCATCGTCGGACTGGCCAAGGCCGCGGCGAAGGAAGTTGCGCACCACAACGTGCGAGTCAACGCGATTCAGCCCGGCCTGATCCGCACCCCGATGACGGCGGCGATGCCACCCGCGGTCTTTGCCGAGCGCGAGGCCGCCATCCCGATGAAGCGGGCAGGTGAACCCGCGGAGGTCGCCGGCGCGGTGGTCTTTTTGGCATCGGATCTCTCCAGATATGTGACGGGCGCGGTCATCGAAGTCGGCGGGGGTCGAAATATATGACGCTGCTGTGGATGCCGCCGACGGCATTGGGGCAATCACGCTCAATCGGCCCGAGCAGATGAACGCGCTTACGGTCGCGCTGGGCGGCGAACTGGAACGGGCGATCCTCGAGCTGGGCGACGATCCCGGGGTGAACGTGGTCGTCATCCGGGGGCCGGGGGAAACTTCTGCGCGGGCGGCGATTTCAACGAAGTCGAGTCGCTGCGCGCGAGTGGCCCCCGGGCACTGCGCCCGCTGTTCGAGGCCTTCCGCCGCGCCTGCGAGGCCATCGCACGGGTGCAGGCCCCGGTGATCGCCGCGGTGGAGGGTGTCGCCATGGCCGGCGGGTTCGAGCTGATGCAGGCCAGTGACATCGTGCTGGTCAGCGACGACGCCAAGATCGCCGACAACCACGTCAAGTTCGGGATGATCCCGGGCGGCGGCAGCACCCAGCGGTTGAGCCGCTTGGTGGGGCGGCAGGAGGCGCTGGGCCTGCTGTTATCCGGCGACCGCATGTCCGGGGTGGACGCGGTACGTCGTGGGTTGGCGTATCGGAGCTTTCCGCAGGCCGAGTTCGCGCGCGGGGTGCACGGGTTCGCAGCGGACCTGGCCGGTCGGCGCCGTGAGGCCGTAGTCTCCATTAAGCGGCTCGTTTATACCGGCCTCGGGGCCCCGCTACCCAGCGGATTGGAGCACGAAATCGATTGCGTGGTCGACCACATCTGCGGTGGCGTCGGACAGAATGGCGCGACCGCCTTCCGGCAGCGAGGAACTAGCTAATGACTGTTGCAGAAACCAGCTTGCCCGTCGCGCTCGACGTGGCCGACGGTGTCGCGCGGCTGCGGTTGAACCGGCCCGAGGCATCCAACGGGATGAACGTCGAATTCCTCAAGGCGTTGCACGACGCGGCTTTGACATGGCACGCCGATCCCGCCGTACGCGTCGTTCTGCTGACCGGTGAAGGCCGAAACTTCTGCGCGGGCGGCGATATTCACACCTTCGAGTCGAAGGGGGCGGACCTTCCGGACTACCTGCGGGAGGCGACCGCATGGCTGCAGTTGGCCACCGCCGCGTTGATCCAGCTTCGCGCGCCGGTGGTTGCCGCGGTACAGGGCTTCGCCGCCGGCGGCGGCGGATTGGGATTGGTCTGTGCGTCCGACATTGTCATCGCCGCGCAGTCGGCGAAGTTCTTTTCGGGGGCGGTCCGCGTCGGCATGGCGCCCGACGGTGGCTCCTCGGTCACGCTGACCCAGCTGGTCGGTCTGCGTCAGGCGTTGCGAATTCTGCTGACCAATCCGACGCTGAGCGCCGCCGAAGCGTTGCAGATCGGACTGGTCACCGAGGTCGTCGACGATGCCGAACTCTTCAGCCGCGCAGAGCAAGTCGCGGCCGACTTGGCCGCGATGCCGGGTCGGGCGTTGTCGGCCACCAAACGGCTGGTCTGGAGCGGGGTCGGCGCGTCGGTCGAACAGCGACTGGCCGAGGAAGCGCGTACCGTCTGCGAGTTGTCCGGCACGGCGGATGCGCTCGAGGGCCTGCGTGCCGTCATCGAACGGCGTAAACCGAACTTCACGGGACAATGAGTAGCGATTCTGTCATCGTCGAGAATCGCGGCCCGGTACGGATCGTCACGCTGAACCGTCCCGAGAAGCGCAACGCGGTCGATATTGCGGTCCGGCTCGAGCTCGGCGGCGCGATCGAGGATGCCGGACAGGACGATTCGGTCCGGGCGATAGTGCTGACCGGCGCCGGCAGTGCGTTCTGCTCGGGCGGGGACATCACGTCGATGGAACGGATGCCGCCGGGGCGCGCAATGGAGCGGACACAATTGGCTCAGCGGGTGATTCGGGCCATTTGGAACGCGGGCAAACCCGTCGTCGCCGCTGTGGAGGGCAGCGCTTTCGGTGCGGGAGTTGCCCTGGCCGCCGCCTGCGATCGCGTCGTCGCGGCACGCGGCGCGCGCTTCGCCACCACGTTCACCAATGTCGGATTAGCCGGCGACATGGGCACATTCGCATCGCTGCCGTCGAGGGTCGGAGTCGCTCGCGCACGCCAGATGCTGATGATGCCGACGCCCATCGACGCGCCCACGGCGCTGGACTTGGGACTCGTCGATGCCCTCGTCGACCCCGGTACGGCACTGGCGGCGGCACTCGCCGATGCGGAACGGTTAGCTGCCGGGCCGACGCGCGCGTACGGGGTGATCAAGACGATGTTGGCCGCCGGATCCGCGCTCAGCCCCTTCGAACTCCTCGACCTCGAGGCCGAACACCAATCTCAGCTCTTCGACTCCGACGACTTCGCCGAGGGGATCGCGGCTTTCCGTGAAAAGCGACGTCCGCAGTTTGGATCGGCACCGCCGTGACCGCGAAGTTGTCTGCACGCCTTGAGTGGTCGTATCTGGAAGCCGATGCCAGCATCGCGCTCGAGGACTACACCGTGGGTGCCCTGCTGGCGGCGCGCGCCCGCACCCACGGTGCGGTCACTGCTCTGGTGGGCCGCGCGCATGGCGACGGCGCGGAGGTCCGATTAACCTACCGGGAGCTGTTCGACGAAGCCTGCCGCGTCGCTACCGCGCTGGCCCGCCTCACCACACCCGGCGACTACGTCGCACTGTGGGCGCCGAATATGGTCGAGTGGCCGATCATCCAGTACGGCGCGGCACTCGCCGGTGTCGTTCTGGTTGCGCTGAATCCCGCGTTGCGTGGCCCCGAGTTGGCCTACGCGCTGGGGCATTCCCGCGCCAAGGTTCTGATCCACGCCGACCGCAGTCGCAATTACGACACCGCCGCCGTGGTCAACGAGATCGACACGCGCTTCCTCGGCGCCCGCACCATCAGTCTGTCGGCACGCGGTGAATGGCGAAGCGACGAAATCGATGCCGCCGCGATAGACCGCGCGCCGGCCGACCCCGAGCTGCCGGTGATGTTGCAGTACACCTCGGGGACGACCGGCAGGCCCAAAGGGGTGCTGTTGCGCCATCGTTCGCTGGTCAATGTCGCCAAGCTGACCCTGGAGACCGCGAGCATTCCCGCGGGTGCGGTGACCGTGAATCCCCTGCCGATGTTCCACACGGCGGCTTGTGTGGTCGGCACATTGGGCCCGCTCTGGATCGGCGGTACCGAGGTGCTGGTTGACCGTTTTGGGCCGACCGTCCTGCTCGATACCATGCTCCGCGAACACGCGACGGTCCTATTCTTCGTGCCCACGATGTTGGCGGCTCTCGTTGCCGCGCAGCGCGACTCCGCGCAGCGGGCGCCACACCTTTCAACCTGTCTCGGCGGTGCCTCTACCGTTTCGGCCGGCCTCATCCAGGCCGCCGAACAGACCTTCGGGGCGACAGTGGTCAATGTGTTTGGGCAGACCGAGCTTTCGCCGGTGCTCACCGCGACCCGGCCCGACGACACTCGGGTCGACCAACTCCGGACCGTGGGCCGCCCGCTTCCTCAGGTCGATTGCAAAGTCGTCGACCCGGCCACCGGGGCGGTGGTGGCGGTGGGGCAACCGGGGGAGATCTGCGCGCGCGGATATCAGCAGATGATTGGTTACCTTCGCGACCCCGAGGCCACGGCGGCGGCAGTGGATGCCGACGGGTTCCTACATACCGGAGATCTCGGGGTGATGGACGAACGCGGGTACTTGACGCACACCGGCCGACTGAAGGACCTCATCATTCGCGGTGGGGAGAACATCGCGCCCGCCGAAATCGAGGCGTGTCTGGCCGATCATCACATGGTCGCCGAGGTCTGCGCGTTCGGTCTTCCCGACGACCGGCTTGGCGAGATCGTTGCCGTCATCGTCATCGCCCGCGGTTCGTTACCGGCGGATGCGGCCGACCAGTTCTGTACGCACGCAAGCCAACAACTGACACCGCACAAAATTCCGCAGCGTTGGTTCGTTACCGAAGAACTACCGAAAACACCGACCGGCAAGGTGCGCAAGTTCGCCCTGCCCGACCTCATCGCGCAAGGCGCGGTGCGCGAACTGTTCCGAAAGGAGCCCGAACAATGACCTCACTCATCGATTCGGCGGCCGGCACCGGCAGCCGCTACGACCAGTTGATCAAACGAGACAAGGTGCACGGGTCGCTCTACACCGATCCCGGCATCTTCGCCGAAGAGCTGCGCAGGATCTGGTACCGCACTTGGGTTTTCGTCGGGCACGAGAGCGAAGTGTCGCAACCCAACGACTACGTGCGCAAGCGGCTCGGCCTGCAGGACGTGATCATGACCCGCGACCGCGACGGTGAGCTGCATCTGCTCCTCAATCGGTGTGCGCATCGCGGCAACCAAGTCTGCGATGACGTCGGAGGCAATTCGTCGACGTTCCGCTGCTCGTATCACGGTTGGACCTTCCGCAACAACGGTGATCTCGTCGGATTCCCGTTCTTCAAGGGGTACGGCGAGCGCAAACTCGACCTGAATCTGGGTCGCGTTCCCCGGATGGAGACCTACCAGGGGTTTGTGTTCGGTAGCTTCGCGGCCGATGGCCCAGGGCTCGTCGAACACCTCGGCGCGGCCGCCGGCGAGATCGACCGGCTGGTGCGACTGTCGCCGGAAGGAGCGGTCGAGCTCACCGCGGGATGGCTTCAGCATCGGACGCGGGCGAACTGGAAGCTGCTGGCGGAGAACGAAACCGATGGATACCACCCCCAGTTCGTGCACGGCTCGATTTTCGGTGTCACCGGCAGCCCCATCGGTGCCCTGTACAGCGATGCGTCCACGGCGGTGACGCGCGACCTGGGACAGGGCCACAGCGAGAACGACCTGCGTCCAGAATTCCGGAAGTTCGCCGAGCCGATGCGCTGGTTCGGGACCACCGAGGCGCGGGTGCCGAACTATGTTGCGGCCATGCGTTCGCGGTACGGCGACGAAGCCGACAAGATCATGATCGAGGGCGGCCCGCACGTGATGGTCTTCCCGAATTTGTTCATCGCCGAGATCCAGGTCTTCAACATCCAGCCGGTCGCCGTCGGTGAGTGCACGCAGTACTCCACGGCCGTCCAGATGGTCGGCGCACCGGAGCTGAACCAGCGCATGGTCTCCCAGTGCATGGGCTCGGTCGGGCCCGCCGGCATGCTGCTGGCCGACGACACCGAAATGTATGAACGCAACCAGGCCGGGCTCGAGTGCCTGACACCGGAATGGCTCGACGTTCGCCGCGGGCTGAACCGGGAACAGGTCGACGAGAACGGTTTCACCATCGGCGGAGCTACCGACGAGACCGGTATGAGGGGCTTCTGGTCGCAGTACAAGACGCTGATGGAGACGGAATTGTGACCAGCACGTTGGATGACCGCGCAACTTTGGGCCCCGTGCCTGACGGTTTCGACCGTTGGGAAGTGGAGCAGTTCCTCTACCGCGAAGCGCGCTATGCCGACGAGTCCGACTATGACTCGTGGGAAGCGTTATGGACCGACGACGCGCTGTACTGGGTTCCGGTCGCCGCGACCAGCGACCCGACCCGCACGATGTCGGTGATCTACGACAACCGCAGCCGTATTGCCACCCGCCTCAAGCAGGTTCGCACCGGGAAGCGCTACGCTCAGGCGCCGCCGTCGAATCTGCGCCGGCTGATATCCAACATCGAATTCCTCGGCGGCCGAGCCAATTCCAACGGCGGCAAGGACTTAGAGCTGGCAGCGAATTTCATCGTGCTGGAGTCTCGGGCGCGGGGTAGCCATCTGTGGGGCGGACGGACCACCTACCGGCTGCGCCGCCAAGACGGTGAATTGCGGCTGGTGTACAAGAAGGTCGTCCTGGTGGACAACGGCGAGCCGATTCCGACGCTGGGCTTCCTCATCTGAGTCGTGATGATGATTGAATTCGGCGACGGCGACGCAGTGGAGGTACCGGGGGTGGGTCCGGTGATCAGCAGTGAATTCGCACAAATATCAGTGAGTTTCGATACGGCCGGCAATTCTCCGCGGCTGCGCCTGGAGGATCTTCGCACCGACCGTGTTCGTTACCTTGACGCATTGGAGTTGGAGACCATTATCTGGATGTCAGACGAGCAGCTGACCGCTTTGATCGATCCCTCCGCGGGACGCTGGCGGGGCGACACGTGAGGCGCGCCGCGATAGTACGCCCACTGCGCACTGCGGTCGGGACCTTCGGCGGGAGCCTGCGGCCGCTGCGGGCCGAAGACCTCTCCGCGCGCGCGATTGAGGCAGTCGTCCAGCGCAGCGGAGTGGATCCCGCCGTGATCGAAGACGTCGTATTCGCACAGTCTTACGCCAATTCCGAGGCACCGTGCATCGGACGTTGGGCCGCATTGCACGCCAATCTCCCGATCAGCGCACCCGGGTTGCAGATCGACCGTCGCTGCGGCGGCGGCCTGCAGGCCGTGGTGACCGCCGCGATGATGGTGCAGACCGGGGCCGCCGACGTCGTATTGGCCGGTGGCGTGGAATCGATGAGCAACATCGAGCACTACACGACGACCGCGCGGTGGGGTTCGCGTTCCGGCAACCAGGTGCTGTACGACCGACTCGACCGCGGCCGCGAATTGTCCCAGCCGATCTGGCGATTCGGCCCGATCAGCGGCATGATCGAGACCGCCGAGAATCTGGCCGCCGACTACGGCATCGACCGCGAAGCCGCCGATGGCTTCGCGGCACGCAGCCATCAGCGGGCCGCCGCGGCCCAGCAGGCCGGCCACTTCGACGACGAGATCGTCACCGTGCAGGTGCCCCAGCGCAAAGGCGAACCAATGGAATTCGCCGACGACGAGGGCATCCGTCCCGACACCACCGTCGAAACGCTGAGCCGACTGCGTCCGATGATGAAAGACGGCACCGTGACGGCCGGCAACTCCAGTCAGCAGAACGACGCCGCGGCGGCGTGCCTGGTGGTCGCGGAGGACCGGCTCGATGACCTCGGTCTGGAGCCGCTGGGTTTCCTCGAGGGCTGGGCGGCGGTCGGTTGCGAGCCGTCGCGGATGGGCATCGGACCCGTCGGGGCGGTTGAAAAGCTATTCCGCCGAACGGGGTTAGGATTCGACGACCTGGACCTGATCGAGGTCAACGAGGCGTTCGCGGTGCAGGTGCTCGCCGTGCTGGCCGGTTGGGGTGTCAAGCTCAACGACGTCGACGACCGGCTCAATGTCAACGGTTCGGGCATCTCGCTGGGGCATCCTATCGCGGCGACCGGCGTGCGGATCCTGACCACGATGCTGCATGAGTTGCGCCGGCGGGGTGGAGGACTGGCACTCGAGACCATGTGCATCGGCGGGGGACAGGGTTTGGCCGCGATCTTCCGCGGGGCCAATTGATGAAGGCTCTGGTCGGCTACGCCAGTTACCTGCCCGGCTATCGGCTGGCCGGCGCCGACATCGGTGTCCGCCGGAGTGATCGCGTCGTCGCGGCGTTTGATGAGGACAGCACCACCATGGCGGTGGCGGCCGCAGCCGCCATACCCCCGTCGGACTCGGCCAACGCGCTGTATTTCGCCACGAGCACACCGGCTTACGCGGACAAGACCAACGCCACGGCGATCCATGCCGCGCTGGGCCTGCCTTTCGACGCGTTGGCCGTCGACTTCTGTGGATCTGGCCGCAGCGGTTTCGCCGCCATCCTCGCCGCGGCGAACTCCGGCGGGATCGCGGCCAGCGCCGACGTGCGGGTAGGCCGGCCGGGATCGGCCGACGAGAAACTCGGTGGCGACGGCGCGGCCGCGCTGCTCTTCGGCGATGACCAGCCCGCGATCGCCGAGGTGCTCGCGGTTACGTCGCTGACGGCGGAGTTCCTCGACCGCTGGCGCGCAACGACTTCGGTGACCGGCGAGCAATGGGAGGAGCGGTTCGGCGCCGAACGCTATGCCGAGCTGATCCGCACCGCGGCCGAGCGGGTGCTGGACGCCGCGGGGTTGACCGGGGTCGACCATGTCGTGCTCACCTGTCCCAACAGCGGGATCGTCAAACGCGCGGCGACGCTGGTGAAGGGGGATAAGTCGGTCGTCACGTCGCCGATCGGCTTCTCGGGTGCCTGCGACGCCGCCCTGGCGCTGTGCGGTGTCCTCGACACCGCGGAAGCCGGGGAGACCGTGCTGATGCTGTCGGCGGTCGACGGGTGCGATGCACTGTTGCTGCGGACCACCAGCGCGCTGCCCCAAGCGCGGCAACCGCGTCCGGTCGCCGCGCAGCGCGAGGGTGGTGTGACGGTCAGGTATCTGACCTACCTGTCGTGGCGCGGACTGGTCGAATTGGAGCCACCGCGCCGTCCTGAGCCCGACCGGCCGTCCGGGCCTGCTTCCGGGCGTTCGGCGCCGTGGAAGTTCGGTCTTCGCGGTTCGCATTGTGCGGAATGCGGTTTCATCCATCTGCCGCCGGCGCGGGTCTGCAAGCGCTGCGGTGCGCCCGATCGGATGACCGCCGTGCCGGTGGCCGGCCTGCGCGGCTCCGTCGCCACCTACACCGTTGACCACTTGGCGCACTCCCCGTCGCCGCCCGTCGTTTCGGCCGTCGTCGATGTGGCCGGCGGTGGGCGATTCACCTGCGAGGTCGCCGACGCCGAACCCGAACTCTTGGAGGTGGGTGCCCCCGTCGAGTTCACCTTCCGGCGGTTGTTCACCGCGGGTGACGTCCACAACTATTTCTGGAAGGCCCGAGTGGACGGGAGAAGCCATGGCTAGCAAGGGAATAGCCGGCAAGGTCGCGGTGGTGGCAATGGGTTGCTCGCGGTTCGGTGAGCGCTGGGATAGCTCCGCCGATGACTTGCTGGTCGAGGCGATCGCCGACTGCATGGCGACGGCGCCCAATCTGGGCAGGGAAGACATCGACGCCTACTGGCTCGGCACCCTGAGCTCGGGCATGTCGGGTCTGACGTTGAGCCGACCATTGGGCGTCGGGGACAAGCCCGTGACCCGGGTCGAAAACATGTGTGCCAGTGGATCGGAAGCATTCCGCAACGCGTGCTATGCGGTCGCCGCCGGTGCCTACGACGTGGCGATGGCGGTCGGGGTGGAGAAGCTGAAGGACTCCGGCTTCTCGGGGCTGCTGCGCCAGGATCCACCCGGCGACGGCACGGCACCCGAACTCTCGATGACCGCGCCCGCGGCATTCTCCTTGCTCGACCCCGCCTACTGCGCGAAATACGGTGTACCCGCCGACGAGATGCGCGACGCGATGACGCACGTCGCGTGGAAAAACCACGTCAACGGAGCTCGTAATCCCAAGGCGCAGTTCCGGTCTCCGGTGGCCAAGAACAAGATCGACAGCGCGCCGAAGGTGGCCGGGCGCCTCGGTGTGTTCGACTGCTCCGGGGTCTCCGATGGCGCCGCGTGCGCCGTCGTTGTCCCCGCCGAGCACGCGTTGCGTTACACCGATACGCCGATGTACGTGCAGGCGCTCTCGCTGGTTGCCGGCTCGGGATTGGGTGCCGCGGACCCGGATTACGACTACACCAGCTTCCCCGAAGTCGTGCGCTCGGCCCGCGATGCCTATCAACAGGCGGGTATCGACGATCCGCGCACCGCGTTCTCGCTGGCCGAGGTGCACGATTGTTTTACACCGACGGAGATCGTGCTGATGGAGGACCTCGGCTTCGCCGATCCCGGCCAGGCTTGGAAAGACGTCCTGGCAGGCGATTTCGATGCCGACGGGCGACTGCCGATCAACCCCGACGGCGGGCTGAAGTCGTTCGGGCACCCGGTGGGTGCCAGCGGACTGCGGATGCTGTACGAAGCCTGGCTGCAGTTTCGCGGCGAGGCCGGCCAGCGACAACTGTCCGATCCGCACACCGCGCTGACGCACAATCTGGGCGGGCGCCCGGGCACCTG
The DNA here is from genome assembly GCF_010731715.1 of Mycobacterium stomatepiae. Lineage (NCBI taxonomy): Bacteria > Bacillati > Actinomycetota > Actinomycetes > Mycobacteriales > Mycobacteriaceae > Mycobacterium > Mycobacterium stomatepiae. The sequence continues at coordinate 6,068,082 of NZ_AP022587.1, forward strand.
TGTGTCCTTTGTGTCGGTGGTAAGCCGAGCACCTGGTCGCTAAATCTGGTTATTGCCCGGCGCACGGCACGAGGTGACTTCCCATCGGGTCTTGCGACACGTTTGTTCGTCGTGACGACGGCCCGTCGTGGTGGGCCATGATCTTCGTCCCACCGTGCGGGCAATGTTCGCGATGGTGCTCTCAGCCGCTCTGCACGGCGACTGGATGGGACTCGGCAAGAAGGTCTCCTACAAACGCATGATCGACGCGATGACCCAGCTCACCGTCCGCGGCTTGCAGGTGCCGGAAGGCCAAGTCCGGAAACGCAATTCTTGAGCATAAAGGAGCCTCGAGCTCACCCGGGGGGAACGGAGCCGAATCGGCCGCGGTCGAGCGCCTCGAGGAGCTGACCGACAATCCACTCCAGCGCCGCCTTGTCCGGGGGCAAGGTTGCCTGCTCGTAGCCGACGAGCAGGTAGACAGCCCAGTCGGCAAACAGTTGGGCCTGGCGTTCGTCGCGCAGAATCTGCACCGCGCATTCCACCAGGATCTGGTGGCGCTCGCGGTCGACATCCACCTGTACTGCGTGCACGTCGGCGTCCGCGCCGCTCCACGCGCGGATCGCGGCCTCGGCGCGGTGTGGCAGATTCAGGCCGATATCGATGATGCTGTCTATCCGTCGACGCGGATCGGGCTCGGTGCGGATCCACTCCACCAGCCGCACGGTGTTGGCCTGCCGCCAGTGCTCGACGAGCTGCCGCGTGTACGTCGGCCAATTATCGAAGAAGTGGTAAAAAGAGCCGGTACTGACGCCCAGCCGATTGCACACCTCGGCCAGCTTCAGCCCGCCATACCCGAGGTCGGACAGCACATCCAGGCCTGTCTCGAAGTAGGCCACCCGGGAGACACCGCTCACCATCTCTGGGACTTTAGTTCGTGCCGTGCGACGTGCGCTTTCAGGATGGCCGAACCACCTCCCGATCGATCCGGCGGTCCAGATTTCGGGGGGCCCGTCGGCGTCGCTGGTGCTGGTGGCCGGACGGTCGTCATCTTGACGGTCACAAAAATTCTAAACTAGATTAAACTCTGAGCGCAGTAACGCGATACCAGGTGGAGGAACAGAGTGCCCGGAGTGCAGGACAAAGTCGTGATCGTGACTGGAGCCGGTGGGGGATTGGGGCGGGCTTACGCGCGATTCCTCGCCGACAATGGCGCCCTCGTCGTCGTCAACGATCTAGGTGGGGCTCGAGACGGCTCCGGATCGGGCACCAACATGGCCGACACGGTGGTCGAAGAGATCCGCGGTAATGGCGGCCGGGCGGTCGCTGACTACTCCAGCGTGGCCACTCGGGAAGGGGCCGACGCGATCGTCGCGACCGCCCTGGAACACTTCGGTGCCGTCCACGGCGTGGTCAGCAACGCGGGAATCCTGCGCGACGGCGCATTCCACAAGATGAGCGATGAAAACTGGGATGCCGTGATCAAAGTCCATCTGTACGGCGGTTACCACGTGACTCGCGCGGCGTGGCCGCACCTGCGTGAGCAAAAGTTCGGCCGCGTCGTGATGGCGGCCTCGACCAGCGGGATCTACGGCAATTTCGGCCAGGCCAACTACGGCGCCGCAAAGCTCGGACTGGTTGGACTGATCAACACCCTGGCCATCGAGGGCGCGAAGTACGGGATCACGGCGAACGCGATCGCGCCGATGGCGGCCACTCGGATGACCGCCGACATCGCGCCCCAGGAGGTCCTGGACAAGCTGGACCCGGACCATGTCGCGCCAACCGTCGGCTACCTCGTTTCCGAAGAGAACCACGAGTCCGGCTCGGTGTTCGTCGTCGGCGGTGGACTAGTGCAGCGGGTTGCACAGTTCCAGAATGACGGTGTCACGTTCGCCGCGCCCCCGAGTCTCGAGGAGATCACCAAGCGCTGGTCGGAGATCAGCGACATGTCGAACGCGAAGCTCGGCACCAATCCCGTGGGATAGCCACGGGGCTGGCGTGATTCGAGCGGTCAATTGACCACGAGTATCGAGGCGCGACGGGAATCGCTTCGCCGGAGTTTCCCGGTGTGGAGACCGTGTGCCCTGGCGCGGTGGCTGGACGGTTGCGCCGACCGATACGGCGATCGTCCCCTGGTATTGGCCGACGACCATCGGCTCAGTTACGCAGATGTGGCGGCTGAGTCTCGACGCCTGGCCGACGGTCTGGCGGCGCTGGGTGTTCGTCCGGGTGATCGGGTCGCGATGATCATGGCGAATTACCCGCAGTTCGTCACGATCAAGTTCGCCATTGCACGAGTCGGGGCGATCGCGGTCCCCGTCAACTTCCTTTACCGAGACGACGAATTACGCTACGTCCTCGACGATTCCGGATGCCGGATCGTGGTCACGATGACGGGTTTCCGCGGCCTCGACTATCAATCGATGCTTGATGGGATCATGCCCGGTTGGGAGTCTCCCGGGCCGGCGGCACCTTGGAAAGTGGTGTTGCTCGACACCGACGGGCGGGCCCGCCCGGGCAGTCTGACGGTGGACGGCCTCGCCGTTCTTGGAGACGAAAACCACGGCGCCAGCGAGGGATTGGCCGTAGAACCGGACAGCGCCGCCGACATGCTCTACACCTCCGGCACTACTGGTTCGCCCAAGGGTGTGCTGGTTACGCACGATGCGGTGCTGCGGACGGCGTATGCCTCGGCGCTGACGCGAGCCTACGAGGACGGCCGACGCATACTGTTTTCGTTGCCGTGCTACCACATGTTCGGCTATATCGAAGGCTTGTTGTCGGTCACGTTCGTGGGCGGCGCGATCATCCCGCAGACGGCATTCAGCGCCGAGCGTTATTTCGCCGGAATCGAGCGCCATCGAGCCACCGACGTGCTGTGTGTTCCCACCATGGCCGTTGCGATGGTGGAGAACCCGGCCCGCCGCCAGTACGACCTCAGCTCGCTCAATGCCATGCTGTGCGGATCGGCTCCGGCGCCGGTATGGCTGTGGCGACAGATCGAGAAGGACTTCGGCGTCAGTGAGATTGTGACCGGATATGGGATGACCGAATGCGGTGGCGCGATGACACTGACGCGACCCGAGGACCCGTTGCACCTGACTTCCGAGACCGTTGGAAAGCCGAAAATAGCTGGTGCAGCGTCGATCCCGGGAACCGATGCACTCGCCGTCTACAAGGCAGTGCATCCGGAAACGGCGCGGGATCTGCCGGTCGGCAGCGAGGGCGAATTGGTCTCGTCCGGGCCGACTGTGATGCTGGGGTACTGGAATCGTGCCGCGGATACCGAAGCGGCGCTGCGGGACGGCTGGCTGCACTCCGGCGACCTCGGTCGTGTCCGCGCCGATGGCTACCTCGAGGTGACCGGGCGCGGCAAGGATCTGTACAAAAGCGGTGGCGAACTGGTGATGCCCAAGGAGATTGAGGATCTCCTGGCGGCGCAGGACGAGATCAGCCAGGTCTTTGCCGTCGGGCTGGTCGACGACTGCTGGGGCGAAATCGGTTGTGTCGTCGTGGTTCCGGCACCAGGATCGGCATTGACCGAAGACGATGTGCTCGATATCTGCCGCGCCAAGCTGGCGCGCTTCAAGGTACCCAAGCGAGTGGTCTTTTACCGCGCGGAGGATCTGCCGACCACGTCGACCGGCAAGGTTCAAAAGTTCCGGCTCATCGAACAGCTCACGGCGACCCGTCACTGACGCACGATTTGGCGATGCGGCAAAGGGTTTGGATGCGCTCAGACTGCGGCAGCAACGCGTGTCTGGGCGTCCGCCCGCATCCGCGCGACGGCGACGGTGACACCAACCAGCATCACGAACGCGACGACGCCGGTGAGGAGGTACTGCCAACTCGCAAAACCACCGCCGTAATAACCGGCCGTGACACCCCACCAGAGCACGGCCATGGCCGCGAAACAGCCGTAGATGAGTGGAGACTGGGCAATGGCGGATCGGCGACGCAAGAGCAGGGCGGTGGTCGACAATGGAAGCAGGAACAGCGTGATTGCCGGTGCCGCTTGGTAGAGCGGATCGTCCCAGACGACCTTCATGTACTCCCAGACGACCACGAATGCCGGCGCGCCGCCGACGACCAATGCGCTCCATTGGGCCTGGGTGCCGTTCGGTAGGTATTCGGTCCGTCCGACCTTGAGGGCCTGAGCAAAAAAGACGAGTTCGAGGATGAGCGCGGTGAGCAAGCCGAGCCAGAACAGCTTGAGGAACCAATGGTCGTACACGTTGAACCAGGTGTTGAAGCGCACCACGACGCCGAAATCGTGCGCAAACCACAGGAACGTGCACGGCAGCGGAATCGAAATCCATCCTTCGCGCCGGGTCATGACCACCGCGGTGATCATCCCGATGTTTTGCAGGACCATCGCCAGGCCGAATCCGACCAAGATCGGGATGGTGTGGTTGTCGATGGCGGCGAGGATCGCACCCGTGTCGTACATGGTGAGGCATGGTAGTCAGCACTGCCGGGCGCCGTGAAGCCTTTACCATAAGTCAACTTATGGTAGCGTTCCTGTGACAGAGGTCATAGCCTGTGGTCATGGGGCCAATTTCAAGCAGGGGGCACCTGTCTGGGGCGGGATTTTAATCGAAAGTAAATTTAGGGAGAACAATGGGGTTCAACGACTCGGCCGAGGTCCGCAAGTACATCGGTGGCATCTTCGAGACGGCCTTCGATGACGAGGAGATCGGTCCCAAGCTGGTCGCAACCGGGATTGTCGTGGCGTTCGACTTCACCGATCCTGAGGCCGTCGTGGTGATCGATATGGGAAACAAGTCGGTCCGCGAGGGTCTGGAAGGCGCTCCCGCGCCGACAGCGACGATGTCCATGACCGCCGACACCGGCAACGGGTATTGGCAGGGAAAGGTCAACCTGCCACTGGCCATGGCCAAGAAGAAGATCAAGGTCGATGGCAATGTGGCGAGCCTGCTCAAGCTGGCGCCGCTCGGCAAGAAGTTGTATCCGGGCTATATCGACCGACTCAAGAACGACGGTCGCGACGACCTGCTCGTCTGAACGCATGTTTCCAGGCACACATGCAGCGTCCGCGCCCGATCGGCCGGCCGTAATCCTGGCCGACTCGGGCCGGACGCTCACCTATGGACAGCTTGACGACAACTCGGCTCGGCTGGCGTCGGCGCTGCACGCCATGGGTTTGCGTAAGGGTGACGTCATCGCCATGCTCTCGGATAATGCAGCCGAGGCGTTCGAGATCTATTGGGCGGCATTGCGTTCCGGTCTGTACATCACCGCAGTCAACTGGCATCTGGCGCCAGACGAAGCGGCCTACATCGTGCGCGATAGCGGGGCCCGGGTGGTCTTCGCCTCCCGCGGCGTGCGGGAGCTGGCCGAGCAACTGCTCGACCTGGCCCCCGATGTGCGGCACTGGTACGCGTTCGGCGGGGAGGTCTCGGGATATCGGCCGTACGGCGAGCTATTGGCCACGGCCGGAACACGATTGGCCGACCAGCCGCGTGGCGCGGAGATGCTGTACTCGTCGGGCACCACGGGACGGCCCAAGGGCATCAAGCCGCATCTGCTGCCGATCCAGGTAGACGAACCCGGGGACCCGCTGGTCGGATTGTTGGCGCATGTCTTCAAGATCTCCAGCGACGACGTATACCTTTCGCCGGCGCCGATTTACCATACCGCCCCGCTGAAGTGGTGTGCCGGTGTCCAGGCATTGGGCGGCACCGTCGTCGTGATGGAGCGTTTCGACGCCGAGAAGGCCCTGGCCGCCATTCAGCAGTATCGGGTGACCGTCACCCAGATGGTCCCGACGATGTTCGTTCGGATGCTCCAATTGCCCGATGCGGTCCGTAACGGCTATGACGTCTCCTCGCTGCGTATCGCGGTGCACGCCGCGGCGCCGTGCCCACCTGAGGTGAAAGACGCCATGATCGGCTGGTGGGGCCCGATACTCGTGGAATACTATGGCGCGACAGAGCAACACGGCACCACGGTGATCACCACCGCCGAGTGGACGGACAAGCGCGGATCCGTCGGCAAAGCCGCGCTCGGTGTCCTGCGGATCTGCGACGACGACGGCAATGAGCAGCCACCCGGCACGGTGGGCACCGTCTACTTCGAACGCGACGTGGTGCCCTACGAGTATCACAACGATCCCGAAAAGACAGCTTCCTCAAGACATCCCGCGCACCAGAACTGGTCCACGGTGGGTGACATCGGATACGTCGACGAGGACGGTTACCTGTTTCTGACCGATCGCAAGGCGTTCGTGATCATCTCCGGCGGGGTCAACATCTATCCGCAGGAAATCGAAAACGTCCTCGCGCTGCACCCGAATGTCTTCGACGTCGCGGTGATCGGCGTGCCTGACCCGGAAATGGGCGAACAGGTCAAGGCAGTTGTTCAATTAAAGCCCGGGACAGCGCAATCCGCCGAACTGGCCGACGAGATCATCGCCTATGTCCGAGAACGTATCGCCCACTACAAAGCTCCACGCACCGTCGACTTCATCGACGCGCTTCCCCGGACAGCCACCGGAAAGCTGGTGAAGAGGAGCCTGAAGGCCCGCTATCTGGAGGCAAACGCATGAGTACCGAGACAACCCTGAAGACCGACCGCCCGCCCTTCGACCCGGTAGACATTTCCAAGCAGGCTTTCTGGGCGCAAACCTTCGACGAGCGAGAGAAGTCCTTCAAGATCTTGCGCGACGAACGGCCGGTCAGCTGGCACCGCCCGATTGAGGGCTCGATGATGGAACCCGAGATCGACGGCGTCTGGGTGGTCACCCGCCACGAGGACGTCTCCTATGTCAGCAAGACCCCGGAGATCTTCTGTTCCGGGCAAGGCATCACCTTCGAGGCGGTGCCCGAAGAGATGCTCGACGCCACCCAGTCCTTCCTGGGCATGGACGGAGCGAAACACTCCAGCCTGCGACGGCTGGTCAGCTCGGTCTTCACGCCGCGACAGGTCGCCAAGATCAAGGACCAGATCGAGCATCAGGCGAAATCCATTGTCGACGACCTGATCAAGACGAAGGACGGCGACTTCGTCCAGCAGGTGTCCAAGCGCCTGCCGATGTGGACGATCTACGAGATGCTCGGCCTGCCCGAGGACCAGCGCGATGAGGCGGCACACCTGGCCGAGGGCATGGTGGCGTGGGCCGATCCCGATGTCGCGGCCGGCCGTGAGCCCGGGGAGGTACTGACCGATTCCCTTGTGGGACTGCTTAATATCGGTATCGGTCTGGCCGAGGCGCGGCGCGAGCATCCGCAGAACGACGTGATGACCTCGCTGGTGCAAGCCGAGATCGACGGGCGGCAACTCACCGACGACGAGCTGGGCCCCTACTTCGTCCTGCTATCGGTGGCGGGCAACGACACCACCCGCACCACCACCACGTTCACGACGCTTGCTCTGCAGCAGTTCCCCGAGCAGAAAGCTTTGCTGGAGCGGGATTTCGACGCGCACATCAAGACCGCGATCGAGGAGTTCGTCCGCTGGACGACCCCGGTGATGACATTCCGGCGTACCGCGACCCAGGACACCGAGCTGCACGGCCAGCACATCCGCGAAGGCGACTGGGTGACAATGGTTTACTCGCCGGCCAACCGTGACGAGCGAGTCTTCAGTAACCCCTACGAGTTCGACATCACCCGATCGCCGAACCCCCATGTCGCATTCGGCGGCGGCGGGCCGCACTTCTGCATGGGTGCCTTCATGGGCAAGATGCAGCTGGAGTCGATCTTCCGGGCACCGAACCTGCGGGTAGGCGAACCCGAATATCTGACCGGCAACTTCATCACCGCAGTGAAATCGCTGCCCTACACCCTCGATTAGGAGAATCATGGCTGATTTCAAGGGCAAACGATACGTCGTCACCGGCGCCGCTTCGGGAATCGGACATGCGGTCGCCGAGCGATTGCTGGCCGCCGGAGCCGAGGTGCACTGCCTGGACCGCAACAAACCGACCGCCAACGTGACCCAGCACGTCGAGGTCGACCTGGCGAGCCCGAACAGCATTGACAGCGCGGTGGAGCAACTCGACGGCGAGTTCGACGGATTGATCAACGTGGCCGGCATCCCCGGTACGGCGCCCGCCGACTTGGTGATGGCAGTCAACAGCCTGGCGGTACGGCACTTGACGGAGTCGTTCTTCGACCGCCTCAAGCCAGGCGCAGCGGTCACGATCGTGTCGTCGACCGCCGGCTTCGGCTGGCCATTGCGGCTCGACGCGATACGCGATCTGCTGTGCACCGATACCTTCGAAGAGGGCGCGGCGTGGTTCAAAGCCAACCCGCAGCAGGGCAATGCGTACAACTTCTCCAAGGAAGTCAGCACGGTCTATGCCATGTCGATGGGTTTGGCATTGGGAGAGATGGGATTTCGCATCAAGGCGGTGCTTCCCGGGCCGGTGGAGACGCCGATCCTGGTCGACTTTGAGGAGTCGATGGGCAAGGACACCCTCGACGGGTTGAAGAATCTGCTGGGGCGCCATGCCGACCCCGAAGATATCGCCGACGTCGTGTTGTTTTTGGCATCCGATGATGCGCGATGGGTCAACGGACAGGCGATTGCCGTCGACGGCGGCATCAGCGGGGCGGTGGGCAGTGGCGTAGTGCCCACCCCCGAAATCTGAGGTATTTCAGGAGATTCTGTGACTATTCACGCACTGGAGACCACCACTGGCGCCAGCGTGCTTGCGGATCTGCGCCGGGTGTTCGGTACCGGCCGCACCCGCAGCGTGGAATGGCGACTGGAGCAGCTGCGTGGGATCGAGCGGTTCGTCGCCGAGCGAGAGCCGGACATCGCGGCGGCGTTGGCCGACGATCTCGGTCGCTCCCCGACAGAGGCGTGGTTGGGTGACATCGCATCGACCAAGGGCGAAGCCGTCTACGCACGCAAGCATTTGAAGCGGTGGATGCGCAAGCAGCGCGTGTCATTGCCGTTGGCGCAGTTGCCCGGTCGCGGCTGGGTCCAATACGACCCGCTGGGCGTGGTGCTGGTCATCGGGCCCTGGAATTATCCGCTGTATCTGAGCCTGGCGCCGTTGGTGGCCGCGGTAGCGGCCGGCAACTGCGCGGTGATCAAACCTTCCGAGCTCGCGCCCGCAACCTCGGCGTTACTGGCGCAGTTGCTTCCGCTGTATGTCGATCCGGAGGCCGTCCGGGTCGTCGAGGGGGATGCGGCCGTGACCCAGGAGCTGCTTGCGGCGGGATTCGACCACGCGCTGTTCACGGGCGGCACCGAGATCGGCAAGAAGATCATGGCCGCCGCCGCACCGACCCTGACGCCGGTGACACTGGAACTGGGCGGCAAGAGCCCGGTGATCGTTGCGGCCGACGCCGACATCGATGTCGCCGCCCGCCGCATCGCGTGGGTGAAGTTGATGAACTCGGGCCAGACGTGCATCGCACCGGACTATGTGCTGGCCGACCATCGCATCGTTGACGAGTTGGTCAACAAGATCGTCGCCAATGTTCGCGATTTCCGCTCGGGGGAAACAGATCCGGCGTTGCGGATCGTCAACCAACGTCAATTCGACCGCTTGGTATCTCTGATCAGCACGACCGACGGCAAGGTGGTTACCGGGGGGCGCTCGGATGGCGCCACGCTCCGGGTCGAACCGACCGTGATCGTCAACCCAGCTCCGACCGATCCGGTGATGACCGACGAGATCTTCGGCCCGATCCTGCCCGTCATAGCGGTCGAATCCCTAGATCATGCGGTCGATTTCGTCAACAGCAGACCAAAGCCACTGGCGCTCTACATCTTTGCTTCGGGCCAGACCGGCCGCGGACTGATCGACCGCATCCCATCCGGCGGCGCGGTGATCAACCATGTGGCCATGCATTGCTTGGTGCCGGCACTGCCGTTCGGTGGCGTCGGATCCAGCGGCATGGGCGCCTATCACGGCAAATGGGGCTTCGAGGCGCTGAGCCATCGCCGTGCGGTGCTGGCGAAGTCGGCCAAACCCGATCCCGGCCTGGTCTATCCGCCGTACACCCAGCGGGCCCTGAACATCATGCGAAGGATGTTCTGATGAAGGTCGCCGTCGATACCGCGAAGTGTTCGGGAATCGGATTGTGCGAGATGGCCGCGCCGGCGGTGTTCGAGGTCGGCGACGACGGCCAGGCGCAGGCAATCAATCCCCAACCGTCCGAGGACGAACGCGACGCGGTCGAGCAGGCCGTGCGTGAGTGCCCCACCGGCGCGCTATCAATCCAGGATTAGGCCCTACCCGTCCACCAGAGTTGTTGGTGGGCAGTAGTTTTCATTTGTGAGGGCTGTGGATCCGGGGTCCTGGTTAGAGTTCGGCCGGGAACGGGTCGTTCTGTCCGCTGGAGTACGGGTCGGCGTCGACCTTCTTGCGGCGTGTCACCAACTCCTTGAGTGCGCCCAGCCGGCCACCCTTGTCCTCCAGGTGGAGGTGTTTGAGCATGATGCGGGCCGCGTTCTGGCCGGGCATACCGCTGATGCCGGCCACCGGATGCGTGCCCGATCCGGTGAGGTACGGGCCATCGACCGGAGTCTTGTACCCGGCGAAACCCGCCACCGGCTTGTTCGGGCCGAATCGAGTGATGGTCGGGTCGACGTGATACACCGAACCGTCGATCGCCCAGAACCGCTCCTCGATGTCGGGGAGCATCAGCGGCCGCACGGCGACCTGCATATCCTCCACGCCCTTGTAGTACCGCTCGGCGTCCTTGAGGATGCTGTCGGTGATGTGCTTGCGGGCAACGTCCCAGCCTTCCTCGGGGAACGACGGGGTCAGGCCGGTCCAGAACCACCACAGGTCCTTGCCCGGGGGAGACATCGACGGGTCGAACGAGTTGGTCACCTGCGCCAGGCCCGGGATCGCGTCGGGCACCTTCCCCAGCACGCAGGAGCGCGCGGCATCCAGCGCCTCCTGGTAGGTGTGGTAGCAGTTGCACGCCTGCCGCAGGTCGATACCGTCGCCACGCCATTTCTCGTGTTTGGACATGTCGACACGGCCCGACAGAGCGACGTTGACCTTCGCGTCGGCAATGCCGCGCTTGCGCGTCGGGATGTGGTCGGCCGCGTTCTGCTTCTTGGGCTCCAGCACGCCGCGCGGGAGCAGCCGCGTCAACGTGGTCTTCGGGCTGCAGGCGGTGAGGACCGCGCGGCGAGCCCGAATTTCGGCGCCGCCCTTGATCCGCACGCCGGTACAGCGGTTGTTGGCGATGATCAGCTCCTCGACGGGCGAACTGGTGATCACGTCGCCATGGTTGTCTTTGATGACGCCGATCAGTGCTTTGGGCAGAGAGCCGGTACCGCCGTGGAACATCGCCACGCCGTACTTGCTCAGCACGCCCAGGTAGATCAGCGACCACCCGGACATGTCGGCATCGAATGGCATGAACGGCAGGCTGGTCAGCAAGGGTGCGCGGATCATGTCGTGCTCGAAGCTCTCTTCGATGGCTTCGGCCTGCGAGCTCGACATCCAGCGGCCCAGTGCGGCCAGCTGCTTGCGGTTCTTCACCACCGCGCGCGCGGATTTCAGGATGTTCTTGATCTCCGGCTCGGAGACGCTGGTCTGCATCATCGGCAGACCGATCTCGACCGCGGCGTCGATGACTTCGTAGAGCTCGAGCAGCGCGCGGGCGTCCTTCTTCGAGAAGTACTCCAGCTCGGCTGCGGTCTTGCGCGGGTCGCGCCACAGGCCCAACGACGCGCCATCAGCGGAGAGCTGGAAGTGCGCGGGATCAATGACGGTCTGGCGCAGCCCGTACTTGCGCGATAAGCCCAAGTCCTGATCGATGGTCGTGGTGCGGAACAGCGATGCCTGGATCGACGCCTCGTTGATCGTGTATTCGGGTGCCTCCGGGGCGAAGGGATTGGTCGACGTCATCCCGCCCGCCGTGGGGGAGGCTTCGACGACGAGAACGTCGAGCCCTGCTTTGGCCAGATACGCGGCCGCGACCAGCCCGTTGTGGCCGGATCCGACGACAACGACGTCGGCCTCACGAGGTGGGGGAGCGTCCTTCATGACCAGTCCTTCGATTGCCGGGAGCGAACGTTGCCGCGTTCTGACGTGAATCTAACTGCGATTAAAATCATATCTGACGGGATTCGTCGTGTCGATGAAGCCCTGTGCTACTTCGAGCTTCGGACCGCCATGTTCTCGGCTCGGCATCGCGAGATGCTGTCTGCGAACGATTGTTCTTGACCATGGCCACAGCCGAACTATTCTCGTTGCAGCAAAACATAAAACGTTGGCGCAGCGTCGCCAGCATGTTTGTAAATGAGCGTTAACTCCGCGGAAGAGAGTGGTCGGCATGGTTGAGTTTCGCAACTTTCGTGCCAAGATTTGCGAGGCCGACATCGGCGATCTGCGTGCTCGTCTGGAGCGGACGCGGTGGCCACACCCGGAAACCGTCTCCGACTGGTCCCAGGGCATCCCATCGGGTTACGTACGCGAGCTGGTCGAGTATTGGGCGAACGGCTACGACATGAACCGGGTCGCCAGCCGGCTCAATGCCTATCCGCAGTTCCACGCGACGATCGCCGACCTCGGCATCCACTTTCTGCACGTGCGCTCCGCGCATCGCGACGCCCGCCCATTGATCTTGACGCATGGCTGGCCGGGGTCGGTGGTCGAGTTTCTTGACGTGATCGGGCCTCTGACCGAGCCGGAATGTTTCGGCGGCGCGGTCGAAGACGCCTTTCACGTGGTCATTCCGTCGCTGCCGGGGTATGGATTCAGCGACAAGCCAACGACTCCCGGTGTGGGCATCGAGCGAATCGCCGAGGCTTGGGACGAATTGATGGTCGCGTTGGGCTACCCGCAGTACTACGCGCAGGGCGGCGATTGGGGTGGGTTCGTGACGACGGCGATGGGCATCAAGCCTCCCGCCGGGCTGCTCGGGATTCACGTCAACATGGCGCTGGCATCGCCGGAGGCGCTGGGTGGCCTTGGTGAACTGACCCCTGACGAGCTGGCTGTCGGGGGACTGCCGGCATACCTGGAACAAGAGGGTGCCTACGCCGTCCAACAGGCCACCCGGCCCCAGACGCTGGGCTACGGGCTCGCCGACTCGCCGGCCGGTCAACTTGCCTGGATCGCCGAGAAGTTCTACGCGTGGACCGACTGCAATGGTCACCCGGAAAACGCCGTTGCGCGCGACGTCATCCTGGACAACGTCATGGTGTACTGGCTGACCAACACCGCCGCCTCGTCGGCGCGCTTGTACTGGGAGAGCTTCTCGATGATCAGCTCGTTTGACGAAGTTGCCCTGCCGTCCGCGTACACCCTGTTCCCGAAGGAAATCGTTCAGGTCAGCGAACGGTGGCTTCGCACCAGGTTCACCGACCTTCGCTACTACCATGCCGTCACCAAGGGCGGCCACTTCGCCGCCTTGGAACAGCCGGAGCTCTTTGTCGACGAGGTCCGCGCCGGTATCCGCGCGCTTGCCTGATCGGCGACGGGCCCGAGCTGCCGACCTCTGGGCGCCGACCTTTGCAGACGGCGTATCGTTCGAAACGAACGCCGGTAATGCGCATACTCCCGTCAGCTAGAATCTAATCTCATGTCAAAAATTCCGAATGAGGCAGACACCCTCGTCGTCACGTTGGACGGCAGGGCCAGCTTTACTCGTATGGCCTTGGGCAACAAGGGCTATGGCATCGATTCGATGCGCCGACAGGGGTTGCCGGTGCCGCCGGCGTTCTGCATCACCACCGAGGTCTGCGCGAAGTTCTTCGCCGACCCGCAGCGCTGTCTCGACGAGATCTGGAATGACGTGCGCGACAAGATGACGTGGCTCGAAGCCGAGACATCACGCACGTTCGGGTGCGGTCCGCGGCCGCTGTTGGTCAGCGTGCGCAGCGGCGCGGCGCAATCGATGCCCGGCATGATGGGCACCGTGCTGGACCTGGGCATCGACGACGCGGTCGAAGGTGCGCTCGCGGTCGCCGGGTCCGAGGAATTCGCACGCGACACCCGAGAGTGCTTCAACGACATGTATCGCCGCATCGTGCTGGGCGGTGCTGCGGGCGCTCAAGTGCCGGCCGATCCCTGGGCTCAGCTGCGCGGGGCGATCGAGGCGGTCTTCACCTCCTGGAAGAGCCCGCGGGCGATCAGCTACCGAGCGCATCACGGGCTGGACGACGATGCCGGCACCGCGGTCATCGTGCAGGCGATGGTCTTCGGCAACCTGGCGCGCGAGTCGGGCACCGGTGTCCTGTTCTCCCGCAATCCCATCACCGGATCCAATGAGCCGTTCGGCGAGTGGCTGGCCAATGGACAGGGTGAGGATGTCGTATCGGGCAATGTGGACGTCCAACCCGTCGCCGCATTGCGGGAGGAACAGCCCGTCGTCTATCAACAGCTGATGGCCGCGGCGCGGTCGCTGGACCGTTCCGCCGCCGATGTACAAGACATCGAATTCACCGTCGAACAGGGCAAACTCTGGCTGCTGCAGACCCGCAACGCCAAACGGTCGGCTCAGGCGGCCGTGCGTCTGGCGTTGCAGCTGCGCCACGAAGGATTGATCGATGACGCGGAGGCGTTGCGCCGGGTCACCCCGACACATGTCGAGACTTTGCTCTCGCCCGCGCTGCAGCCCGAAACCCGATTAGCTGCAAAGCTTTTAGCGAGTGGTCTGCCGGCATGTCCGGGTGTGGTATCTGGTAAGGCCTACACCGACGTCGACGAGGCCCTTGACGCCGCCGACGAGGGGGAAGACGTCATCTTGGTACGAGTGGCGACGAATCCCGATGACGTACAGGGGATGTTGGCCGCCCGAGGGATTGTCACCGAGATCGGCGGAGCGACGTCGCATGCCGCGGTAGTGAGCCGCGAGATAGGTCGACCGGCTGTGGTGGGGTGTGGTGCCGGTGTGGCCGCAGCCCTGGCGGGCAAGCTGATCACCGTCGACGGTGACGAAGGGGAAGTGCGCGAGGGCGTCCTGGAACGCACCGCCTGGTCCGAGACGGACTCACCCGATCTGGCCGAGCTCGCCGAGATTGCCCGGGGTATCAGCCCGATCCGTGCCCACGCGAGTGGCGACCTCCCGATCCTCGCCGACGCGTCCGCCGCGGCGGTCGCCGACGCTCTCGCCGCCGGGCAGGTGGATGTCGTGTCGCCCCACCCGCTGACCACCATGCTGATTGCGCTGCGAATGAACGAGGACAAGAAGGGTCTGGCGAATGTCTGAATTGACTGTGTTGCAGGCAGTCCGGCTCAAGGGCCGGATCGGAGAAGAGGATCTGATCGCCACTCTGGACGAAGACCCCTCCGACGTGGCGTCGACGCTAACGCAGTTGACCGAGGCTGGGCTACTGCTTGCGGCCAAGACGCTCCGGGTCAGTCCCGAGGGGCGCGAGCGGCTCAATCTGCTTCTGGCAGAAGAGCGCTCGAATATCGACCAAGACGTATTGGCCAGGTCGTACGACGATTTCCGAACCGTCAACAACGAGTTCAAAGCTCTCGTGTCGGACTGGCAGATCAAGGATGGCCAACCCAACCCGCACGACGATGCCGACTACGACGCCGCGGTGCTGGACCGCCTCGACGACGTGCACGCTCAGGTGTCGCCCATCGTCGACGCCGTCACCACGCTGGTGCCCAGGCTCGGTGCGTACGGCAAGAAGCTGACAGCGGCCCTCGGCAAGGTCAAGGCCGGCGACACGGCTTGGCTGGCCCGGCCGATCATCGACTCCTACCACACGGTCTGGTTCGAACTGCACGAAGAGCTGATCGCTGCCTCGGGTCTTACTCGGGAAGACGAAGCCAGGGCAGGGCACGCGAGTTAGCCAGGACCCCAACGCTTGATGTCCAGGCCAAGAGTTTAATCTAGAATAAAATCTTTGGTTGAGAGGTGATGGACGTGAGCTCTAGGTTGACCGACGAAGAGACCCTGCTGGTCGAGACGGTCCGTGCCTTCATCGATCGCGACGTCAAACCGACGGTCCGCGATGTCGAACACGCCAACGAGTATCCCGAAAAGTGGATCGAGCAGATGAAGCAGATCGGGATCTACGGTCTGGCCGTCCCCGAGGAGTACGGCGGCTCGCCGGTGTCGATGGGCTGCTATGTGTTGGTGACCCAGGAATTGGCGCGCGGCTGGATGAGCCTGGCCGGCGCGATGGGTGGGCACACCGTGGTGGCCAAATTGCTGACGCTGTTCGGGACCGACGAGCAGAAGAACGCCTATCTCCCGGCGATGGCGTCCGGCGAACTTCGCGCGACCATGGCGCTCACCGAGCCCGGTGGCGGCTCGGACCTGCAGAACATGACGACCACCGCGGTTGCCGACGGTGACGACCTGGTGATCACCGGCGCAAAGACCTGGATCTCGAATGCGCGCCGCTCGGGACTGATTGCCCTGCTGTGCAAGACGGACCCAAAGGCCACGCCGAAGCATGCCGGCATCTCCATTGTGTTGGCGGAACACGGCCCCGGCCTGACGGTTTCGCGCGATCTGCCCAAGCTGGGCTACAAGGGTGTGGAGAGTTGCGAGTTGTCCTTCGATGAGTACCGCATCGGCAAATCGGCGATTCTGGGCGGCTCGCCAGGCAAGGGATTTGCGCAGATGATGAAGGGCCTGGAGACCGGTCGGATCCAGGTCGCTTCGCGGGCGCTCGGTGTGGCGACCGCGGCCCTGGAGGATGCGCTTGCCTATGCGCAACAGCGGGAGAGCTTTGGTAAGCCGATCTGGAAGCACCAAGCGGTAGGCAACTACTTGGCGGAGATGGCTACCAAGCTCACGGCGGCCCGCCAGCTCACCCTGTACGCCGCCGAGCGCTATGACAGCGGCGAACGTTCGGACATGGAAGCCGGTATGGCCAAGCTCTTCTCCTCGGAGGTCGCGATGGAGATCGCGCTGGATGCGGTGCGGATCCACGGAGGGTACGGCTATTCCACAGAGTTCGACGTCGAACGCTACTTCCGTGATGCGCCATTGATGATCGTCGGTGAAGGCACCAACGAGATTCAGCGCAACGTGATCGCCGGCCAGCTCGTCGCCCGTGGTGGCATCTGAGGAGTTGGCAGTCCGGCGCCAAAAATTTTGGAATTTGGCGTCTCATAACCACTTGAATCCCCAGGGCCGGTCGATATCATTTGATGTGGTGACTGGTTTGAACCAACGTTTGCTTCGTCGGGGTGTGCTCATTGGTCGCACCTGACGTAGCCAAGACATCGCATAGACGCACGATTCAGAAGGCGTGTGTCTGGGCCGGCCCGGCCATGGGCGCACTGTTTGTCGTCGGTTTCGTGGTTGCGGGCTTCTTCCCGCCCCCGTCGCCGAACCAGAGCGCTGTGCAGGTGGCGGCCATGATCGATGCGCATCGCACCGCGATCCGCGTCGGCATCGTGATCTGCCTGGCATCGTGTCCGTTACTGATGCCGTTCCTGGCGTCCTTCACGATGCAGATGCTGCGGATCGAGGGGCTACGCCCCGTCCTGGCGTATACACAACTGGCGTTGGGGGCATTGGCGACCGTCGAATTCGTTATCCCCTACGTCTTTATGCTCGTATCGACCTACCGGGCCGACCAGCACCCAGACGTCACCCGGGCCCTGTATGACATCAGCTGGTTTTTCTTTCTCGGTGTCGTTTCGACGTTTGTGCTGCAGCTGGCGATCTTCGGTATCGCCGTCCTGATCGACCAACGATCGAAGCCGATCTTCCCGCGTTGGCTCGGGTACGTAAACCTCTGGCTGGCCCTCACCTTCACACCTGCCAGCTTCCTCGTGTTCTTCAAGACGGGTCCCTTGGCGTGGAACGGGCTCCTAGTGTGGTGGCTCCCCGTGTGCTCTTTTCTGCTGTGGTTCCTGCCCAACTTCGTTTTCCTGCTGCGCGCCATCGACGCCGATGACGACGATGACGAGACGCGATTGCAGCGACTAGACCGCCAGGTGGCCAGCCTCTGCGAGCGCCTCGACGCGCTTTCGCCCGGTATCCGAACCGGGCCCTAGCTCAGGCACCAGGTTTTCACCGCCCGGCACCCAGGGCCTTGAGACCGGCCCGTGCGCGCTCTGCGGCGGTAGCGGTGAGGAAGGCGGGCTGTCGGTTGGCTTGGCGTGCGCGTTGGCCTGCTCCGCGAACTCGGTGGCCACGACGTCGAACCAGATGCCGTGCCTATCGCGGAGCTCGGAGGCCGATTCCTGACGACGCCCCGGTGATCGATATCGACGAATTAGGTTTGGGTGCAGTAATACTCGGCGAAAGTAGGGACGTGTCGACGTCGCTGTCGTCATGACGCTTCGATTGCGGCACTAGCGTATGCGGTACGCGGCAGGTGTGGTGCGTTGCCACGATTCAAGAAAACGGTACTACGGCGCGGCACGCTCGTGATAGATTTTAATTTTAGTAAAAAAATTGCCGATCAGCCCACTGGCGGGAGGAGCAGCAAGGCGATGACCGTTATCGACATCACCGAAGCTTGGGGGCCGTTGGCTGAACCCATTCATTCGGACGCTGCGGGACCGACAGATCCGGTTTGGAAAGACAACGCCTACCTATCCTTCTGGGACATCGGAAACGAGGTGTTCGGCAGCTTCCACGTTTCGACCTCACCGAATGGCACCGGTGCGCGACGTGCCCGGTGCAGTATCTCGGTCCCGGGCAATGCCTTGGAGATCATCGAGGACCTGCCACCCGGCAGCTTCGCGAGTGAGTCGATCGACTTTGGGCTGAGCGGCGTGATCTCGGTGCGTCACCCCCGGTTGCGGGCCGATTTGGTCAACACCCCGCTGTTTGTCGCGGCCGATTACGCGGTGGGCGGGGTAGTCCTCGAGTTGGTTCCCGGTAAACCGTTGCAACATTTTCAACAGGCCTGCGAGTTGAGGGGCACGCTGATGCTGGACGGAACCGAGTCGCCCGTGCAGGCGCGCGGTATGCGGGATCGAACCTGGGGCTTCCGTGACGAATCCGCCCAATGGATCGAATACGCCGGTCTGGTGGCGGTCATCGACGACACCTTCATCACGGTGATGAAGTTTCTGGGTGCCGATGGCACACTGCGATCCGACGGATTCGTGATCGACGCGGACCGATCCCGTACGATCTCCGACGTCACCTTTGGGCGCAATGCCGCCGGACAGTTCCGGCTGGCCCGTCTGCGCGACAGTGAGGGGGCGCCCGGCTGGTCACGCTCTCGTCACGGCTGGCCGGATTCTTCGTTCCGATGGGCGCCGACTCCGAGGGACCCTCGTTTGGCACCTATGACGACTTTATGGTGCTGGACAGCGAGAACAGTTCGGGCGCTGGCTTTTTCGAGCAGGGCATCCTGCATCGGGTGTTCTGATCGCTAGCCGATGAGTAGCCGACGAGTCGTTGCACAGCAACTAGATAATCCCGAGATCGATCCGTCGCTGACTTGGACCACTGGTAATGTCGCCGAGGCCTTCCCCGGTGTGTTCACCACGTGGGGTTACACGTTCATCGAAGAGCCGATGGAGATGGCATTCCGGAAGATGTTCGTCCGGTTGGGCGTGTACAAAGCCGAAGAAATCTATCTCCCCGATCGTGCGGACGACATGTGCTGGACGTTGTTCGACGGCCGAGCCGCCGCGAACATCAACAAGTTTCGTGACATTGCGGGTCTGCTCCCGGGAACCTCGGCGTCCGCGACCGAACAGCAGCTATTCGGTTACGTACGCCCCGATACCGTCGACAACAATTCACGCAGCCGGTACCCGGCGATCGCCGCGAAGGCGCCGCTGCTGGTGGCCACGCTGCCGCGCAGCCACGACAGAATGGTCGCAGCCCTGCGCACTTGGCGGCTCGACGCGCTCGCACGCCTGGACGGACTCGACCGGCCGGGATGTCTGGCATTGGTCGACGATGCGCGGCACCGGTTCGAAAAGATCATGATCCTGCACTTGGTGGTGGCATTGGTCAGTTCGGGGCTGGCCGAGCGGGTGAAGGCGACGCTGGACAGGCTCGGTCTGTCCGAACTAGAGGCCGCGGTGCTATCCGGAGTCGGCGCTGACGAGAATCAAGTCGCGGCCGACCTATGGGCGCTGGCGTACGACCGGATTACGTTGCGCGGCTTCACGGATCGACATGGCTATCACGGACGCGACGAGGGCCAGCTGGCCGGCGTCTCGTGGCGCGAGGACCCGTCTCCGGTCTTGGCGCGGCTGGATGATTACCGATCGATCGACGCCAACCATCCGCGGGCCCCACACCAGCGCAGCGCTCAACAGTTGGCGGCGCGGCAGCAGGCGATGGCGCGAGTCAGGGCCACCCAGAACCCACCGGCCTACGCAAGATGCGCCGTTATCCACCCACAGAGCGCCTCGCAGATGCGGCAGTAGGTGTGCGCATGCGTCACGGTCATGGTGCGCCTCCGGATCCTAGATCAATTACGAGACTTGGGGCTTCTTATTGACACTTCTTCGGTCTCCGTTTCGTGTGGCCAGGAACTTCAATGCCAAATCGTTGAACTGGTCCGGTAATTCGACCATCGGGCTATGCCCCGAGCCGGAGAAAACAGCGAGTTCGCAGTCGCGCAGCTTATCGTGCATTTGGTGCGCGGACGAAGGAGGCACAACGACGTCGTGCCCGCCCCATACGAGTAGTACCGGGCAGGTGATCGATTCGGGCACCGTGGTGTGCACCGAGCGCGCGGCGGCGGGGATGGCGTCGACCGAGCCCGGCCCACCGAATACCGGCATGGTGACGGCCGCCAGCTCCGGCGACATCACCCGGGGATCGCGGAAGGCCGCGCCAAGTGCTACCCGCCGAACCCACATCTTGGTGGCCAACGCCCGGCGAACGAAGCGTCGTCGCAAGATCGCCGAGCACAGCCGCAGCACCACGAGAATCACGGCCAGCCGTTGCTCCGACATTGGCACACCGCCGGAGTCGACCAGAATCAGGCTGCACGTGCGCCTTGGGTCGGCTTTGAACATTTCTATCGCGACCAGACCACCCATCGAATGCCCTGAGACCGTTGCTGATTCGATGCCGAGATCGATGAGTAGATCGAGCACCGTGCGCGCATGCGTGGCCATTTCGGCCGGCGCCGGCAACGGCTCGGATTCGCCGAAGCCAGGTAGGTCGACGGCGATCACTCGATGCCGTTGTGATAGTGCAGGAATGTTCTCGAGCCACCATTGCCAACTTGAAGCCATGCCGTGTAACAGAACTACGGCCGGCCCGGTGCCGTAGTCGAGGTATTGCAACCGCAGGCCGTTGATCACGCGATTCGCGATCGACGGAGTCCAGTCGATGTCGGTCCAGTGCGGGACACCCATCTCCCGGCTGGCCGGTGACGACGTCACCACCGCAGCCTGTTCCGGCGGCGCCCACTAAACCTCATGGCGCTAGGTTAACTCATGCCGGGTTCTTCGAACAGGGTTCAGTGTCGATCGGTGGTCGGATGACGGCGACGAACCACCTGGATGCCCACCATCGTCATCACCAGGTCGCCGTGTTGATCCACCATCTCGTACCGGCAGTGCACGTCGGCCTTGCGAGGACCCATTTTGACTTCGAGGACCTGCAGCGATCCGGTCAGTACCGAGCCGGGACGGACCGGATGTGGCAGCCGCATCCGGTCGAACCCCTTGCCCGCTACCAACGCGAGCCGGGCCATGAATTTGGGCGACGAGATACTCGCGAACAACGACAGGGTGTGCATGCCGCTGGCGATCACGTCCCCGAACGGGGATTCGGTTCCGTCGACATGGATCGGAAGCGGGTCGAATTGACTTGCGAATTCGATGATTTCATCGCGACTTACTTCGACGTGACCCAGGTCCATCCAGTCTCCGACCGCGAGATCTTCCGCGTAGAGCGTCTGATGGGGCGTCATGGACGCAAGATCGCGGCCCTCGTGGCGCGGCAAGCTCATCCGATCAGGGTAGAGGGTGGTGTAACAGATCGTTCGCGCGACTCTGGCCCGTCGCCGGCTTCAACGGCAGCTGGAAATCCTGCCAATTTAGTACCAAACATTGTTAGGATAGCGGCACCGCAGTCCACCGAAAGGACCGTCGATGACGACGCAGACCGATTTGGGCGTGAGCGACTCGCTTCGCGGACCCGGCTTCATCGAAGTCCGCTGTCCCGCCGATGGACGGGTGGTCGGCACCGTGCCGGACATGACGTGGGCGCAGGTGCACGAAATCGCTCGGCAACTGCGGGCCGCGCAACCGGAATGGGAGGATCTGGGACCGCACGGTCGGGCCAAACATGTTCTGCGGCTTCTGGACTGGGTTTTCGACAACGAGAAATGGTTGCTCGGCCTAATGCAGGAAGAGACAGGCAAGTCGTGGGGTGACGCCCAGGTCGAGACCGCCGTGGTGGTCGACGCGGTCAACTACTTCACGAAGCATGCGGCGGAATTCCTCGCTGACCGCACCGTAGCGCGTTCGGGCGCCATGGCGTTGACCAAGAACCTGCGCGTCTTCCATCGCCCACACCAGCTCGTGGGTGTGATCACCCCGTGGAACGGCCCGCTGGCCACCCCAGCCATCGATGGCATCCCGGCGTTGATGGCCGGTGCGGCCGTGATGTTCAAGCCGTCCGAGGTGACGCCGCTGACCTGGGCCGAGGTGACCCGCGGCTGGCTGGAAGAGATCAAAGGGCCGCCGGTGCTGGCGTGCGTGACGGGCGGCGGCGCCGCCGGAGCAGCGGTAGTCGACGAGGTGGACATGATCCAGTTCACCGGATCGACGGCCACCGGCCGCAAGATCGCCGCAAGAGCGGGGGAGCGGCTGATCCCGTGCGGCCTGGAACTCGGCGGCAAGGACGCGATGATCGTCCTCGACGATGCCGATATCGACCGCGCGACGAGCGGCGCGGTGTGGGGCGGTCTGTGGAACTGCGGCCAGATCTGCGTGTCGGTCGAGCGAATCTACGTGCAGGACAAGGTCTACGACGAATTCATGGCCAAGCTGACCGAGAAAGTCGCCGCACTGCGCCAGGGCATGGATCGTGACGGCAGCTTCGAGACCGACATCGGGGCGATGGCCACCGAGAACCAGGTGCGCATCGTCGAGCGTCATGCCGCCGATGCGCTGCGGGCCGGCGCGCGCCGTGACCGGCGGTATGCGGGGTAACGGCGGGACGTTCTTCCAGCCCACGGTGCTAACAGACGTCGACCATTCGATGGCGTGCATGCGCGAGGAAACGTTCGGTCCGACGCTGCCGGTGATGCGGGTGCGGGACGACGACGAGGCGATTCGGCTCGCCAACGACTCGCCGTACGGCCTGGCCGCCAGCGTGTTCAGCGGGAACAAGGAACGGGCCGACCGGGTCGCGCGCCGGCTGGAAACCGGCGCGGTCAACATCAACAGCGTGCTGACCGCGACGATGCTGCTGACCCTGCCGATGGGCGGGTGGAAATCGTCTGGGATGGGCGGTCGCAACGGCGGTGCCGCGGGACTGCTCAAGTTCTGCCGGCAGCAGGCGGTCGTGACCGAGCGATTCAATCTGCGATCCGAACCGCATTGGTATCCGTATCTGCCGCGGATGAGCCGACTTCAGGCCCGGTTGGTGCGGATCACCGGCGCGCACGACTGGCGGCGACGGCTGGGCCGCAAGGGCAAGAACAGCAAGAGGTGAATGACGTTGTCTCGGGTGACCATCGACCCGGCGAAATGCCAGGGCCACGGTCGGTGCGTGCTCATCGCGCCGACGTACTTCGACATGGATGACGCCGGCTTTGGGACGGTAGCGCGTGACGATGTCGAGGAGGCGGACATGGCCGACATCGACGAGGCGGTGCTGAGCTGCCCGGAGCACGCGATCACTTCGAGTGAGTAGCGGTGTCTAGCCAGACGCTGCGACGGTCCGATCGGCGATCAATGAATTGACTTCATCGTCGCTGAAGCCCGACTCCCGCAGCACATCTCGGGTGTCCGCACCCGTTGCTCGGGGGGCCGGGCCGGTGCGTCCCGGGGTACGGGATAGCCGCGGGGCGGGGCACGCGGTCACCGAACCATCCGGCGCGGCGACGATTGTGGAGCGTGCCCGCAGGTGAGGGTCGTCGGCGAGTTCGTCGAGTTCGAGCACCGGTGCTCCGCACCCGTCGACATCGGCGAACACCGCGGTCCAGTGGGCTCGCGGCTTGGTCGCGAAAACCGCCGCGATTCTTTCGCGCAATTGGGGCCAGTGCGCCGGATCAAGCTGAGCGGTGATATCGACGTCGTCGATCCCAAGGGCGCCAAGGAAATTCGCGTAGAACTTGGGCTCGATGGCGCTGACCGTGAAGAACCGCCGTCGGCGCAGGGATAGGGGCCGTAGAACGGCGCGGATCCGGGCAGGATGTGGCGGCCGCGGCCGGCCCAGATGCCCGCGTTGAATTCGGCGAGGTTGGTGAGGTTGAGCAGCGCCGAACCGTCAGCGATCGACGCATCGATGACCTGGCCCCGGCCGGTGACGGTGCGCTCGTAGATCGCCATCACTATTCCCAGCGCGGCGAACAGCGAGCCGCCGGCGAGATCGCCCAGCATGGCCAACGGCGGTATCGGACGGTCGTCCCCGATCACTCCGAGGGTGCCCGCGATCGCCGCGTAGTTGATGTCGTGTCCGGCTCTGTCGCGGTAGGGACCGTCTTGTCCCCAGCCGGTCAGCCGCGTGTAGATGAGCCTCGGATTGCGTTCGCACAGCACGTCCGGGCCCAGGCCGCGGCGTTCCATCGTGCCGGGGCGGTTGCTCTCCAGCAGGACATCGGCGGCGTCGGCAAGTCGCGCGATGACCTCGGCCCCGCCCGGCGCCCGCAGATCCACCACGACCGACCGTTTACCCCGCGAGAGCGACTTGGCCGGATCGAAGGGGTGTGGCGGGGCCGGCCGCTCGACCGCAATCACGTCGGCCCCGAAGTCGGCAAGCAGCATCGAACAGAAGGGGCCGGGACCCAACGCGCTCAGGTCCAGCACGCGCACACCGGTCAGCGGCGGCACACCGGTTTCCGTGCCGCTCGACGATAGAAGCTGGACCACCCGGTCAAGATACCAAACATAGTTTGTTTACGGCACCGTAATTGGCGGTTCCTGACGACGTATCGCCACGCAGCCAGGCCAGCTATGGGCATGCCATTCAGCGGATCCGATCGAACAGGCGAACGACGATGAGAGGAGATGATTAAACCAAATGATGATCGTCAAATACTGAATGATGTCCTATGCTGACAGCCATGACCATGCAAACCTTGATCCAGCTCAGCAAGGGCAAGACGAGCAGACAGGCCCACCGCAATCTGCCCGGCACGGGTACCAACGGCGAACTCCTCAAGGACGACGAGCTCACCCGGCGGGGCTTCGACGGCCGCGAGGCGGTGTTGTACCGCTCCAATGACCCGACGGTCTTCCGCACCGAGGGCCGGTTCAAGTCGACCAGCGCGATGCTTGGCGATATCAAGCCGGACGACCTCACCGATCCTCGCGGCAATCCGCAACGGCTTTACTACAACGCCGACGCCACCATCTGGCTGTCGCGCCGGGCCGAGCCCATGCCGTTCTACCGGCGCAACGTCGACGGCGACGAATGCTGGTTTGTCCATCGGGGATCCGGAACGGTTGAAACGGAATTCGGCCCGATCAGTTACGGCCAGGGCGATTACGTCGTCATTCCCAAGGCAATCACGCACCGATTCGTGGTCGACGCCGGCGAGACCATGTTGTTCGGTATCGAGACGGTTGGCGAACTGCGGGCACCCAACTACGTGGGGTTGGGGCGCCATGCTCCCTTCGACCCCGACGTCATCCGCGTGCCCGAACCCGCCGACATCGTCTCGGATCGGGACGAATACGAGATCAGGGTCAAATACGACCACGAGTACTCGTCGATCTATGTCGATCATCACCCCTGCGACGTGCAGGGCTGGAAGGGCGACTACTTTCCGTTCGCGTTCAACATCGCCGACTGGAACGTGATCATGTCGGACAGCCTGCACCTGCCGCCGTCGATGCACTGCTTTTTGGTTGCCGACGGCATCAACATCATCAACTTGCTTCCGCGCCCGTCCGAGGGAGTCCAGGGAGTCGAGCGCATCCCGTGGTTCCACCGCAATGCCGACTATGACGAGATCGCCTTGATCCACGGCGGAAAATCACTCGGACGCCCGCTCAAATCTGGCCTGGTGAGCCACGATCCGCAAGGAATCCACCACGGCTTCCCCGATCGCGCGCGCATCAAATCCCGTCGCGAATGGGACGAACACTCGAGGATCGAGTGGGAGATCATCATGGTTGAGGCGGCGCGGCCGCTGAAGTTGGACCCCGTCCTGCAGGCCTGAGGGCAGGGGCCATACCAGCGTTGCGTAGGTCGGGTCGGGTGTTGGACGTGATCCACTTCATATGGCATGCTGGCCAATTAAATACCAAACACTGTTTGATAACCTATGCCCCGAGATTCTGGAGCCGTCTCGATGACCTCTTCCGCCGTTGACCGCACCCTCGCCGCGCTGCTCCCCACGTTCGACCTCTTCGACCCCGAACACGAGAACTGGAAGTACGACGCGTTTGCCTACGCCCGCGAACACTGCCCGGTCGTGCGCACCGAGACCGAATTGACCGGTCCGATGTGGATGGTTACCCGGTACGCCGACGTTCGCCAAGTTCTCGAGGATCCGGAAACGTTCTCCTCGCAGGGAGGTTCGCCCGCACCCACCCCGATCGGCCTGGGCCCGCTGGATTCGGATCCGCCGCTGCACACCGGATTTCGCAAGCTGCTCAACCCTTACCTGTCCCGCAAGTACGCACTGACGTTCGAGAGCGAGATGCGCGCCGTCGCGCGCGAGCTGATCGGCGGGTTCGTCGACAAGGGCAAGGTGGAACTCCTCGGCGAGTTCGCCGGACCTTTCGTGTCTCGGGTGCTGGCGTCGGTGGTCTTCAAGGAAACCGACATGGCGAAAATGGAGCGGGCCAAAGAGGTCGTCTTCGCCGTGACCGAGGACGGCACCGAACAAGATTTCATGAACCTCGGCATGCTCGCCGCTGAATACCTGGGCGCGGCCACCGAGAATCCACCCGAGGAAGACGGAATCCTGCGGTCGCTGGTCACCGGCACGGTTGACGGCAAGCCGCTGGAAACACACGAGGCGCTCGGTGCCATCTGCGTCCTGTTCCTCGGTGGGCTGGACACCACGCGCTCCGCGATCGGCACCATCGCAATGAACATCGCTCTGCAGCCCGAACTTGAAGCCCGCGTGCGAGATCCGCGTTGGGTGCGCAACGACATGGACGAGTTCATCCGGCATGCTTCCCCGGTGGCCAGCTTCGGGCGCACTGTCACCCGCGACACCGAGGTCGGCGGCTGCCCCATGCGCAAGGGCGACCGGGTGCTGGTGCGGTTCGACTCGGCCAACCGGGACGAAGAGAAGTTCCCCGGCGCCGACCAGCTCCAGTTCGACCCGCCGCGCGGCGGAAACGCAGGCTTCGGTCTGGGCATCCACCGATGCGTCGGTATGCACCTGGCCCGGGTCGAGATCGCCATCGCGTTCGAAGAACTGCTGGCTCGCATCACCAACCTGAAATTCGACGGAGATCCGGCCGACCTCAAGTGGGCTCCCGGTATCGCCAACTGTCCCGACCGCGTCCCGCTGACCTTCGAAAAGGTCTGAGCGGTAGCTTATTTCGGCGGCTCTCGATTGGAGAAATAGATGACCGGACGGGTAGCCGGCAAGGTTGCGTTGATCACCGGTGCGGCGCGCGGGCAGGGGCGTAGCCATGCGCTGCGTCTTGCCGCGGAGGGCGCCGACATCATCGCGCTCGATATCTGCAGACAGATCGAGTCCGTGCCTTATTCGCTGGCGACGCCCGAGGATCTCGAGGAGACCGGCCGCCAGGTCAAAGAGCTCGGCCAGAACGTGGTGACCCGAGAGGTCGACGTCCGAGACGGTGAGGCGCTGACCTCGGCGGTGAACGACGGTGTGAGCCAACTCGGGCGACTCGACATTGTGGTGGCCAACGCCGGCATCATGTCAATCGGTCCGTCGTTCGAATTGTCTGAGCAGACCTGGTCGCAGGTGGTCGACATCAACCTGTCCGGGGTGTGGCGAACGACGAAAGCCGCGGTGCCGCACCTGATTGCCGGAGGCAACGGTGGATCGATCGTGCTCACCAGCAGCATCGCCGGGTTAATCGGGCAGCCTGGACTCGCGCATTATGTCGCGGCCAAGCACGGGGTGGTCGGGTTGATGAAGACGCTGGCACTCGAGCTGGCCCCGTTGAGCATCCGGGTCAACACCGTCAACCCGACGTGTGTCGATACCGACATGATCATGAACGAAGCGACTTATCGGATCTTCTTGCCCGACGATCCGCATCCGACGCGGGACAAGTTCGCCGTTCCGGCCGGGGAGATGAACGCCTTGCCGGTGCCGTGGATCGAAAGCGGCGACGTGAGCAACGCGGTGTTATTCCTAGCCAGCGACGAGGCCCGCTACATCACCGGCATCTCGTTGCCTGTCGATGCCGGCGCGGTGGCCAAGTGATACGCGATGGCGCTCGATGTGACCGCAAAGGGGTTGAAGGACAGCGTGTCTCACAGAGTTGACGGAGTCTTTGACGTATTGGTGATCGGCGCGGGAGCCGGTGGAATGGCGGCCGCGGCGCGCCTGAACCGCCTTGGGTATCGGACCCTGCTTGCGGAGAGCCGGGATCGAGTCGGAGGCCGCGCCTCCACGGTCGAGATCGAGGGGTTCCGGGTCAACACCGGTGCGTTGATCATCGAGACTGGTGGCGAGAACGGGAAGCTGTTCGAGGACCTGGGGCTGTCGATGGGGACCAGGTTGCCTACGCAGCCGCTTGTGTTGCGCCTTGGCAAACGAGACGTCCCGGTGATGAACGGAATCCCTGGCGCGGTATTGCAGACGTCGGTATCGCTGCTGGGCATCACCGCCCGCCGATTTCCCCGGCTGCGACCTGCGCCGCACCGCACCCTCGCGGACGTGACGGCCCGCCGCGGCCCGTTCGTTCGTGGCCTGCTGCGCAATCTGACCAGCGCCTTGTTCGCGGCCGAGCCCACCGACGTGGAAGCCGCATTGCTATTCGACTACCTCACCAAGCCGAAGGCCTTGGACACCTACGCGATGCACCCCGAAGGCAGCATCGGCCCGTGGCGGGTGTTGGCCGATGACTTCGAGCGCACCGGCGGGGTGCTGTGGCTGAATGCTGAGGTCAGACAGCTGACATTCGATGACGCCGGTCGGGTCGACGGCGCAATCGTGCGTCGCGACAACGCCGACGTGTCCGTCGCGGTGCGCGCAGTCGTCAGCAATGCCGGCCCCGTCGCGACCGTGCGCATGTGTGGTGAGGACAACCTGCCCCCCGGCTACGCGGACCGGATCCGCGCGCAGTCGGCACCGAGCACCCTGATCACGGTGAATTTCGCCAGCAGGCGACCGCTTACCACGGTGCCAGGCGTGGTGTTCTTCGGTCCGACCCGGCGACTGGCCTACGCGGCGAATCTGACCGAGACGTGTCCCGAGATGGCGCCACCGGGATGGCATCTGTACGCGGGCGCCAGCACGCCGCACCCCGCTACCGGCGCCTTTGACGAAGCCGCCGAGATTGACATGTTGAAAGCCGATCTCGCCGAACACTTCCCGGGCTTCGAAACGGCGAAGATTCTGTCGATACAAATCTGTGCGGGGGAGGACTGGCCGGCCCAGCGGGCCATCGCCGGTCGTGACCTCCCGCAGACCACCCCGATTCCCAACCTGTTCAACGTCGGCGACGGAGTGCGGGAATGGGCAACGGCGGGCCAGAGTGGTTGCGTGCACTCGGCCCGGTTGGTCGTCGAACGCGTTGCGTCGCTGGTCCCGGTGCTGGCTAAGCGGGTCGACGGTGTGGTTTGATGGCAAGAACCAATTACTGTTTGGTTAATCGATCGCGAGTGGAGAGGCGATGAAGACCCTGGTCATCGGTGGCAGCGGATCCACGGGTGTGCCGGTGCTGGAGGGTCTGCTGCGTCGGGGACACGACGTGACGATGCTGCATCGCGGCGTGCACGAACCCGACGGATTGCCCGATGTCCCGCACATCCACGCGGACCCGCACTTCCCCGAATCCCTGACCGAGGCGACCGGTGAAGCGCGCTACGACCTGGTGCTGGCGATGTACGGGCGGGTCGCGACCATCGCCGAGGTGTTCGCCGGCCGGTGTGGTCACCTGATCAGCGTCGGCGGCGTACCGGCCTATCGTGGCTGCTTACAGGCTGCGCGGGTACACCCCTACGGCATGGCGCTCAACGCCCGCGAGGACGGGCCGCTGTCCGATAGCGTTGAGCCGGTTCCGAAGTTCGCCAAGTTGATTCGAGCCGCCGAACGTGCCGTGCTCGACCGGGCCGAAGCCGGCGCGTACCGGGGCACGGTGATCCGCTATCCGGCGATCTATGGCCCCCGCAACCTGGTGCCCTGGGAGTGGTCGGTGATGCGCCGGGTGCGTGACGGCAGGCGCCGGATGATCTTGCCCGACAACGGATTGTGGATCATCTCGCGGTGCGCGGGCCGCAACGCCGCCGAAGTGGTGCTTAGCGCGGTGGACCATCCCGACATGGCGAACGGGCAGGCCTACAACGCCGCTGATGACGACCAGTTCACCGTGCGGCAGTGGGCCGAGACCGTAGCCGACATCATGGGGGCCGACATCGAATTCGTCGGGGTCCCGCGAGAGATGGCGCCGTCCGCGCTCATCGAGCTGCTGCCGCCGAGCGGCGATCCGCACATTCTGCTGGACAACAACAAGGCCAAGCGGGAGCTCGGCTATGCCCAGGCGGTACCCGCCCGGGTCGCAATGGTCGAGGCGGTCGAGTGGCTCAGCGCCAATCCGGTGACGCCCGTGGACTATCCGCTGTATCCGGCGCGCTTCGACTACGACGCCGAAGACCGGCTCATCGATGCGTATCTGCAGGCGGTGCGATGGGTGCGAGAACAGGCTCCGGACGAAGCGCCCGAGGTACGACACCCGATGCCGCATCCCAAGACCGTGTCCGTCGGCCGCGATGCAGCCGGTCGGTGAAGCAATGATCAGCAGGCCTTAGGAGGGCATGGTGAGCCGTATGTGGCGCCGATTCCAAGATCTGGTTGGTGTCGAGTACCCCGTCATGCAGGACGGCATGGGCCCCTCGCCCGCGACGCACCTCGCGGCCGCGGTGTCGGCGGCAGGCGGCCTGGGCACGGTGAGTTGTCCTAGCATCGTCAACACCTCAGAAGAATTCCTGCGCAAAGGCTTTCGTGGCGCCATCGAGTACGTCGCCGCGCACACCGATCGGCCTTTTGCGGTCAACGTCCCCGTCGGGCGCACTCCCGACGGAGAGCTACTGCTGGTTAGCCGGACCTGTATCGACGAGGCGATATCGGTCAAGCGGGACGGCGGCCGGGTAGGCGAGCAGTTGCGCGCGATCGTGACGTCGGCGGGTTTCGCCGGCGAATTCGGCTCCGCCATCCGCGAATCCGGTCTCGTGCACATGGCCAAGGTCGGCTCGGTGCGACACGCACTGAAGGCCGCCGAGTACGGCGCGAACGTCATCATCGCATCGGGCTACGAGATGGGCGGGCATACCCACGCCAAGGGTGTGCACACAATGGTGTTGGCACCACAGGTGATTGGTGCCCTCGATATCCCGGTCGTTGTCTCCGGCGGCATCTGCGACGGGCGCGGGTTGGCCGCGGTGTTGGCGATGGGAGCGGCCGCGGCGGCAATGGGAACCCGCTTCATCGCCACCCAGGAGCACCAATGGCATCAGGCCTATAAGCAACGCATCGTCGACGCGAAAGAGTGGGACGACGTTGTCTACGGCGGCATCTACGCGCCGATCCGCGGACTGCGCAACGACGCGATTGCCGCGCTGGACAAGGCGCGAGAGACGCTGTCACCCCAGGAGTTTCAGGCTTGGGAAGAGGAACAGATCCGCGTGGCCCAGCGCGATGGGGATGTCGAGCCCGGCCTTCTGGTTGCCGGGCAGGTGTCCGCCGCGATCGACGACATCCCCACCGTCGCCGAGCTGGTCACCCGCATCGTCGCCGAGGCACACGAACTGCTGGCCGCTTCGGCGTCGGTCCTGGAAGAGCCGGCGTGTCCATAACCGAGACCGTCGATGCCGACGGGGTCGCCGAGCTGGTGGTGGACCACCCGCCCGCCAATGCCTACACCATCGGCGATCTGGCCCGGCTCACCGAGTTGCTGTGCAGCTATGAGCATCGCGAAGAGGTGCGAGTTGTCATGTTACGGGCCGAGGGCAACGGGTTCTGCGCGGGTGGTGATCTCAAGGAAGTCCAGTCCCTGCCAGGGTTTGGGGGAATCCTCGGCCAAGCCAGGGGCTCGCAGGATTCCAGCCTGGCCATCGCCGAGTGCGCGGTACCCGTGATCGGCTGCATCCATGGTTACTGCGTGGGCGTGGGCGTGTTGCTGGCCGGGACTTGTGACGTCCTCATTGGCTGTGCTGCAACAAAATTCGTTCTCGCCGAGCTAGACAATGGAGCCACCACCGGGGGTGTGCAGGCGCTCGGCCTGCTACCCGAGAAGCGAATTCGCACCGCGATGTTCACCTGCGAACCGGTCGACATCTCCGAGCTTTACGCCTACGGCAGCGTCTACCACGTGGAACCGACCGTGGCCGCGACGGTGGACAGGGCTAGGGAGATCGCCGCGACGATTGCGAAAAAGACGCCTCGGGTGGTGCGGGCGTTGAAACGGTCGCTGAACAACACCGCCGCTCGTGACCTACGCACGCTGTATCGACAGGAGCTCAGCTACACCTTCGAACTCAATATGCTCGGCGACGCTTCGGCTGCCCGGCAGACCTTCCTGGATCGGACTCGCGCGGGCTATCTGGACGGCGACTAAACAATCGCAGGATCAGGCCGTTGCCGCCGGTTCCAGCCGGACCGGTAGCGCCGCGGCGAAACCGGCGAGCACGCGCGAGCCCGGAGTGAACGTGGCGGGCATCGCCAGATAACCGTTGACCAGTGG
The DNA here is from genome assembly GCF_010731715.1 of Mycobacterium stomatepiae. Classification (NCBI taxonomy): domain Bacteria; kingdom Bacillati; phylum Actinomycetota; class Actinomycetes; order Mycobacteriales; family Mycobacteriaceae; genus Mycobacterium; species Mycobacterium stomatepiae. The sequence continues at coordinate 6,100,936 of NZ_AP022587.1, forward strand.
GATTGTCGGATACCGGCGGACTTGCTCACGGTCGATCACGTAATCGGGCATCCGCGCAAGGACCTCGCCGAGCAGAACAGTCAGCTCCATCGGCGCCAGGAACGATCCGAGGCAGCGATGCACGCCGAACCCGAACGACAAGTGCTTGCCACTGTTCTCGCGGTCCAGCAGCACCTCATCGGGGTGCGCAAAGACGGCGGGATCCAGGTTGGCGCCACCGATTGCGCAATACACTCGATCACCCGGCGTGAATTGATGGCCCTGGATCTCAACGGGTTTGGCGACCGTGCGCGCTACCCCGGTACCAGGCGGGAAGTAGCGCAGCATTTCGTCGATCGCCGTCGGAATCCGGGCGGGGTCGGCGATCAGCGTCTCGCGGTCGCTGGGATGTTCGCCCAGGTAACCGAACATGTGCGCGATGAGCGCGGTCGAGGTGTCGATACCGCCGTTGAGCAGCATGAACAACAGTTCGGTCACCATGTCGTCGTCGAGCGGCTCGCCGTCGACCTCACCGGTCAGCAACGCGTCGACCAGATCGCCGCGTTCGCCTGCGATCGCTCGCCGCTCGACCACGGTGGCTCGCACGTCCTCGACGAGCGCCACCAGGTCGCGCGCCGAACCCTTCTCCCGGTACACGGCTTTGTGCAAGGTCGTGGCGTATTGCTCCCACTTGTCCAGTGACAGGCCGAAGTAGTCGAGCGATACCATCGCGGGCAGTGGATTCGCGATCTGGTCCACGAAATCGACACTGCCGGAGCCGATGACGCGGTCGATCGTCCAGGACACGATCTCCTGCATCCGCGGGCGGTAGGCGTCGATCGCCTTGCGCGACAACAGCGGGGCCAGCAACTTGCGGTAGGCCTGGGATACCGGCGGGTCCATCTCCATCATTCCCATGCGAACGGGGTTGGTAGGCACCGTCGCACCGCCCCTCACGACGTCGTCGGCGAAGGGCAGGTCGCGACCGCTGACAAATGTCTCGGGGTCGGCCAGCACCCTTTTGATGTCGTCGTAGCGGGTCAGTACCGCGAAACCGTCGTGCCGGTCGCTGTGGGCGACGGGGCAGTGCTGTCGCATGCCTTCATACATGTCGCGCCAATGCTCGGCGAAGTATTGCGAGTGATGGTCGAACTGATCCACTAGTGCTCTCCCGATCCGGATGGCGACGGTCGCCACGGTACCAAACGTCGTTTGGTATAGCAAGGTTGCCCCCACGGGTGACAGCGGCGTTGGGCGCCTTTCTTCTTCTGCTGTACCGAGATTGCGCGGCATTTTCAACCAAACGGCATATGGTTATGATGAGCGGACCCCCGCTGTGCCGCACGAAACGTTGAAGGGGATCCGCGATGAGTATCAAGCACCATGCGACCGACGTTGTGCACTATCACTCGCGTCGCCGGCCGGATCGGCCGGCGATCGAGGACGTCCGCTCCGGTGCGGTGTTCACGTGGCGCGAACTCGAGGATCGGGTGGCCGGTTTGGCCGGGGCGCTCGCCGACGACCTTGGCATCGGTCGTGGTGACCGGGTCGCGGTGCTGTCCGTCAATCACCCCTGGGTGTTGATTCTGCAGTTCGCGTGCATGCGCATCGGGGCGATGTTGGTTCCGCTGAATTTTCGGCTGGCGCAGCCCGAGCTCGAATTCTGCTGCGCGGACTCCGAACCAGCCGTGCTGGTCCACGACGCGGTCTGGGCGGAGACGGCCGCGCGCGTAGCCGCCGCCGCGCGGGTTCCCCGGCTGGCGTCTTTCGGTGTCGAGGATGCCGCATGTGACATCGTCGCCGCCGCGGAGCGTTCGGCACCCCGCAGCGCGGCGCCGGTCGTCGCGGTCACCGATCCAGTCCAGTTGATCTACACTTCGGGCACCACGGGACGCCCGAAGGCGGCGATCTGTACGCACCGGATGCTGCACTACCAGATGCTGAATTCGCTCGACCCTTATGAATTGACCTCCGCCAGCCGGTATCTGGCAGTCTTGCCGTTTTTTCACGCCGCGGGTCTGAACAGCATGACGAACCCCATCTTGGCCCTGGGCAGCACGGTGTCGGTGCTACCGGCATTCGACCCGGCTGAGGTAGTGGGCTTGCTCAGTGACGCGGCGAAGGGATTCACACACTTCTCCGGAGCGCCCGTGATGTATCAGGTCATGGCCAGGGTCCCGGGGTTCGCCGAGGCGGACTTCGGTCACATTCGACACGGTCAGGTCGGTGGCGGGTTTTTGAATTACGACGTAACCAAGGCTTTTTTCGAGCGCGGTTGGCCGCTGAGTCCCGGATACGGTGCGACGGAAATGGGGCCCATCGTCAGTGTGATACGGCCTTCGGACACGCTCCGGAAATTCGGCTCGTGCGGTGATCCAGTGCAGTACACCAATATTCGCATTGTCGGGAGCGACGGCCGGGACGTCGAAGTGGGCGAGGCGGGGGAGCTGTGGGCCAACGGACCGGCGGTAACGGCGGGCTATTGGCGCCGGGACTCCGATGATGACGCGGCGTTTCACGGTGATTGGTTTCGTACCGGTGATGCGGTCAAGCGCGACGAAGATGTTTTCTTGACGATGGTCGACCGCTTCAAGGACATGTACAAGTCGGGTGGGGAAAACGTCTATCCGGCGGAGGTGGAGCGCGTGCTCCAGGAGCATGCCGACATCGCCGACGCCGCCGTTATCCCGATCGCCGACGAGCGCTGGGGTGAGGTCGGACGGGCGTTGATCGTCCTGAATCCCGCCGCTGACCTGGACTGCGACGCGCTGGCCGAGTACTGCCGCGGGCGGTTGGCGCGGTACAAGGTGCCAGCGGAGTTCGTGGCGGTGGAGCCGTTTGAGCGCAATGTGACCGGCAAGCTGCCCAAGGCCGATTTGAAGAAGCGGTACGGGTCGCCCACGTCGAGTGTCTCCGCGCAATGAGTGTCGGCCACCCGGGCGCGCGGTGTTTGGTTAATCTGAAACCACACATCCCCGGAAGGCGAACGGCATGGTAAGGCCCAAGGTCGCGTTGATTTCGCGGCGCAAGGTTCTCGAGGCGGCGCTCACCATCATCGACGAAGACGGTCTGGCGGGCCTGAGCATCCGCCGGCTGGCCGACGTGCTCGGTGTGAACGGCGCGTCGCTCTACCATCACTTCGAAAACAAAGACGAAATTCTGTTTGGTGCAACGGAATTAGCGCTCAGCAAGGTTCGCACGCCGGAGAAGTCGGACGACGACTGGCGGCACTGGCTGTCTCAAAACGCGCGCAATCTCCGCAATGCGCTGCTCGAACACCCCGGACTGGTGCCCCTGGTTGTGTCCAAACGCTCGCTCGGGATGGGCTTTCGGATGCTGGACACGTCGGCGGAACGGTTGATGGCCGAGGGCGTACCCAGCGCGGCGGTGATGCCTCTGCTCGACGCGCTCGAATTGTTCGCCATTGGGAGCGCCCTGCATGACACCCAAGGCTATTCGCCTGAAAATCAGCACGACGTCGACTCCGACAAGTACCCGGCGTTGGCCAAGGCGATGTCGGAGAGCGGTCTGTCCTCTGAAGAGATCTTCGATCTCGTGACCTCGAGCATCCTGGACGCTGTCGACGCCGCGATCAAGGTGCGCCAGGCCAGGTGGCTGCCGGCGGCCCAGGCCGACGGCGAAACTAACGGCCGCGGAAGGCTGGCTTAGCCTCTGGCCCATGCGCGAGGAGCGTTTCGACGCCAATCGCGGCATCTTCGCTGCCGAGCACCGGTCCTGCCAGGTCGGGGGTGGCGGCGTCGGCGGCCGCGGTCCCGCGATCGCGGGCGAGCGCGATGATTTGCTTGGCGATTCCGGTGGCCATCGTCGGTCCCGCCGCGAGCTCCGCGGCGAATTCGCGTGCTCGGGCCAGCAACTCGGGTCCCGGAAGCACCCTGTCGACAACACCCCAGTCGTTCAGCACCGACGAGCCATAGGTGCGCCCGGTGACGACCATCTCTGTTGCGTGCGCTACTCCCGCGCGTGCCACCAGACGTTGGGTGCCCCAGGCGGCGGGCGTGATGCCTACCCGCGCCTCGACAAGTCCCATGCTCGCTTCCGCGGCCGCCCAGATGAAGTCGCACGCCAATGTCAGCTCGAGGCCGATGGTGAGATTCAATCCGTGTACCACGGCGACGGTGGGCAGCGGCAACTGCTCGATCCGCTGAATCAGGCCCAGCAGGCGGCGACTGAACGCGGGTGCCGGCCGCCGCGTCCATAGCGGTGAATTGCTGCGCCTGCACCCCGGCGCAGAAAACCTTGCCTTCGGCCCGCAGGATCAGCGCACGCACGCCGTCCGGAAGATCGTCCAGGACGGCGTCGTACGCGTCGGCGACTTCGGGGGTGAATAAGTTGAGTGCTGGCGCGGCCCATACGATCTCGGCCACGTCGCCGTCGCGGTCCAGCCGAAGATCGCCGTGCCGGATGGTCATGTGCGGAGCGTACTGACGTCCGACGCAGTTAATCAAGCACTGTTTGTATAACCGGGCCCGGTGGCAATGGGGTCTCAGCGGGGGAATTGCCCGTCGTCGACCTTGACGATGGTCCCGGTGACGAACTCCGATGCCGGCGCGGCCAGGTAGAGCAGCGTGCTGTCGAGTTGGGCCGGATCGCCGATGCGCTTACGCGGCAGGTCGTCGGTGAAATCGCCGACCCGTGCGATCCGGCCTTCCATCATCTCGGTCATGAATGCGCCGGGCGCGATCGCGTTGACGTTGATCCCGTAGCGGACCCACTCGACAGCGAGCACCTCGGTCATCCGGTTGATGGCCGCTTTGGTCACCGAGTAGAGCGCGGCCCCGTCGCCCTGGTAGTGATATGCGCCCATCGACGAAAGGTTGATGATCCGCCCCGGTGACTTGGCGGCGATCAGGCGCCGGGCCACCTCGCGGGTCAGCACGAACGGTCCGCGCAGGTTCGTATCGATGACGGCATCGATTAACTCCAGCGACATCCGATGTGCCCGTTGGGCATCGGGGATCGCGGCATTGTTGACCAGCGTGGTTATCGTCCCGAATTCCTGCTCGGCGCGATCTAGCGCGTCACCCAACCCGGCGGGCCGCGACATGTCCATCGTCACCGCCATACAACGCTGCCCGCGTTCGTTGATCTCCCTGGCGACCTGCTGCAGGCGCTCGAGGCGGCGGCCGGTCACCACTACGGCCGCGCCGGCGTCGGCGAGCACCTCCGCGAAGCGGTGGCCGAGTCCGGCGCTGGCGCCCGTCACCAACGCCACTTGGCCACTTAGGTCGACCGGGTCGTGCGCACGCGGAAATCTGTTGGGCGGGTTCATGATGGGCACCATTGCCATTTCTCTCGTCGTGCTGGGGCCGAGCGGGCTACCCCGAGGCGCCAGCCTAGTGGCTTTAGGTTACTGTCTTCCTTTGCGGCCCGGGTGGTCATTTGAGACGTCCAAACTCAAAATGTTAGGGTGGCGTCCGTGCGCCACTCGGAGACGGGCCCGCGGGCATGACAGACACTGCCTCTATGACGGAACATGATCTGCGAGCCGACGTCGATGCGACGCAGCGGCTCGCCGCGCTGCGTCAACAGGTGCGTGAGCTGACCTCTTCCTGGCTGGCTGAGGGTCGCTACACGCCCCGCAGCGACTGCTGGCTGCGCTCCTTCGATCTTGATTTCAGTCGGGCGCTCGCTGAGCATGGGCTCATCGGCATCACCTGGCCGGTGGAATTCGGCGGCGGCGGGCTCGACGCTCGCTCGCGCCTTGTCGTCACCGAGGAGCTGCTCCGTGCCGGAGCGCCCGTCGCGGCGCACTGGATCGCCGATCGTCAGATTGGTCCGGCCATCTTGCGCCACGGCACCCCTGAGCTGCAAAAAGAATTGCTGCCGGGCATCATCCGCGCCGACTACATCTTCTGTTTGGGCATGAGTGAGCCGGAGGCCGGCTCGGATCTGGCGGCGGTGCGCACCATCGCGAAGAAGGTTGACGGCGGTTGGTCGGTTACCGGCCGCAAGATTTGGACCAGTGTTGCGCATCGCGCGACGCACGCCTATCTGTTGGCTCGCACCGATGCCAGCGGCAAAAAGCACGAAGGCCTGTCGGAATTCGTCGTGGACATGTCCACTGCCGGGATCGAGGTTTCGCCGATAGTCGACATGTCGGGCGAGCACCATTTCAACGAGGTCACTTTCACCGATGTCTTTGTTCCTCAGGATCGTCTGCTGGGGACCGAGGGAAACGGCTGGCGTCAGGTCGTCGAGCAGCTGTCATTCGAACGCGGCGGTCCCGAGCGGGTGTTGAGCACGTATCCGCTCCTGGCCGAAACGATCGGTCATCTGCGCAAGACCTCTGATGATCGTCACGATGTGGAGCTCGGCGCGCTGGTCGCGCGTCTGGCCACGCTGCGGCGACAATGCTGGGAGATCGCCAACGCCATGGATGCTGGGCGCGCGCCTGTCGTGGAGGCGGCGAGTTTGAAGTATCTCGGCACGGAGTTCGAGAACGACGTGATCGAATTCGCCCGACGAGTGGGGCTGCCGACCTCGCGCACCGATCCATTGGCGGAGGCGCTTTTGGCCTCACCCGGGTTCACCCTTCGCGGCGGCGCCTCCGACGTCCTGCTTTCGATCGTGACAAAAAGCGAGACCAAGCCATGAGTGAATTCGCCCGCGAATTGACGGATCTCATCAGGAACCTCGCAGCCGACGCCGGGGATGCGGGCTCGGTATGGGGCCAGGTGTGCGAGCTCGGCCTCGCCGGAATCGGAATGCCCGAAGACAAAGGCGGTTCGGGCGGTAGCCTGGCCGACCTGGTGGTCGTCGTTCGGGAGTTGGCACGCGCCGGGCTGAGTACCCCGATCGTCGAGGCGTCGACGACCTCGTATTCCGCGGACGCGGCGGTGGCCGGTGAGAGTTTCGACACGATCGTCGTAGCTCCGGACCTGGATGTCCCGTCAAAAGCCGTCACCGCCAACTTTATTCAAGTCCCCTTCGCCGACCGGGCCGACGGGCTGGTGATCGTGACCGCATCCTCGGTGGTGAGCGTACGGCTGGCGGGGGAATCGGTCACCGTAGAGCCCGGCCACGACATCGCCGGGCTGCCCGACGCGCGGGTGAGCCTGGCCGGCGCGTCCGTCGCACATCTATCAGGCGGACCCGGCGCCGCGCAGGTCCTCAACCGACTGGCGCTCGCACGGTCGGCCTCCCTGCTCGGGACTGCTTGGGGGGCTTACGAACTCACCCGTAAGTATGTGACAGAGCGCGAGCAGTTCGGTGCGCCGCTGGTGAAGATCCCCGCCGTGTCGACCGCGCTGGCGCAAATGGCCGTGCGTACCAGGTTCGCCCAGTCGGCGCTCGACCGGGCAACGGCGGCATGCGCGGATGTTCACACACCCGAGACACGCAGGTTCGGCGCGGTGTCGGCGGCTCGCATCACCGCGGCCACCGCGGCGACCCTGGTGGCACGGACCTCGCACCAACTGCACGGGGCAGTGGGCATCACCGCCGAGTACGGCCTGCATCGCTACACCAGCAAGTTGTGGGCACTGCGAGACGCCGACCAGTCGGAATTCGCCTACAGCCGCCGACTCGGGGCACGGGTGCGAGACGAAGGCGAAATTGAGCTGTGGGAAAGCATCTCGGCATGACCGGCCGCGTTGCCGGCGACACTTCAGGAGGCAAGCAATGACTGACACCGTCCTGGTCGAGACCGCGGATCGGATCATGGTGATCACGATCAACCGTCCGCAAGCCAAGAACGCGATTGACAGCTCGGTCGCAGCCGGTATCGCCGCCGCGATCGACGAGCTCGAGACGCGCGACGACCTCACGGCGGCCATTCTGACGGGTGCCGATGGAACATTCTGTGCCGGAATGGATCTCAAGGCTTTCCTCAGAGGTGAGTCGCCTTCCATCCCGGGTCGCGGGTTTGCCGGGCTTACCGAAAGTCCGCCGACGAAACCGTTGATCGCGGCGGTAGAGGGCTGGGCGCTGGCGGGTGGCTGTGAACTGGTCCTGAGTGCGGACATAGTGGTGGCCAGCACGGCTGCCAAATTCGGTCTGCCGGAAGTCAAACGGGGTCTGGTCGCCGCGGCCGGGGGGTTGCTGCGGCTCCCGAAGGCGTTGCCCTACTCCCTGGCGATGTTGACCGCGTTGACGGGCGAACCGATCACGGCTCAGGACGCCGAGCGCCATGGGCTCGTCGCCGCGCTCACCGAGCCAGGCGAAGCACTGGCCACGGCGCGCGAAGTCGCGACCAAGATCGCCGCGAATGGACCACTGGCCGTCAAGGCGACCAAGAAGATCCTTGCGCATCAAAGCAACTGGACCGATCTCCCCGCGTTCGAGTGGCAGCTTGCAATCACCTCGGAGGTGCGGAAGTCGGCCGACGCCAAGGAGGGGGCGCTGGCCTTTGCGGAGAAGCGCGCCCCACAGTGGCAGGGCAAGTAGGGATTCCTAACCCCCGCTTTGGCCGACACGCGGTTGGCCGGGCCCGCCCTGCCTGGTGTCAGACTGTGTGAAAGTGCTCTGCCCACCGGTGGGCCCATTGGGATCTTGGGTCAGATCAATGTCGTGGTCAAGGTCGGGCATCATGGGTACCATCCGACAGATCGGATTGAACATCGAGTGACAGGGATCGTCGCCGGGATCCGCATCGGCGGGAACCGCGAAATTGAGACCGGTCACCACCGTGCCCAACACAACGATCGCGGCCTTCCGCAAGGTGGGCATGATGCCATCCTCCCCGTCGTCTCAGTAGCAGGCCGACCTTCTCTATGAGATCGCGCCAGTATATTGAGACGCTAAATCTCACACAACCCCCGATGTGCGAGCTATGTCGATGTGGTTTCGCGTGCTAGCGACTCGTGGCTGGGAGCCTCCGCGCCGGCCTGAGCGTCGCGCGCTTCGGAGTTGATGGCCTTGATCAGCCAGGTCGTCGTGACGATGAATAGTGCCGTGAACACCGTTGCGGGCATCCAGAAAACGAACAGGCCATTCCAGGCGAATGGGCCGGATTTGAAGAACGGAAGCACGGTCGCCGGTGTGAACATCAGTTCTACCCAGATGAGGAAATAGGCCAGCCAGCGCGGGAATAACGGCTGCGGCCTCGGATCCGACAGGATCGCGAAGGCGAACGAGAAGAACTGGGGCATGAACGGCGTCCACGGCATCACCAGAATGATCCAGCTCATGTCGTTGAACAGCAACGTCAGCTCGGGGGAGCGGTCGGGACGAAACGCGGTGACCGCGAATAAGAGCGCCGGCAGCAGAAACGTCACGCACCCGAACGCCCCGCCGACCAGTTGCGCGTTGACGACAGTGGGATGCACCCCGGGGATCCGCCGAATCTGCCCGGAGATCACGGCGGTGAACCACACGTAGAACATCGAGCTCAAGAAGATGAGCCCGGCGCCCAACCGGATGCCGGCGGTGTGGGCCTGGTAGTGAGCGACAATCTGGGCCGCGGACATGCCCGGGGACAGGGGCGGTATGAATCCGGCGGAGACAAAGCCGCCGAAGAACAGCAGCAGGCAGATGATGGCGCTGAACGCGCAGAACCGCTGAAAAGCCATCTGAGCGTTCATATTTACTGTCCTCGATTACCAATGAAGCTTGTCGTTGCGCCAGTGGGTGCCGGCAAGTCAAGCAGCTTCGCCACCAGCTGACTTGCCGGATTGCTCTGTGCCATCGGGGAGTCCGGCGGCAGTAGTCCGGCGCCGATCATCATGTGCGCGGCGCGGCACATCAGGATGGACAGCCGGGTGCCGGCCAGGACTTCGTAGTAGTCGAGGTTGCGCAGCGTGTGACCGGTCGTCCGCTGGTAGTAATCGATGGTTTCGGCGTGGTCGGGGATACCCTCCGGCAAGGGGAGACCGACACCCTCGGTGTGGTGGCGCATCAAGAACAACCACCAGCCGAGCTCTTGTTCGCGGCTGGCCAATACCAACATCTCCCAGTCGAGCACACCCACGGGGGCAAGCTCGTCGGAGAAGATGATGTTGCCCACCCGGGCGTCGCCCCAGTTCAGCACCTTTTGTTCGGCGCCGGCAGGACGGTTCTCGTCGAGCCAGCGCAGGGCCGCTTCGATCGTCGGGTTCGGCTCGCCCTCGGCGGCCCACTCGAATGTGTGTCGCCACTTAGCCAGGCCCGCGTCGAGCCCGCTGTGGTTCTCGGGGGTGTCGAGGAAGTCCAGCCCCACGGTGCGCCAATCGACATCGTGGATCTGAGCCAGCACGTCGAGGCTGTTGTGCCACATCTGGCGTCGCTGATCCGGTGTCAGATCCAACACCCAGCCGGCCGCGGTGAAGGGCGGATCGTCGGCGGGGATGCGACCGTCGATCCGTTGCATCACCAGGAACGGCGAACCGAAGACGGACGGATTCTCCTCGAAGTAGTACACCTGAGGCACCGGTACCGGCGAATGGTCGGCTAACGCCTTGATGACGGCCGCTTCCTTGCTCAGGTCATAGTCGGGAAACACGCCAGGCCCGTCGGGTTGCACCCGGGCAACCATGCCGCGGGTCTGTTCACCATCGGCATCACGCCAGCTCGCCGTGAAAAGTACGGTCTCATTGGATAACCCGCCTGCTCCGGGGACCTGGACGTCGGTCACGGTGATGTCCTGTGCATCGGGATGCTTCGAGGACAGCCAATCAGCGAGCCGCTTCGCGGCCAACTCGGTGTCGATAACGTTTTTCAGGGCCATCGCTTTCTCCTCTTTCAGTCAATGTGTCGATGAGACAACGCGTTATGAGTGCGAGGCCGCCAACGCTCGGCGATTCATCATTTGCTGGTATTTGTCGAACCAAATCTCTTGATACGTGGAGTGAGTGGTTCGGCCGTGCTCGTCGGTCCAGCGGTACACGCTGTCGTGGAACGATGTGCTGGGCCAGGCCGGCAGGGGTGCGCACGCGATCGCTTCACCCTGGAACCGATATACCTCGCCGTGCTCGTCCTCGGCGGTGATCTCTTGGCGCATGGGGAGGTGAATGCGCGGGTGATACTCGAAGACGTTGCGCCGCACCCATTTGATCGATCGGGTCTCCTCGCCACGCTGAATCCAGGCGTAGTGATGTGAAGGGCGATCCCCGACCTCATACAGCCCGGCCCAGGCGGGGTCGGTATCCAACGGTTCGAAACTGATTTGGTTGAAGATGAGGTCGGGGCCGAAGTACATCGGTGACCAGCCGACGGGCGGAACCGGTACCGCACCACGGCGTTCCACCCGGATCTGGCGCCAGGAGCGGTCGCGCGGTGCATAGCAGTCCACCGGATAGGTTGTGCCCTCCAACACCAATTCGCCGGTCATGTGCATGAACTGCTCGGTGCCGCCCGGTTCGCGTGCCACGTCGTGATGGTCTTCCTCGCCCGGCATCACATGTCCCCGGGCCAGCAGCGGAGTCACCGCTTCGGCGACCACGTCGACGGAGGCAGCCCCGTCTGCGCTGCGATAAGTGATCCGTGCGGTCCGGCCCGGGTCGATGAAATCGATCGTCAGCCCGTTGTCGGTGGTAATCGTGCTGCCTTCGATCCGCGGCCACGGCATTGTGATCTCGTAGTCGAGGAAAGCCATATCGGTGTGTTCGACATTGTCGGTGCCCTGGAAGATGCAGACGCCACCCTGCGACAGCGGAAAAGCTGGCTGGTAGCGCACGTAAAGGAACGCACCGATTGCCGCTTCGGGAACGGAGAAACCGAAGTAGTGGGTGTGGATCAGATGCGGATCCCATTGCTCGCCGGCGGCCGGCATCGGCAACAGCAGGTCGGTGTCACCGGAATGTGTGCCAAGTGCCATGCGTGGTTCGCTCCTATGCCTTGACGGTTTGGGGAGGTGCCGAGTCCGTGGGCGATCCCGAGAATGCTTTGGGCTTGTGCCACAACGTCTCCGACTCCGGGTGTGTCGGCTCGTCGCGACCGCGCATCGTCACATCGCCGCTCCGTCAGCTGTGAGCCAGTTCACCCCCGTGGGGTTAAACTAACAAAATATGAATATGATTTCAAGGGTGAAACTTAATTCATTCGGTAATAATCCGGGTGTGAAGTCCGAGCTCGAAGGCAAGGCGACGACGCGCGTCGAGCGCCAGCGGCTGCGCACGCGGCGTCTGCTGCTGGACGCCGGCCGGACGCTGATTGCGGCCAAAGGGGTTGCGAGCCTGCGCATCCAGGACATCACCGAAGAGGCTGACGTCGCGTTGGGCTCGTTCTACAACTACTTCCAGTCCAAGGAAGACCTCCTCGAGGCGGTGATCACCGAGAGCCTGTCCGACTTGACGTCGGCGATCATCACCAATGTCGAGGACGGCACCGACCCGGCCGAGGTGGTGGCGCTGGCGAATCTGCGCGTCATCCGGCTCGCCTACGACGAACCCGACTTCGCCCGGTTGATCGTCAACATCGGACACTCCGAGGAGCTGTTCGGCGACGCCGTCCACAACCCCGCACGCATCGCGGTCGAGCGCGGAATCGAAAGTGGCCGGTTCGTTGTCGCCGACATCGAGGTCTTGCTCACCGCGGTGATCGGCGGCGCCTTCGCCCTCATTCGAGAAATACTCAACGGCCGTCACGGTGCGAACGCGCATCATGCTTTCGCGCGCCACGTGCTTGCCTCGCTCGGGTTGCCCGCCCGTGAAGCCGAAGCGATTGTGCGAGCGGCGTCCGACCGCGAATAATCCGCTGCCCACTCCCAGCGACTTATGCTGGGCCGCCAGCGGATCCGTAGATCAGTCGCCAACCGACCTCCGAGATCGACCGTGCGAATTCCTCGTCGGCCGAAGCGGGGGCGCTGGCGACGTGCTGGGCGGTAAGCCGCTCGAATCCGTAGACGATGAACTTCGCGACCATGTCTGCATCGAGGTCGTTGGGGACCGAGCCCTCCCGCTGCCCGTTGCTGATCCGGTCTCTCATCGCGGTGACGACCGCCTTCATTCTGTCGTCCCAGATTGCGGCTAGTGCGGGTTGGTAGGCGGCAGCTTCGAAATATGCCCCCAGCAGCGGTGCGTGTTCGCGCCACACGTGCACCGTGTTCCAGTCGGCGGCCATGGATTCGCGTCCGCCTGCGCCCGCGGCCCAGGCGCATGCGGTATCGAACAGATCTGCCGTCGCGTCGGCGACGACCCTGCGCAACAGATCGGTCTTGTCAGCGAAGTTCTTGTAAAACGCCGATCGCGCGACACCGGCTTCCTCGCAGATCCGTTGAACTCCGAGGCTGGTGACGCTCTCCCCGGCCGATAGGCAGCGCACGGTCGCGTCGATGACGTCGCGGGTAACACCATTGCTTTTGACTACGTGACCGACCCAAATCTATCCGCGGGGCGATTCAACGCCGTCATCGACCAGATCGAGGCCGGCGGAATCCCCAAAGATCGCTTGCACCACCTGCTTTACACCGACCTGGTCGACGATCCGATTGCCGCGATCGCGGCGATGTACGGTGCGTTCGGTCTGGAACTGACTCAAGCCGGTCGGGACGCGATGCAGCACTACGTCGATGCGAACCCACGGGGTGCCAGGCCGGTGCATAAGCTGAATCTTGGTACCGAAGAGATGAATTCACGCGATCGGATCGCCTTCGCGCGGTATCAGGAATACTTCTCAATTCCCTTCGAGTAGGCGGGAATTGAGGCTTATCAGCTAGTCATTTACCGTTGGCAAACCCTCTAGCGGTGCAGCAGCGTCTCACTGCCGGGGGTGATGCCGCGCCAGCGTTTATAGGCGTGCACGAAAGCCGAGCTGCTGCCATAACCGAGCCGATGTGCGATCTGACTGACTGCAATGCCGTCGGCAATCAGCGCCTCGGCGCGACTTTGGCGGACTTCGTCGACGAGCTCACGGAAGGACGTGCCCTCCAATTCGAGGCGCCTGCGCAGGGTGCGCGTCGACAAAAAAAGATCAGAAGCCACATCGCGCATCGCGGGGACGGTGTCGGCGGCGCGTGCCAGTCGTTCCCGGACCCTGCCGGCGGTACCGACAAGGGATTCACGCCGTGCCAACAGGTCGTTGCACTGGCGCTCACATTCACGCATCGCGTCGATATCGACCTCGCGAGGACGATCAAGAACGGCGTTGCCGAATCCGATGCTGTTGGTGGGCTGACTGAACCGTGGGGTGACGCCGAAGTGCGACCGGTACCGGTCCGCGTCGCAACCCGCGGCGAACGCGAGGTCGATCACGCCGACGGTGATGTCATCGCTGATGTCGCGAAGCGTTGACCATACTGTAGCGATGCAGTGGTCGGCAGCGAACCGTCGGACTTCCGGGGGCAGATGCGACGTGCTCACGACGATGCTGCCGTAGTCTGGTCCAGCCACAAATTCGGCCTCGGCGAGGATGAACGCCAAATCCTGGTAGCGCAGGGCGATCGCAATTGTTTCTCGCAGCGTCGGAGCGCTCATGCAGGCGAAGCCGAACATGCCGAACATCTCGATCGAGTACTGTGCGCCCGCGGTGAGTCCGATGCCAGGCTCGAGGTGCCGGACCAGGTTGGCCGCGATCGTAAGTTCTTGGGCTACGGAGACCTCCGCGAACGGGCCGTCGAGCTGGTCGAGGATCAGATCGGTTCCGCTGAGGCACTCGAGCGGCGTCAGTCCGTGGTCTCTACCAACCCGGAGCAGCAGCCGAGCGCTGCGCGCGCTGCGTGGAAGCAAACGGTTGTTCACATTGGCAGCGTAACGCCGGTGATCGCAGTCGTGGCCGAAAATCTCAATCGTAAGGCTGCGGCGAGCATTGAATGGGGCCTCGACACCGTCATAGCCTCGAGGTCTGACAGGCCCAATCGCGTGCGGCGGCACCGATATTGACAAAAAGGTGGGTGAGGTGGAGTCCAACAAAGACGTCGTGATTCGCTGGCTGAACGCTGTCGCGGAGGGCGACGGCGCGGCGCTGAAAGCGTTATGCACCAAGGACATCGTGCACGAGATCATGGGGACCAGCGTGGTCTCCCGGCAACTAAGCCGGGATGACCTTGTCGCACTGGCGGGAAGCTTGTTCCAGATCACCAAGAGCGGCATCCAGTTCACCATCCTGAATGCGACCGCTGAACACGATCGAGTATCCGCTCAGTTCACCGGGACCAGCGAGCTGGTGACCGGAGTTCCCTACAACAACGTCTACCACCTGCTGTTTCGCCTCCGCGACGGCAGGATCTGCGAGGGCTGGGAGTATTGCGACACCAAACTCGTTGATGAGGTGCTCGGCCCGTTGCTCGCGCGGGAGCCTCAGTGATGCCACTGCAGCAGCTGACGCCGGAGAGAGCTGACACCGTGTCTTCCGACAGCAACCTTGCACTGGTCACCTCTATGTACGAGGCGGTCAAGCACGGCGACCTCGACACCTTTGTCGCCGCATTGTCTCCCGACATCGTCGTGATCGAGCCTGCCTTTCTACCCTACGGGGGCACCTACCGGGGAGTTGACAAGTTTTTGTCACTGTTCGGCGACCTCGCCGCGACGTTTGACGTCGCCGGCCTGAGCGTGGACCGGGTCATCGCCGACGGCGAGACGGTGCTGGGTTTTCTCCGAATGCCATTGGCCGACCAGAAGAGCGTCCTTGATGTCATCGAGCAGTCGACCATCCGGGACGGCAGGGTGACCGAGATGCGGATCTTCGTCCATGACCTCGGAGCACTGTCCCCTCGCTGTTGACGAGGGAGATCACGGACGCCAACCACGCGGCCTCGGGGCGTGAGAGTGCCGACTTTGAGACGTCTAACGCCGAACGCGTCCTGCTGCGATGAAGGGATATGGCGATGAAGGCTTGGCAGATGGTGGGATTCGGCGAGCCGTTGCAATGTGTTGAGTTGCCGGATCCCACGCCCGGTAAGGGCGAAGTGCTAATCGATATCCGGGCGGCGGGTCTGTGCCACAGCGACGTCGCGATGGCCGCCGGAATCCTAAAACCCTTCCCCCACAAGCTACCGATCGTGTTGGGTCACGAAATCGCGGGCGTCATCGCAGCGGTCGGTGACGGTGCGACCGAGTACGCGGTGGGTGATCGCGTAGGTGTGTACCAGCTGGTCGACGGTCATGGCGACACCCGTGACGGAGGATTTGCCCAACGAACGGTTGCTTCGGTCGAGGCGCTTGTCGCGATCCCGGACGGCACCTCCTACGTTCAGGCGGCCGTGGGCACGGATGCGGGTATGACCTCTTATCACGCGGTGATCTCGGCGGGGGGAGTGCGTGCGGGAACCAAACTGGGGATCATCGGCCTGGGCGGTCTGGGCACGATCGGTGCCCGGGTCGGGACCATCACAGGGGCAACGGTTTACGGTGCCGATCCGCAGCCCGTCGCTCGGCAGCGCGGCTATGATGCGGGGATTGTCGAGGCCTTTGACGACGTATCCGAATTCAACGGTCTCAACCTCGATGTCGTCATAGATTTCGCTGGTTTCGGGACGACGACTGCCGTCGCGATCGAAGTGATCAAGCCGGGCGGACGCATTGTCCAGGTCGGACTGGGTGTCGCCGAGGCAACGATTAATACGCTGGCTTTAGTGTCCAAGCAGGTCGAACTGATCGGCAGTCTCGGTGGTGACGCCCACGACATCGCCGCTGTCTATGATCTTTTCGCTTCGGGGCAGTTGGTGACGCCTCTCGTCGAGATCACCTTCGACGATTTGCCTCGTGCACTCCGACAGCTCGACGACGGAACTGCCCCGGGACGTTTCGTTATCTGTCACTGACGGAACGCCGTCCCGAACGGTTTTAGTTGCCATGTAGCGGCAAAATCGAAATACGCTCCGCCGCAAAGCTTGGATGCTGGGAGGCGGTGGTTGCGGACAAGCAGGTGGTGTTAACGTTCGTTCATGAACCTGGACAACAGGCCTAGGGCGATCGTCGTGGGCGCCGGGGTCGCCGGGCTGGCCGCCGCCCATCGGTTGCAGCAAGACGGCGCCTCGGTGACGGTACTGGAAGCGGCGGATCAGGTGGGCGGCACGACTGCGTCAATCCACCGCGACGGGTACATCGTCAACGTTGGAGCCACCGTGCTGGCCGGTTCCTATCAGGCGATGCTCGACATCGCGCAGGAGGTAGGAGTCGGCGACGCGGTGATCACTCCGCCCGCGGTCATCGGCGTGTACCGCGACGGTGTGGTCCACGAGATCAGGGGCGGCGGCCCCGGTGGCATCGTGGACTTTGTCCGCACACCGCTGCTCTCGGTGAGAAGCAAGCTCGCGCTGGCCAAGGCTGTCCCAGATCTGCTCCGGGCCCGCGCCAAGGTGGGTTACACCGACGCCGCCGCGCGCGCCGAACTCGACACGGAAACCGTTGCCCAGTACTGCGATCGGCTGCTCAACCCCGAGATCCGTGATCACCTCCTCGATCCGGTGCTCGGCGGCATCTTCGTGGTCGAAGGCCGAGAGTTGTCCATTGCCGATCTCTGGTTCACGATCTGGAAAGTTCTCTTGGGTGGGCTGCTCGGCTACCGCGGCGGGATGGAATTCTTCGCCAAGGCAGTCGCGGCGCGTCTGGACGTCAGGACGGGTGCCACGGTCACCAATATCGTTCGCACCGAACGAGGCGCGCAGGTCCAGTGGGAAGACGTCGCGGGCCGCCACGACGACGAGGTCGACGGCGTCGTGGTGACCCCATCCGCGCCGCAAGCGGCTGAGATTTTCCCCGAAATAGAGTCGGCAGTGCAAAGTACGATGCTCGACCGCATCGAGCAGGCCAATCTCCTTTCGATCCGGCTCGGCCTGTCCCGGCGTCCGGCGCGAAAGGCGCTGCTGGTTGTTGCGGGGACGGGCCAGCTCGGAGGACTGGCCACCATCAGCTACGAGCACAGCCTGTCGCCGGGCGCCGCACCGGAAGGCAAGGGGCTCATCGGTTTACTGCCCTACCACGAATGGGTCACACCGCGGCTCGGACTCTCCGACGACCAGCTGCTGGCCGAAATACTGCCCGACTTGGAACGCGTCGAGCCGGGTATCAGCGGGCATATCGAATTCGCCGAGATCACACGATGGACGCCGGGGGCCATCAAGCTGACCCACGGTACCCAGCGTGCGATCGCCGACATCAACCGCTGGATCGATCCGCGGGACCGAGTCCAGCTTGCGGGCGACTATGTCGGTATGCCGTCGGTCAACGGTAGCGTCGTCTCCGGAGAGAATGCGGCGCGCCGCCTCGCCGCCACGCTGGCACTAAGGCCTGCGTTGACCGGTCGCTGAGTCGGGGATGCGATGCATTCGCACGGTTTGAGGTCGGTAGTGCCGCAAGGCGTTTCGTTATCTGTCCCTGATCAGCGAAGCGGGCCTGGCCGACCCCCCGAGAATACGGCGAGAATGCGTGGCTACGCCACCGACTCGACCAGGTCGCCTAGGTGGTGCATGTAGATCCGCAACTCGACAGCCCGTTCATCCTCGAAAACGGCATGCTCGATGAATTCGACGACGGACTTCCCGCTGGCGGTCGGGACCCGACAGATCGCACAGACGTGCGCGCCGTCGACCATGATGCGCTCGATCTGCAGGCCGGAAAGGTTGAACCGAACGGCAAACTCCGCGAAAAGTCGTTGCAGACCATCAAGTCCCTGATAGCGGCCGCCGTATGGCAGGTAATCCGGCTCCACGATAGCTACCGACGGTGAAACGTATGACATAAAGGTCTCGAGGTCACCGCGCGTGACCGAACCGTACATGGCTTCAGCGGCTTCTCTCGTCCGCTCAGTCAATTCTGTTATCGTGCTGCTCATCTGCGCTCCTTCATTGTCTAATTCAATCGAGGTAGAAGGCGACGGATGTGGGGGCATAAGGATGGTCGCCCAGTGGGCCCGGGTAGAAGAACACGCCGTTGCGAGCCATCCATCCCGCGAGCTTTGGATATCTGGCCCAGTAGCTTGCGATGGCGCGTTCGGTCGCGGCCTTGTCGAGGAATTCGTAGCGCGGCTGATGGTATGTCTTTCCGGCGATTTCGATGCTGACCGCCGGCGAAGCCTTGAGATTCTTATACCACTGGGCGCGGGTGCCGTAGGCGATGATGTAGACCAGCCGACCCTGTTGGATGCTACCGTCGGCGGTTTCAATGATCACGGTGTGGTGAGCACCGGACTTGCGACCCCGGTGGGTGATCATCGCGAATCGGCTTCCTAAGAGCCGGCCCATCCCCAATTTGAAGATCCACGTCGGTATTCGGTTGATTGCCCACAACAACCGACCGGGTTCCTGCTGGATGTGGGTTATGTGGGAGCTATCGGCGGTATGCGCCATCGATCACACCTCCTTGGATGGTCAGGTGGTGGCGGAACTTACGGCTGCATGTTCATCCAGGGCCAAGGGGGTCACACCGAGCCTCGTCCGAATCTCGGATGCCAATCCGTGCCATTTCAGCGCGTGCTGTGGGTCGGCGCTTGCAGCAAAATTGAAGAGCGAGATCTCGGTGATGCCGGCTTCGACAAAGCTCTGCAGCCGAGCCGCGACTCGCGCCGGCGATCCCCAGACACAGGCGTGGTCCAGGATCTCGTCGGGCACGCGTTCGACGAGTTGGCTGGCCTGCATCGCGGTGACCTTGTTGATATCCATGTCTTTGGCCCAGTTGAAGTCACCGAACGGGTGATCGTAGCCCCACTTCTTCCATGCGTCACTGCCTGCGATGGATGCACCGATCACACCCAGCCAGCCCACGGGAGGCCTGCGTGCCATTTCCCACGCTTGGTCATCTGTCTCGCCGATCGACGCGAAAACCTGTGCGACGAAACGCAAGTCATCTGGATCTCGTCCCGCCATCGCGGCGGCGGCCTTGACGACGCTTATCGTATCCGCGAGTAAACCGACGTCGTCCATTACCCCGCCGGGTAAAAAGGTCAGCCAGCCGTCGCATTGCGCACCCGCAAGTTCCAGCAGCCTCTTTGCGCCGCCAACAATCAACAGTTCGGGATTTCGGCCGTTGAACTGTGGGATCGGAAAGACGGCGTTGGTCAGCGGCCAGAACTCGGACGGACGGGAGATCGGTTTACCGCCTGATTCCCAGAGCGCTTTGAACACCCGAATCGACTCTTCCAGTTTGCCAATCGGTTTGGTGCGGGTTTCGCCGTAGGGCTCGAACTGCTTGGCTTCGCCGGATTCAAGAGCGAATGTCATACGGCCGCCGGATAGGTGCTGCAGCGTCGCCATCTCCTGCGCCATGAGCGCGGGGCTGCGGCGCAGTGGGTCAACAACTGCCAGCATGATGTCGATCTCGCGCGTGAGAGCTGCTGTCGCCGCACACATTTCGAACGAGCCATACCACACGTCGGAGTACATTCCGGTGGGTGCGGTCGGGTCTGTGTCGGCGACCGGCACCTGCAGCAGACCGGTGGGATGGGCGCCGCTGAGCTGGTCGGGATAGTTGATGAAATCCCAGCCGAGCGCCTCGGCACGTTCCGCTGCGGCCAGCGCTTCGCGGGCTGGCGGGAACATCCGGCCACAGAGGCCGACTTTGAGCTGCCTTTTCATACCGGGGAGAGCCCTTTCTCAGCGTACCGCTGTCGCGGCGCGGGCGGAATCGAGCCTAAAATCCCGCTTCCAGTGGAACTGTGGCGCGTCGGCGACCATCACTCCGGCAGGAGCGTCGATGACCGAAGCGATCGCCTGGACAGCGGGTATGGCGGTGCCGAGCATCGAAGGATGCGTTGGATTGTCTGGGTGAACCGCGTCGCCGCGTGGGGTCCCGGACAGTTCCGCGCACAGTTGGAAGCTCGGTCGTCCATCGATCTGGATCTTCCAGACATCGTCGCCGTGACCCAGTGCTTCTTCGGGCCGCATCGCGTCGGTGGCGTACCAATTGACTTGGGTACTCAGGGTGGGGCCATTCGTGCAGTAGGCGGTCCACCGGAATCGCACCAATGCGACCGTGCCGGCCTTCAAAGTGAACAGGTCCGGAATCTCGATATCCACCGGTGTTGATATGTGATCGTCGTCGCGCTCGAGTCGCTCGATCGTCAGGCCCATGTGATGTGCTGCGTAGTAGAGGCTTTGGGTCAGGTAGTTGTTCACGGTGCCCGCTACCGCGTCGACCATTTCCGGTTGGGTGGCTTCCATGCCGAATCCCATGATGGTGAGGAATTCTGCGCCGCTAGTGATGTGCTCGATGTTGACATACTCGGAGAGCGAGATTCGCTCCACCGCATTGCACAGCCCCGTCGCGGTCAGCGCCACGCGCTCGAACAGAAACCCGGGGTTGATACCCGTACCGAACAGCGTCGCGCCTCCCTTCTTGGCTGCTGCGTCGAGTCGCTCGAACGCCGCGTCGCCGCGGCGGTGCGGATATTGGTAAGGCAGCACGGTGATGACGTTAATGCCGTGTTCTAGCAACATGACGAGATCGCTGTCGGCAGCGAAGTCGCCGAAGTCGCGTGGGGCGTGGATGATGCATTCGGGTTGTGTGGCCAGGAATTCGGCGAGGTTGGTGCTGACGCTAACCCCGACGGGCGCCATCCCCGCGAGCTTACCGGCATCCGTGCCGTGTTTGGCTGTGTTGTAAGCGAATACGGACACCAGATCGGTTTCGGGAAGGTGGATGAGTTCGCGTATCGCGGCGACACCGACCGTTCCCGGGCCCCAGACCGCGATTCGATACGGCGGGCGCAGGTCATTACCACTCATGCCAGCGAACGTTAGTTATACGCGGTTCTGGGCTCAATCGTCTGCGGGGCCAAACAATTGATCGTTTCGGCCGTCAGACAACGAGGCAGCGGTCATGCGTTTGAACGCGCCGCGCGTTCGTCCGTTGCCGCCTCGTCGCGAATGGCGCGCAGCAGAACGACGGTCATCACGATGTACCAGATGCCAAAGACAGCGGCGGGTATCCAGAACCCGATCACTCCGGTCCATGCGAACGGGCCCGTCTTGAAGAAGATGATCATGCTCGCCGGAAGCAGCAACAGTGCGACCCAGAGGTTGAAGAACCCGAGCCAACGCGGGAACACCGGCGTTGTGCTGCGGTCGTGGAAGATCGCAACAACGAGTGCGCCGAGCTGGCCGAAGATCGGTGGCCACGGCAGGATCAACATCACGTAGGACAGGTCGTTGACGAGCTTCGTCAGCTCCGCCGGGCGCTCGGGGCGAAACAACCCACCGATGAACAGCAGCATCGGGATGATCAACACGACGGTGACGATGATCCCGGAAGCGAACTGCAGAATTGCCAAACTGGGCACACGCAACTCGGTTCGCCGGATTTGCATGCTGATCGCGAAGAAGAACGGGATCGTCAAGAAGATGCCGATCAATGCCAGCAGCGCGCCGAGCCGGTGGGCGTTGACGGTCTCACCGTAGGCCGCGGCCACCTGCTGGGCTTGCCACGACGGTGGTATGAGCGGAATGAAACCGCCCATCAAACCCCAACCGCCGAACAACAGAACCACGAACGCCGGACCACACCACGTGCAGAAGGTCTGGATCTTGCGCGACAATTCGATGTCGCGCAGCAGCTCGTCGGGTGCCGTCATTGCTTCCTTTGGTCGCGGATCGCCGTCTGCGCGGCGAGCTTGCCCGGCAGGGCGCACACTCCGCCCACGGGGTGGGTGCCCGCGCCACTGAGATAGAGCCCCTGCACCGGCGTCCGATAGCCGCCCAGGCCGGCCGCGGGCTTCAGTGGCCCGAACCGGGTGATCAGCGGGTCGACGTGATAGACGTTGCCCGCCGGAGCGTTGAACCTCTCTTCGAGGTCGGGTCCACCGAGCACGGCCCGATCGATCTCGAGCTTGTCGAGTCCCTGGTAATGCTGCGCAGTATCCCGCAATACGGCGTCGCCGACCTTGTCGCGGACGTCGTCCCATGGCTCTTCCGGTGTCGCCGGGATGACGCCCGACCACAGCCACAAATTGTCACGTCCCTCGGGGGCCTGGGTGGGGTCCACCGCGGTCGGGATAATGGCACAGCTGACCGGCACCGGGTCTGGCCATTGCCCGCGCACAACGGCGTTCCAAGCGTCGTCCTGTTCCTTCAGGGTGTGCCAGGCAATGAGGTACTTGCGCAGGTCCAGTCCGTCACCGCGCCAATCTTCGTGCTTCTTCATCGTCACTTGGCCCTCGAGGGCGACGTTGATCTTCAGCGAAGTCGCGTGTGTCTTGCGAATCGGAATGTCCTTGGCGCGCGCCGAAAGTTTCGTATCCAGCGTGCCCTCCGGCAGCAGTTCGTTGAGCGTCACGACCGGATTGCAGGTCGTCAGGACACCCTTGCGTGCCGCGACGAAGCGACCGGATTCCAGCTGCACGCCGGTCACCCGGTCGTTGGACACGGCAAGCCGCTGCACTCGGGTGTTGGTATGCACCGTGCCGCCCAGCGCAGTGAGGCAGCGATGCAGGGCAGCGAGCAGCGCGCCGGCGCCGCCGACCGGCATCGCATTCGCAACCTTTTGCACGACACCGAGATAGATCATCGCCCATGCGGTCGCGTCCAGACGCATCTGCGAGAAGGCCGCCATGGCTGCCAGTGCGCCCTTGGGCAATTCGGTTTCGAAGGTCTCCTCGAGGAATTCGGTGTGCGACGCGGTGATCATGTTGCGCAAGCCGGCGATCTTCTTGAGGTGGCGGGCGGCGCCGAATAACGAGCCGGCCATCTCGCGATTGAACGGGCGCAGTGGATGCGACTTCATGTAGGCCACGACCACGTCCATGATCGGGTCCAGCGCGTTAGCCATGTCCAGCCACGCTCGGGCGTCTTTAGGTGAAAAGCGCCGCAGTTCGTCGGCGGTGCGGCTGGCGTCCTTCCAGATGGCGAGCGAACTTCCGTCCGGCGCCAACTGAATGTGCGCGGGGTCCACCGAGATTCGTCGTAGCCCGTATTTGTGGAGTTGGAGATCCTCGGCCACTCCGGAGAGCTGGAAAATCCCGGTCAGCTGGATGGCGCCCTCGTTGAAGTAGTGACCCGGAGCCTTCGACAGGGTGGCGTTGGTGGAGGTCATCCCGCCCACGGTGGGCGACGCTTCCACGACGGCCACCCGAAATCCGGCCCGGGCCAGGTAACACGCGGCGGTCAACCCGTTGTGTCCGGCCCCGATGATCAAGTAGTCGGCATCGGTGGGCAGATTATTTTCCGTCATACCTGTGATCCTGATCGAACTCGATTGCAAAATCAAGATTGAGATGACGATCGAATACGATACTGCTGTCGTGACACTTCCCGCTGCCCCGATGGGGCGCCGCGATCGGCGAAAGGCCGAAGCTCGGCAACGGCTCCTGAACGCAGCCCATCGGCTGATTGCCGAGAACGGGGTGGCGGACCTTCGAATCGGCGATGTCACCGATCTTGCCGATCTGGGCTTCGGCACCTTTTACACCTACTTCCCGTCCAAGGACGCGCTCATCGAGGCGGTCGTCGCCGATCTGCTCGCCAGCCTGGCCGCTCGGATTGGTTCCGACGCACTCGAGTTCAGCGATCCCGCCGAGGCCGCCTCGGCGTCCTATCGGCGTTTCCTGCGCTTCAGCCGAGACGAGCCCGAATTGGCGCGGGTGCTCGTCGAACTCGACCGGGTCAACGCGATCTTCGAGGACGCGGTGACGCCGTGGGCGATGGAGACGCTGTCCCGCGGCCGTAAATCCGGCCGATTCACGATCGACGATCTGGAGCTTGCCCTGACATCGATCGTGGGTGCGGCGCTGGCCGCCATCCGGTCGATCCTCGCCGGCCGCCTGCCCCCGGGTCCCAAGACCGAGTCCCGCGGCGCGGAGATGATGCTGCGCGGCTTCGGCGTCGACCCCGAGTCCGCGCGGGAGATTGCGCGACGGAAACTGCCGTAGCTTCCATCCGCAGCAAGACCACCCCTGGCGTACGCGGAGTGACGCTCAGAATCGTTCCACAACAAGGCATTTCATCACACCCGGCGTTCGGCGGACAACCGCGGCGGTGCAGTCGGCAGCTCCCCTGATCGGCGTGTGCCGACGTCAAGCGCACTGAATTCTAATTCATTATTGAAAAGAGTTTCAGCGAGGACTAGTTTGATAGGCACCGAATGGTCCCGGGGAATTCCGTCTGCCTGAACGGGGTCGATCGATAGCCCGACCTGAAGGAGCCGCCCTCATGGCACTACAACACGACTTTGGCCACGAGACTGTCCGTGCGGCCAGGAAATCCGCGAGTGTGGCCGAGCCGTTGAACGCGTCCGTAGTTTCGGGCTTCGGGGCTCAGCGAACGTTCCAACGCGCGTGCGCTTTTAGCGGCATCATCTGCCCGTTGTTGTTCTTTGGTGGACTGATGCTGTCCGGGTTCCTACCGCCGCTGCGGCCGGGCGCGTCGGCGATTGAGATCGCTGCGCACTACCAACAACATGCGACCGGAATCCGGTTCGGTGCGGCGTTGATCCTGTTGGCGTCGATGTTCTACATCGCTTACTCGGGAGCGATCTACGGACAAATCCGCCGCATCCCTGGTGCTGGCCACACCGCGGCGGGCGTGGCACTGGCCGGCGGAGCGGTGGCCTCGGTGACATTCATGATTCCTCCGATGTTGTGGGCGGTCACCGCGTTTCGTCCCGAGCGCGCGGCGGAGACCACCCAGGCGCTGAACGACATGGCCTGGTTCATCGTGGTGATGCCGTGGGCGCCGTTCATGGCGCAGAACTTCGCGTTCGCCTTCGCCATCCTCACCGATTCGCAACGCAGGCCACTGTTTCCGCGTTGGCTTGGCTACCTCAACATCTGGGCCACTCTGGTCTACACCCCGGCCATCGTGTTGCAGTTCTTCAAGGATGGTCCGTTCGCGTGGAACGGTGTCTTCGTCTTCTGGTTGCCGGCGGTGGTCTTCGGTATTCAGTTCGTGGCGAATACCGTCTGGCTGCTGAAAGCGGGGAGCTCCTCAACCGTTACCGTCGACGACTCGATCGCCCGCGATAGCGCCTGACGGCAATGGGGGACGCGCGGCTGCAGCGGATCGGGATCTGGTGCGGGCCCGCCATGGCGATTGTGACCCTGGTCGGTGCTGTCCTGCTCGGCCGGTTCATTCAGCCCTTCATGAGCCCGTCGGACACCGTGGCCGTGTTGGCGGCGAAGTATGCCGAACACACCACTGGCGTTCGCATCGGTGCAATTGTCTCGGCCATTGGTCTCGCCCTCATCGGCCCGTTTGGCGGCGCGATCGCGGCGCAGACACGGCCGGCGGAGGGTGCGCGCCCCTTTCTCACCTATGTCCAGGTCGTCTCCGTCGCGGTCGCGAGTGTTTTTGTCGTGCTGGCATGCACGATATGGGCGCTCACCGCGTTTCGTCCCGGTGACTACCCGCCCGAGATTGTGCGATACAGCAACGATCTGGCCTACTTTCTCTTCATCTTCACCTGGCCGCCCTTCACGGTCTGGTTTATCGCGATCGCACTCGCCGCGTTCAAGGATCCCGACGAAGCGCCATTCCCGCGGTGGTCCGGATATCTGTGCATCTGGCTCGCGATGCAAATCTCGGCGGGCGCGTTGATCGCCTTCTTCAAGACAGGGCCGTTCGCTTACAACGGGCTTTTCGCCCTGTACCTTCCGGTCATACTCTTCTTCGTCTGGGTGGTCGCGATGACCTTTGCGATGTTGCGGACCTATCCGGCCGGCGGTAGGCGACCGTGCGGGAGATCGCTCGGCGACAACCACTGCGGTGCGCCCGACCGAGCCTGCGTTACCGTCGACGATCGCGCGGTTTCAGATCGCGACCTCCGGCCGGCGTCCGCAGTCATTAATGGTGCAAGGGATTCCGACTTTCCGGGTCGCGTTGCCGCCCGCGGCTGGACACCGTTCCCGGCGTCGGACGGCGCGGGGTCAGAAATCGTCGGCTCGGCATTCGCCTCCTGTAGTGCCGACAATGGCTTGTTTCGCACCCGAAATCAGATTCCCAGTGCACCGAATGTGTCCAGGTCAACGACGGCAGCGACGTGCCGTTCGGCCATGACCGAAACCCGGTCAATAGGTTGCATTTCCGGCGGTGTCAGAGCCCAGAACGTTCCGTGCAGGCTGCTGCGTCGGTAGGCTTCGAAGGCTTTTTCATACGACAAGTCAGGTCCGCCGTGGGCCTTCAGGTTCTTGAGATAGCCGCGTAACAGTTCTTCCTGGTGTTCTCGGCGATCGGCGATCTCGAGAGCACCGACGAGGAAGTACGCGACGTCATAGCTCCAGGGGCCCAGACAGGGACATTGCCAGTCGAGAAAACCGGGAGCGCCAGAGGTGTCGAGGAAGGTGTTGCCGACGTGGGCATCGCCATGCGCGAGACAGAGATGCTGGCTGTCGTCCCATGCCCATAGGGTCGAAAATGCCAGGCGGAATCCCGCTGCGTCGGGAAGGTGGGCAGACAGCGCAGTAAGTTCGGGCACCAAACGCTGTCGCTGCACGTGTTCGGTGGAAAACAGTACGGGTGCCGCGCCGCGCACCGAGGTTGATCCCACGGCCAAACCGAGGCCTTGTGCGTCAGCTGCCGTGTTCCAGGTTGCGGCATGCCACTTGGCCTGTTGCTCGAGGCCCGCGGCGACGGCATCAGGTGTCCAAGGCTGGGTCGGCTCGCCGAATGTATACCCGGTGTTGCGCAGGTTCTCGAGGATCACGATGCCTTGGGAGCGGCTATTGTCGATGGCAGCGTAGTAGCAGGTCGGCAGCCGCAATGTGGTGCGCGCGGCGATGTTGCCGTAGAAGATCGCTTCCAACACATAGGCTTCGGCGACTCCGAAGGCGCGGACCTGTTCGCCGAAGCCGCCTTTGACGCAGATACTGGAAGGGCCGTCGGCGTCTGGGTCGACGTAGGTCACGTCAAAGAAAAGTTTTGTTCCGGTGCCTCGGATCGCGCCGGACGGCGCCAGCGCGGCGATGGTATGTCCCAGTGCCTGACTGAGGAATTCGGGTGTCAGGTCTTCCTCGGCCATGGGCAGGGTAGCTTCTCGCCGCAATTTTGCCGTCATGCGTGCTCCTTGTCGTGGGATTTTTTCCCGGAGCCGTTGGCCCGTCCAAGCCTCACCGACCGCCGCGCTACTACGATGGCTGCACTCGTACCGTGCCCGTGTCGCCGTCGACGGTCACTCGGTCGCCGGTGCGCAGCCGCCGGCTGCCGTCCACAGTGTTTATTACGCAAGGGATTCCGAGTTCACGTGCGACGATGGCGCCGTGCGACAGCGACCCGCCGATGTCGATCACCACCGCCGCGGCAACCGACAGTAGCGGGGCCCACGAGGGGTCGGTGATTCGGCACACCAGGATGTCGCCGGGTTCGAAATCGTCGGCCTGGTCGCTGTCGGCATCGTGGATGACGCGCACTATTCCTTCGACTGTCCCGGGGCTGACCCCCATGCCCGAGACCTCGTCGACACGCTCATCCGACGGCTCGACGCCTTCCAGCGAGACCGGTGTGGGATTGCCTTGCCAGATCGGCGGCAGGTCCAGGCCGCGGTATCGGGTGTAAAGGGCTCGACGTTCGGCGATGATGTCGCCGCGCTCAGCCCGCGGGTCGGCTAGCAGTTCATCGAGGGTCAGAAAGAACACGTCTTCGGCATCGTCGAGCACGCCTTCGTCGGCCAACGACGCGCCGATAGTCCGGGCGCCGGCTCGCATCCCGTCCATCGCCAACAGGAAGCCGGCCTTGCCAACCTCGCGACCCAGCACGAACCGGCGCGTCAACGCGAGCATCGGGGCGACCACCGGACGCTGCGACCGCGAAAGGCTTTCCCGCAGTTGGTGTTCGGCGCTTGTCCTGGAAAGCCGGGTGGACTCCGCGTTGGCCAGCGGATCGGCGCCCGACTTGCGGTACGACTCGGCTAGGGCTCGGATCGGGGTGAGGTCCTCCCGCCAGGAGCGGCTCGACACGTCGCCCTCACCGCGGCCATGGTAGCCATGACGGCGCACGAACTCGGGCTCCGTAAGCCGCCCGCCGGCCAGCTCGCGTACGTCGGCGACGACGGCGGACTCCTCCATGCCGCCGTCGCATCCGATCGGCTCACCGGCCTATCTTCCGCTGTTCTCCGAACTGGCCCGCACCGGACTTCACGTGATCGGCTACGCCAACCGCTATTCGGTCGGCGACTCCGCGCTGCAAATGGAAAACCACCTGGTCGACCTTGGCGCCTGCGTGCGAGACGCCCGCGAACGACTCGGCTATCACCGGGTCGTGCTGGCCGGCTGGAGCGGTGGGGGATCGCCGATGATGGGGTACCAGGCGGAAGCTGAGAAGCCCACGATTACCCAGACCGCGGCCGGGGAACCGTCGTCGCTGGCCGAGACCGCGCTGCCGGCGGCCGACGCGGTGATGTTGCTGGCGGCGCCGCGCAGCCGACACCGCTTGCTGACCGAATTTCTCGACGCCTCGATCACCGACGAACTGCAGCCCGAGCGCAACCGGGACGCCGAATTCGACCTGTACGACCCGGCGAATCCCAATCAGCCGCCGTATTCGGCCGACTTCTTGGCCGCTTACCGCGACCGGCAACGCGAACGCAATCGCCGAATCACGGCGTTGGCGCAGCAGAAGCTGCAGGACTTCCGCGACGCCGGCCGGCCCCAGGCCGAGCACGCGTTCGTGGTCCACGGAACGATGGCCGACCCGCGTTGGCTGGATCCCACGATCGAACCGAATGGGCGCCGCCGCGGTGGAGCTATCTGGGGGACCCCGAGGTGGCCAACACCAGCCCCGGCGCGCTGATGCGGTTCACCACCGCACGTAGTTGGCTGTCGCAGTGGGGCCTCGACACGGCGCAGGTGGACGCGGGCGACGCCGCACCGAGGGTTTCGGTGCCGGTGCTCATGGTCGTCAACGGTTGCGACGACGCGGTGCCGACCAGCCATCAGGCGCAGGTGTTCGAGGCTATCGGTCACCAAGACAAAGAGCGGGTCGACCTACCGGATCCCAACCATTACTTCACCGGCACGGACCAACGTTCGCATCTGTCCGGGGCCGCCGACAACGTGTACGACTGGCTGCATCGCCACGGTTTCGATGTGAATTGACCACTCCGACAAGAAGATAGCCGGCCTCCCGCGCCGTTCGATAACCCAACAAAGATTGATATCCGGCACAGAAGGAGCCCGACATGAAGCTGAGTCTGATGACGCTGGGTGACGTGGTGGCCGATCCGGTCACCGGGTTCACCGCCACGGCCGCCGAACGACACCGGGCGATCGTCGAGGCGGCCGCGGTCGCCGACGAAGCGGGATTCGAGGGCGTTCATATCGGTGAACACCATGGGCTGGAGTACACGACGTCCGCGCCACCAGTGGTCCTGGCGGCGATCGGAGAACGCACGTCGCGGTTGCGGCTGTCGACCGCGGTGACGCTGGCGGCGAACTTGGACCCGATCCGGGTCGCCGAGGACTATGCAACGGTCGATGCCCTCTCGGGTGGACGCTGCGAAGTCGTCGTGGGTCGCGGCGATTTCTTCGTGTCCACCTACACGCTGTTCGGGCAGCGGCTGGAGGACTCGCACGAGTTGTTCGCGCAGAACGTCGAGCTGCTCGCCGAGTTGTGGGCCGGTAAGGAGGTCAGTTGGGCAGGTTCCCGCCACCGGCCCCCGATCAGCGAATTCGTCCTTCAGCCCGTTCCGGTCGGGGCGATGCCGCTGTGGGTTGGCGGGGGAGCGTCGGAATCGTCGACGGACCTGGCCGCGCGACTGGGCCTGGATCTGATGCTGCCCTCGGCGTTCGGTAACCCACAGATGTTCAAGCCGGTGGTCGAGAGCTACCGCGAGAAGTTCGCCTCGTATGGCCACCCGCGCGAGCCCCGCATCGGCGCCTGCTGGCATGTCAACGTCGCCAAGACGAGCCAGGCGGCACGCGAGCGGTGGGAACCGCGCTACCGGGCCTACTTCGAATTGATGAGCACCGTGATTCCCCGGGTAAACCCCGACCCGCCGCCCTTCGTCACCAAGCCATTCGATTTCGAGTTCCTCACCACCCGAGGACCCGCGATCGTCGGCAGCCCGGCGGAGGTGGCTGAACGGCTCAACGCCTGGTCGGATGTGCTGACCAGCGACACCAACTTGATTTACCTCGATATGGGCGGCCAGCCTGCGAACGAATACCGCGACATGGTCGAGCTCATTGGCTCCGAGGTTATCCCGCAGTTGGCCTAACGCTGGGAGGTTGACACCGAGTACGTATGCATTGTCTATGCGTTGTTGACCCTCCGCCGACCTGCTGTTTAATCTTGATTCAAAGATAGGGAGGTGGTTGTCGTGGCGTCCGTATCGACGCTTCGGCGAGGCGGTCCGCGCGGGGGTGCGACGGCCGCATAGCCGTCCCGCTGCGGTGGGGTAACGGTATGGGCCGCAATCGCTGTCGTATGGCTCTTGATCGCGCTCCAGGCACTGGCGCGATGGATAACTTCGGATGATTTCGCGCCGGCGCCACTGGTGGGCCAGGATCGGATGCCGTTGTGGAATTTGGTGTCATTGCGCATCTTCGAGGGACTCAGCATGGCCCTGCTGGTGTACCTGATTTGGGCTTACGTCGTGACGCCCTGGCGTCGCACCGGTTCCTTGAGCCTCGACGGCAAGTTCGTCCTGGGTGGCGTGGCGGCCTTCGTCGCGGACGCCTTCCTGAACTGCTATACGTACTTGTTCGCGTGGAATGCGCACAACGTCAATATGGGCGTCTGGACCGCGTATCTGCCGTTCCACAACCCGGCGGCCTCGTCGCGCTACGCGGAGTCGCTGCTGTGGGGACCGCCGATGTACGTGTACTTCTGCGCGGGCGTGGCAATCGTCGGCTGCCCGGCCTATTTCGCGCTGCGCTCACGTTGGCCCCAGCTTTCCAATGTGTCGCTGCTGGCCATTGTGTGGGTCGGCGAGTTCGCGTTCGACTTCGTCGTAGAGAACCTGGCCATCCGGTTGACCCACGGGTACGCCTACGCCCAAACCTACGGACCGTTCACGCTCTGGGCGGGCAGCCAATTCCAATTCCCGCTCTACGAGTCGTTCCTGGTTGCCACGCTCGGGCTGCTGTACACCTGGATGCGTCTGCAGGCCGTGACCTCCCCGGATGGACTGTCGCCCGTCGAGCGCGGATTCCAGCGGTGGAGCCCGGCGCTTCAGTCGACGGTACGCACCTTGGCGGCCATCGGATTCTGCTGTGCCGCAACTATTTTGATCTATCACCTGCCGTTCAACTGGCTGGGCATCATCGGAGGATCGAAGGCGCACCTGCCGACATACCTGCTACCTGGCTAAGCCTTACTCTCGTCGATTCGGGACTATTCGACTGAAACAGAGTCTGTGCGCGATGAATTGACGTCGCCGGAGCTAGACTGGCGCTTCCAGACGAAGCAGCGAGGACTCTGTTACAGATGCCAACGGTGACGCGTAGGTCGAAGCAAAGCCGGGCGGAACGCCGTGAGGCGATCGGCAACCGGCTATTCGCGATAGTGGAACGCCTGCTTGCGGAAGGTGCGGTTTTTTCCGAGATCAGCGTCGAGCAGTTGATCACCGAGGCCGACATTGCCCGTTCGACCTTCTACGTATATTTCGTAGACAAAGGCGCGCTCATGATCGAGCTGATGGAGCGCGTCACGAAGGCGGTTGGTGATGCGGCGAACGACTGGTTTCATTTGCCGCCTGCGGCCACCCGCGCCGATCTGCGCAAGGCGCTCGCTCGTTTGGCGGCCGCGTATCGCCAGCACGGTCGCATGATGTCGGCGGTCATTGAGGCTGCGGCCTACGATCCCCGGGTGCAGGAGGAATACGCCGCGGTCATGGCACGCCGATGCGAGGACATGAACCGCAACTTCATTCCCCAGCAGCGCGACGGATACATCCGTAGTGATATTGATCTAGCAGCCGTGACCCCGTGGCTGGCCTGGATGTTCGAGAGAGGCCTCAACCAATTGATCGGGCAGGACGGCGCCATGAGCGAATCCGCGCTCGATGGTGCCACTTCGGTCATTTGGCAGACGTTGTATGAAGGCACTCGCTGAGAAATCGCGACCGCGGCGGAACCGGGCCGACAGTCGTCAACCCGGCAGCGCGGCCGCCACCCCGTGTTCTGCGGCCGGTACGGCTGGCATGAGCACAGCCCTGCGACCCAGAATGATCATCAGGACGAACCATACCGTGAAACTGGTCAACGGTATCCACCAGACGAGGAGCCCGTTCCACGCGAACGGACCGTTCTTGGCGAAGAACGCGATGACCGCCGGAACGAACGAAAGACTCACCCAGAACTGAAGATAGGCCACCCAGCGTGGGAATGCGGGCTGCGGTCGCCGGTCCTTGAGGATCGCGATACCTAATGTGATGTATTGCAGCATGAACGGTGCGATCGGCGTGATGAAGAGCAGCTAGCCCAAATCACTGAGCGCCTGGGTGATCTCGGGATTCCGTTCGGGGCGGAACGCGGCGGCCGTCCACAAGAACGCGGGCAACATAAACGTCAACATGGAGACGATTCCCGCCGCCAGTTGAGTTGCGGCCCAGAAGAACGACTTTCCTTCAATATCCTTGATGAGCGAGGAGAGCGTGACCGTCCACGGCAAGTACAAGACAGCCCCGAGGCTCATGAGTACCATGCCGACGCGGATCGGCACGGATCTTTCGTGAAAGAGCTGCGCAACCTGCTGTGCGGTCAACGAGGGAGACAGTGGCGGCACCCATTGAGCGAACCCCATATATCCCACAGCCCATACCACGAAGAATGCGGCGGCACTCCATACGCCAATCACGCGTGAGTTGACGTTCATGCCAAGCAATCTCCTTTGATTCGGATCGGCCAATCGCCCGTCAGTCCCAGGCGAATTGCAGGTGCTCTGGGCGGTGGAAGATCATGCCCTGCTGTACCCGGATCTCCTGTTGCGGTGCGAGGCGCAGGTTCGGTAGCCGCGTAATCGCGGTCTCGATGGCCACTCGCATGTCGAGCCTGGCCACCCACTTCCCGATGCAGTTGTGCGGTCCGAGACCGAAATGCACGCTCTTGCGCATTTCGGCGGCGTCGCGGTCGATGTTGAATTTCGCGGGATCCTCGAACTCGCTGTCGTCGTTGTTAGCCGATTGTACGAGCAGAAAGAGGTTGGTGCCCTTCGGGATTTGATGGCCGCGGATCTCGACATCCTTTTTGACCCGACGCACGATGCCGCGTGCCGGGGTCAGTCGTCGCAGCGACTCCTCCACGACTTTGGGCACCAATGACAAGTCGGACCGGACGCGGTTGAGCAGTTCGCGATCCTCGCAGAGTTTGTAGAGGGCAAAGCCGATACCGCCTGCGCTGGTCTCGAATCCGGCGATGACGAGTTGTCCGACGACGCCGAGGATTTCGCGGTCGGTCAAGCTTTTTTCGGTATCCTCTTGGGCAAGGATCAGGCCGCTGATCAGATCGTCGCTTGGCGACCTGCGACGCTGTGTAATCGCATCCATAAGGTAGTCGCTGAAGTCGACCTGCTCACGCGCCAAATACAACCGGCGCTGCTCGGAGATGGTCGGGACGAACAGTTCGGTGATGCCCAGCGTCCACTCGTGAAATTTCTGGTGGTCCTCGGCCGGCACCCCGAGGATTCTGATCAGGACGTGGACGGGCATCGGGGTCGCGAAGCGGTCCATCAGGTCACCGTGCCCCTCGGGCTGGATCGCGTCGAGGAGGCCGTCAGCGGCTTCCTTGATAGCACCCTCGCGCGCCCGCACCGCGTTCGGCGTCAACGCCTTGGTCGCCAATTTTCGGATACGGGTGTGTTGCGGCGGATCGGTGTTGACCAGTGCGGGTTGCCAGGGCGCATAGCCGTGCGGCAGGGCGCTTTTGAGCTCATCGGGCACCTCGCCGACGAGGTCGTCGGGCATGCAGCCGAAGTGGTCGACGTCCTGAATGATCGGCAGGATGTCGTCGTATCGACTCAGGACCCACGCGTCGACCTCGGGAACGTGCATGATTGGCGCGTGTCGTCGCAACTGCGCGAAGAGTTCGCAGGTGTCCCACGTACTGCGGAACGCGTCCATCATCGACGGTCTAGCCTGAGCGGTCTCGGTCATGAAGTGTGCCTTTCGTTTCAGATCAGGCCGGCTGCCGCGGGTGCGTCAAGGTCGAGCGCCATCTCGGCGTAGCGGCGGATTTGGTCGACGATCAGCTGGTCGCCGCGTTCCGTCGATGCCACCTGACCCGCCATGCCCACGAACAGCAGGACGCCATACATGGCGCCGTTGCGGTAGCTGTCCCAGCAAGCGTCGAAGCCGAAATCTGCCACGCCCCAACTCAACAGGTGTTCGTGGTACTCGGCGATCAGGTCGCGTTCCGCCGTGCGTCGATCCTCGGTCGTAAGGGCTGATCCAAGGTAGTAAGCCGGGTCCACACCGGGCGGGCCGAGTCGGACTGTCTGGAAGTCGATCACCGCAGCGCGCTGGCTACCTGGATCGATCGAGAACATGATGTTGTCGCTGCGGAAGTCGCCGTGCTGCACCACTGTTGGTGCTTTCCAGCTGCGCACCCACGCTCCCGCATGCGGGATGACACGCTCGAACAGCGTGACGTGAGCCGGGTCCAGCTGGTCGCCGAATCGGGCGAGAAACGGTGGTAGCCCGGCGGGCAACGCATCGAAAACCCCGATCGTTCGGGCGGGGTCGGCGATCCAGTCTAGAGTCGATAGTCTGCTCGAATTCCACAGTGGTGCTTGAAATGTCGCCAGTTCCCTGAGCGCACGTGCGCATTCGTCGACGTTGCTTGGCCTTAACACGTCGCCGGCTTGGAACTCGCTGCTCAAGTCCTCCAGGACCAGCGTGAACCTCTTGACGTCATCGGAGAGCTCCGCGAGGTAACACCTCGGCAGCCCCATGTCGGGGACAAGAGGAGCGATGTCCTGGTAGAAGCGGGTTTCCAGTTCGTACATGCTCATCGCATGGGCGACACCAAGGCTGCCGGCATCGTCTGTTGGGAATTTCACCAGCAGAGATTCCGGAGACGATCCCGGCCTTGCGTAGCTCAGCACCGCGCGAACCATGCGGGCCATGAGGCCACCCGATACCGGCTCCAGGGCCACCTCCGACAGGTCGGTCGCGGCCGAATGGCCCGTGCCGGCCAGTACCCGTCTGAACCAATCCACATTCAGCTCTTCGATATTGGCAACGGGAGGAACTTGGACATCGGCGTGTGTCGTCCGGTCACGCGGCAGCGAGCCGGCGTTCATCCGCGGCCTCCCCATCTGATGACAGACACCGCCTGCGGTAGTCGTGCCCAGAGATTCACGGAGGCACGCACTTGTATCGAACATCGCATTCGAACATGATGTACGACTAGGGGTATGGTGTCAATCACAATGCGCGCTCGGCGGGAACGAGGCGTGGACCGCAACGAGGAGGAAGAACGTGGGCTGGACCGACACAATCGACATTTCTGACGAGCAATTCCACCCTCGTAGCGATGATCCATATTGGAGCGAGAACAGCCTGCTCGGCTTCAACGTGCCCGAGCGGAACCTCTCGGGGTTCATTTACTTCTACTGGCGACCGAATATGAATCTGGTGGTTGCCGGCCCGGCCGTGTGGGACCACTCTGGCGAGGACGTATACAACTGCTTGTACTACGGCTGGGACCAACACTTGGCGATCCCGAACGGGACCGAAATGTTCAACTTCGAACTCTCAAACTCTCTGAGCTGCCGCATGATCGAGGCCCAACAGGAATACCGGTTCCGGTATGACCGCCATGGTGTGAAATTCGATCTGACGTGGACGGCCATGGCGGAGCCGCATTACATGAAGTTGGCGAAGGGTCGGGATGAGGACGCCGGCATCAAGAACTGGGTTAAGAAAGACGGCGACTTCTCCGTTGGTCACTACGAGCAATCGGGCTGGTTCACCGGAGATCTCGAGATCGATGGGGAACGAATCAAGATCGACTGCGGGGCGCTGCGTGACCGCGGCTGGGGACCCCGTCACGCCGATGTGGCCGACCCGTTGCGCGCCGGCTGGCCGTACGTCTTCGCGGGTCCGGAAAGCGCATGGCATCTCTATGACCCGCAGACTTCGCTCACGTTCGATGAGGACCCGATCGAAGGCACCACGGAAACGGTCACGACGGGCTTCTACGTCCGCGACGGCATCAAGGCCCGAATTTTGGGGGGCACCCGGCGTGCGGAACGCGGTCGAGACGGCCGGGTGCTCACCCAAGTGATCGACGCCGTGGACGAGCTCGGTCGGGAGCTGCACGCAGAGGGGCAGAGCCTGAATTGGCTCAAATGGTCCATCAACAGCGACATCCTCAACTGGTGGTCGCTGGTGCGGTGGCAGTACGACGGTCAGACCGTCTACGGCAACGACCAGGACTTCATGTCCTTCAGGCACTATCGGCGCTATTGGCGCCGGCTCCTCGCTGAGGACCCAGGGTTGCTGAATTGCTTTCCGGTATCCGCCGACTATCCACCCTACGGCGCGCGATGAACACCGGAATGTGCGAAAGCGATTCCACTGCAGCATATTCAGAGGAAGCGGGAGCTTGTCGATGAAGACGAGAAATCAACTGATCTGCTTATCCAGCGGGTACGGATTCTTTGTGCTCTACCTGCTGGGACTGGTGCCGGTGGCCGGCTTCATCTCACCACCGGCGCCAGACTGGGGCGACAACATCGTCGCTGCTTACTTCCACGCACGACATTTCCGCATTCTGGCGGGCATGTCCATCTGCGCGGTCGCATCCGCCCTGTATGTGCCGTGGGGTGTGGCCATTGCGGGTCAGATGCTGCGCATGGAGAAGGGCCGTTTTCCGGCTCTCACTGCCGTGCAGGCTATTTCGGCCGGGGCCGGCGCCGTGTTCTTTGGCCTGTCGCCATTTCTGTGGCTGACCGTCGCCTACCGCGCCGGACATTCCGGAGACATTATGGTGGCGCTCAACGACTTCGCCTGGATCTCGTGGATCGTGAGTTGGCCCTTCTTCTTCGTACAAGCGGGGGCGTTCGCGCTCAGCGTGCTGATGTATCCGACTGTTGTCATCCCGCGCTGGGTCGGATATCTGAGCCTGTGGTTCGCAATCAGCATGTTTCCCGCGAGTGCGATCGTGTTCTTCTACCACGGCCCGCTGGCCTGGAACGGTGTCTTCGCGCTTTATCTGCCACTGACATTATTTGCCCTGTGGTACAACGTGTCCGCGTTCTGGCTACTCAGGGCGATCAGGCAGGAGAGTCAGGCCACCACAGCGACTGCCGCGCCACCTCGGGAAGTCGCGACAATCTCGCGTTGAGGGCGTTCAGTTCACGTGCGCCAGGTCTTCTTGTTCAAGGCGGCGCACCGCGCGAAACGCGTAGGGCGTGACGGCAGCAATGAGGACGAAGAACATCACGAACACCGCCCAAAAGTTCAGCAGGCCCTGCCAAGCGAACGGACCCGTCCGGACAAAGGGCACCAGGCTCAGCGGAATATAAAGCGCCGCAGTGAAAAAGCACAAGTAGCCGACCCACCGCGGAAACAGTGGTTGCGCACGACGATCCAGCAGTATCGCGAAACCCAGTGCCACACTCTGCAGCAGCGAGAACATAAAGGTCAGGTCGAAGAACAGCCATCCGAAGTCGTATAGCGTCTGCACGGTTTCCGAAGAGCGAGCTTCGGCTCGGAACGCCGCCGTCTGCCACACTACCGCCGGCACAGCTGTGACGAGGCCCGTCATCAAGCCACCTAGCAGCTCGGTGGTCGAAAGAATCCCCGTCGGTCCTTCCATGCGACCGATCAACTTGGAGATGGCGGCACTCCAGGTGTAGTAGCAGGGTGCGCCGACAATCATCAACACCATCCCCACCTGAATGGCGGTGTGGTGAGTTTGGAAGTAGCGAGATATGGCCGAGGCGTCCAGCTGCTGTCCTGGCGGCGGCCAGAAACCGGCGAACACCGCGAAACCCAGCAGGCCCAGGGCCGCGTACACGCACACGGACCATAGGCCGAGGCGAAGGGTCGTGTAGTCGGCGCTCGTCGTCCGGGCATTCTCAACCGTGGTGTGTCGCGCTGTCGTTGTCATCGTGCCTCCCGAGTGTCGGATCGTGAGTCGCGTCGATGGGATCACTTGCCGGCCGCGGCCGAGAGAATTAATTTAACAAGCACTAGAAAAATCTGCTAGGGTGCGGATAGAATGCTCTTTAGCTGGTCTAATGCATGTCTAATGAGCCTTAAATAACTAGCTGGTGCCGTTCATCCGAAGGGAAATGGAAGCCATGGCGCTTGACGCGTCGACGCCGTGGGAGGCCAACGTCGCCGCCATTCGCAGCCTGTACCGTGCATTGGCCGCGGGCGACCGGGAAACGCTGGGCAAGCTGTTGCATCCGGACTTCATCGGTCGCGCCACGACGGGTCTGCCGCTGGGACTGGGAGGCGAGCACGTCGGGCCGGAAGCCATGCGCCGGCAATTCTGGTGGGAACTGGGTCGGCACTACGACGTCGCGGCGTATCCGGACACATTTCATGCCCTCGATGACGGCCGTCTGCTGGTGGCGGGCCGCTATCGCGGCCAGGCGCGCCGCTCCGGCAAAAAGCTCGACGCGGCTTTTCATCACGTAATCGGTTTTGCCGAGGACGGGCGTATGACGTCGCTTGATCAGCTGACCGACAGCGCACTGTGGGCCGACGCGCTCGACGAGCGATCGTCGCTGGAAACAATCGATTACCACGTCACCGATGGGGTGGCCACAGTTTGCCTGAACCGACCCGAGGACCGCAACGCAATCGACATGCGGATGGCGAACGAATCTCTAGTCGTGGCACGGCGAATCGCGGACGATCGGTCGGTTCGCGCGGTGCTGATCTGCGGTAACGGGCCGTCATTGTCGGTCGGCGGCGACATCAAGTCGTTTCCCTCGGATCCGTCTACGGAATACGGTGACCTGCTGGAGCGGATGACCACACCGTTCCACGAAGCTTTCCGCATACTCAGCGGAATCGACGCGCCTATCGTCACCGCGGCCCGCGGGACCGTCGCGGGCGGCGGCTTGGGCTACGTGTACGCGGCCGAACAGGTCATCGCTGCCGAGGGTACCAAGTTCCTGACAGCGTTTGCCGCCCTTGGTCTTTCCGGAGATGGGGGCGGCACCTGGCACCTGCCGCGCCTGATCGGCGCGCGCCGCGCGGCCCAGGCGTACCTGCGCAATACGCCGATCGAGACGAACGACGCCCTGGCGTGGGGGCTGATCAACGAGATCGTGCCCGCCGACAAGCTGCGGGTGCGGGCCCTGGCGCTGGCCACCGAGTTGGCGCAGGGCCCCACCCGAGCGTTCGCGAAAATGCGAACACTGTTGCGCGAGTCCTGGCACAACGACCTGGCAACGCAACTGAAATCGGAGACCGACGCACTAAGTGCCGCCGCGAACACCGCCGATGCCGCAGTCGCGCTTTCGGCATTTCGGGCCAAGCGCGCGCCGCGCTTCACGGGAGGCTAGGAGATGGGACTGATCAGTGATTCGCCCGAGCACGAGGCGATTCGCAACAGCGTTGCCGGGATTGCCGGTCGGTACGGCCCTGCCTACTTTCTGGAGCGGGCACGTACCGGCGGGGGAATCGAGGAGCTGTGGAAGGACCTCGGTGCCGCCGGGCTGCTCGGCCTGCACCTGCCCGAAGATTACGGCGGTGGCGGGGGCGGGATGTCTGACGCCGTGGTGGTAGTGGAAGAGCTTGCTGCGCAAGGGATGCCGCTGCTGATCTGGGTCATTTCGCCCGCGATCTGCGGGAGCATCCTGGCGTGCCACGCGTCGGACGAGATGAAGCAGCGGTGGCTGCCGGGTATCGCGGACGGCACCAAGAAGATGGCGTTCGGCCTCACCGAACCCGATGCGGGATCCAATAGCCACAACATCAAGACCACCGCCAAACGCACTGAAACCGGCTGGACGATTTCGGGATCGAAGTACTATATCTCGGCGGTGGACCAATCCGACGCGATACTGCTGGTCACCCGGGACGCGGATCATTCGTCCGCACAACAGAACCGACTCTCGTTGTTCGCGGTGCCGACAGACAGTCCGGGCCTTACCTTTGCGCCCATTGATACCTCGATCGTTTCACCGGACAAACAGTTCACCGTCTACCTCGACGATGTCTCGGTTGGCGAGGAAGCCCTAATCGGGGTGGCCGGCAACGGTCTTCGCCAGGTTTTCGACGGCCTCAACCCGGAGCGGATCCTGGTCGGAGCGCTGTCCAGCGGAATCGGACGATATGCGATCGGCAAGGCCGCGGACTACGCGCGGCAACGCAGTGTGTGGTCGACGCCGATCGGCGCCCATCAGGGCATCGCCCATCCGCTGGCCGAATGCCACATCGCGGTCGAGTTGGGCCGGATGGCGACGCTGCGCAGCGCGGAACTGTTCGATGCCGGCGAGCCCGCCGGCGAGGCCGCGAACATCGCCAAATTCGCGGCCTCCGAGGCCGCGTTGAAGGCGCTCGACCAGGCGATCCAAACCCACGGCGGCAACGGTCTGTCGCACGAATACGGGCTTTCCGAGTTGTGGTTCGTCACTCGATTGATGCGCACCGCGCCGGTGAGTCGCGAGATGGTGCTCAATTTCGTGGCCCACGCGTCACTCGGCTTGCCGCGGTCTTACTAGAAAGGGAAACCTAGATGCAATCAACACGCTTCGATGTGATCGTTATCGGTGCCGGTGCGGGTGGTCTGTTCACCGCGGCTCGCCTTGCCCACCGTGGCTACCGGACCTTGGTTGTCGAACGCCTCGACAAGGTCGGTGGCCGGGCATCTACCGACGACATCGACGGGTTCAAGGTCAGCACCGGTGCCATCGTGATCGAGGTGGGTGGGATCACCCAGCAGATCTGCGACGAGGTCGGCGCACCGTTTGATATCCGCGAGCCCAAACCGCCTCTGCTGTACCGGATCGGCGGCAAGGACGTCGACGTCACCGGCGGCGGGTGGGGCATGCTGCTGAGCAAACTTACTCGTCAGGGCGCCAAACTGGTCGCCGGCATCGGCGCCGCCCGCCACGACACCGGTCTGCCCGAAGATCAGATCAGTACCGCCGAGTGGGTGTCTCGATACACCAAAAATGAACGCGTACACGGGATTTTCCGCAATATGTGCGCCTTGATTTTCGCGGTTGGCTCTG
The DNA here is from genome assembly GCF_010731715.1 of Mycobacterium stomatepiae. Taxonomy (NCBI): domain Bacteria; kingdom Bacillati; phylum Actinomycetota; class Actinomycetes; order Mycobacteriales; family Mycobacteriaceae; genus Mycobacterium; species Mycobacterium stomatepiae. The sequence continues at coordinate 6,142,787 of NZ_AP022587.1, forward strand.
AGGATCTTCCGGCGCGAGTGTTTCTTACCTATTTCACCCGAAAGAGCGCGTTCAAGCGGTTTGGGTTTCGCCCCGAAGGCACGATTGGGTTGTGGCGTGGTCTGGCCGATGTCGTGCAGGCCCGCGGCGGCGAAGTATGGCTGTCGACTTCCGTCACCCGGATCCTCCTGGAGCGCGGCAGGGTGATCGGGGTGGAGTTGGTGCGTGGCGGCGAGGAGGTCAGCGTCTCGGCGCCGGTCGTCGTAAGCGACGTTGGACCCGCCGCGACGGTTGAACTTCTTGGCGAGCAGAACGTTCCATCCGAGTATCGGGACCTGGTGAAAAAGGGAGATCGCCCGACGGCGATGATCTCGGTGAACTTCGCCAGTCGCGATCGCCTGGTTGAGGTTCCCGGGATGCTCAGCTTCGCTTCCTCGCGCCGGCTGGCCTACATCGCGAATTTCACCGATCGCTGTCCCGAGATGGCACCGCCCGGATGGCATCTCTACGTTGGGACGTCGGTGCCCAAGCCGTCCATCGGTGACTTCGACGAGGCGGCCGAAACGGAGCTGCTCCTCGAGGATCTCCGTGACAACATCGACGGCTTCGATGAGCGTGCGCGGATACTCAACGTTGCGGTCACCCGGGACGACTGGCCCCCGCAACGTGCGGTGGCTGGTTTCGATCTGCCACACGACACCCCGTTCGCCGGCCTGTGGAACGTCGGCGACGGGGTCAAGGAGTACGCCAACGGGGGTACGACGGCCTGCGCCGAGACGGCGCAGCTGGTGACCGACAAGATCATTGAGGCTTACCCTGTTGGGGCAAGTTGAGCAAAGTACCGGAATTGCCTGGACGAGAACAGCTTCGATCAGCCGACCGATGTCTCGGCGAGGCCATGCCGGACGAATGACTGTGCGTTGGCGACCACGGTGTCCAGCGAGCCGCGCCGCGGGTCCCACCATTCCACTGCCCAGTTCAACGCACCCAACACGAGCATCTGCGCCAGGTACAAATCGAGGTCGGCCCGCAAGGCACCCGAGCGCGCCATGTCGTTGATCAGTCGCCGCCAGATTTCGCCGTAGCGTTGTTCTTCGAGGATCTGACGCTTGCGGATCGCCTGCGGCACCTGGCCGGCGTTGCGGATGGCCGCGGTGGTGTAGTCCGAGATCTCGAGTTCGTGTCGCAGGTGAGCCTCGACCGCGGCGAGCAACCGATCCAGCGCCGAGACGTCGCTTGGCAAGCCGTCCAGCATGGCGATGACGTGTTCGCGCATGTCGGCGATGCCGGCCCACATCACCTCCTCGATGAGGTCATCGCGGGAGGGGTAGTAGTAATAGATCGCCGGTGCCTGCAGCTCGGCCTGCGCCGCGACGTCGTTCAGGCGTAATCCGGCGTACCCTTTGGCGCTCAAGACGTGGGCGGCCGCGTCCAGGATCCGCCGTCTGGTCAGCGCCGATTTGGACTCGGCGTTGGTGGCGGACACCGCCCCCCGTGCGGGAGCTACGTCGGTCGGCCTGGTCATTGACCAATTTTAGCCAGTGGTCGCCGGAATGCCGCGGTATGCCGGAAGAATTTTTATGTGAAATTTGACCGTGTTTGGGGCCTCTTGTTGCAGCGCGAGCCATAGATCAGGGCCGCACCAGTCCCAATTTCTACGCAACATTAAACAATGTCTTGCCGGAAGGTGTGGGTGATGCCGTGGCGGGGGATAACCTCACCCCGCCACGGCAAGCTCTAGATGCTTCTCGCCTTCGCGGAGCATCTGCTGCGGTGTGCTGCTCAGCTGGGTATGACAAAAGCGATCCATCCGACGCCAGGCATCTGACGCATCGATTTAATATATATTAGATTACTCTGGTTGCGTTAGCGACAGCTCCGATGAAAGCGTTGCTAGCCGGCGATCTCGCGCCCGATGAGTTCTTTCATGATTTCGGTAGTCCCGCCATAGATGGTCTGGGCCCGGGTGTCGAGATAGGCCCGGGCGACCGGATACTCGACCATGTACCCGTAGCCACCGTGCAGTTGCAGGCATCGGTCGATAACGCGGCGCTGCAGCTCGCTGACGTACCACTTGCCCTTCGCGGCGTCGACGGGGGAGAGTTCGCCCGCATTGAACGCCTCAACCGATTTGTCGACGTATGCCTCGGTGATGTCGAGCTCGGTGGCGATGTCGGCGAGTTCAAAGCGGATGTGTTGCAACGCAGTGAGTGGCTGGCCGAACGCGTTGCGTTGCCGGCAGTACTCGACCGTTTGCTCGTAGATCGCGCGCGTGGTTGCGATGGCTTGGGCAACGACGCCGAGGCGCTCGCGCGGCAGATGGCTCATGAGATATTGCAGCCCACGGCCTTCTTCGCCCAGCAGGTTGTCGCCGGGGACCAGCGCGTCGTCGAAGAACAGCTCGGCGGTGTCTTGTGCGGGCAGTCCAATTTTGTCGAGCTGACGTCCGCGTCGGAACCCGGGTGTGTCGCGTTCGACGATAAACAAGCTGAAGCCGCGGGAGCCGCCCTCCGGGTTGGTCCGTGCGGCGACCACGACGAGGTCGGCCATGATCCCGCTGGAGATAAAGGTCTTCTGGCCGTTGAGGATCCAGTTGTCGCCGTCGCGCTGGGCGGTGGTGCGAATTCCTCTGAGATCGCTGCCGGCGCCCGGTTCGGTCATCGCGAGGGCGCCGATCAGCTCGCCGGAGGCGAAGCCAGGCAGCCACCGTTGCTTCTGCTCTTCGTTGGTGAGGTCAAGCAGGTAGTGCAGCACCAGATCGTTTTGAAGGCTGACAGTCAGGCCGAACGAGAGGGCATTGACCTTCGCGATTTCCTCGCAGACCACCATGCGGTAGCGGTAGTCGTGTTCGCCGGCGCCGCCGTAGCGCTCCCCGATTTCCAGTGCGTAGACACCCGCCTTGGCGGCGCTGGTGAACACGTTCCGATCGATCTGGCGGTTGTGATCCCAATCATGCTGGTGGGGAACCACTTCCCGAGCCAGGAATTCTCGGACGGTCTCTCGGTACGCCTCGTGATCGGGGCCATACAGGGTGCGGCGCACCGGTTAGATCCTCTCGATGATCGTCACGTTGGCTTGGCCCCCGCCTTCACACATTGTCTGCAGCCCGTAGCGGCCGCCAGTGCGTTCCAGTTCGTGCAGCAGCGAGGTCATCAGGCGCGCCCCGGTGCAGCCGATGGGGTGCCCAAGGGCGATAGCCCCTCCGTTGACGTTGACGCGCTCGGGGTCGGCTTCGAGCTCGGCGAGCCAGGCAAGGACCACCGGAGCGAAGGCCTCGTTGATTTCGGTCCGGTCGATGTCGTCGATCGACAGCCCCGTTCGCTTGAGTGCGTGGCGGGTGGCCGGGATCGGGGCGGTCAGCATCATCACCGGGTCGGAGCCGAGCGCCGACATGTGGTGTATGCGTGCTCGCGGCGTCAGGCCGAACCGATTGACGGTCTCTTCGGATGCGATCAGCAATGCGGCGGCGCCGTCGGAGATTTGGCTGGCCACCGCCGCGGTCAACACCCCACCCTCGGTCAGGGGCGACAGTTTGGCCATTTTTTCCAGGGAGGTGTCGGGGCGTGGCCCTTCGTCATTCACGACGCCGGCATATTCACTGATCTCACGGGTGAACCGGCCTTCGGCGATGGCCGCGGCGGCGCGTTGATGGCTGGTCAGCGCAAACCGTTCGTTGTCCTCGCGGGAGAGCTTCCATTGGCTGGCGATCAACTCCGCGCCGCGGAATTGCGAGATCTCCTGGCTCCCGTACCGGGCTTCCTAGCCGCGGCATCCGGTCCAGGGGTCGGTCGAACCGAATGGCTCACCTGCGGTGAACGCGCTCAGAATGGGGTATTGGCTCATCTTTTGCACCCCGCCGGCGACGATCAGATCCGCGGTGCCGCTCATCACCGCCTGCGCGGCGAAATGTACTGCCTGCTGCGCCGATCCGCACTGACGATCGATTGTCACACCGGGCACCGATTCGGGCAGGCCCGCGGCCAGGGCGGCCGGCCGTGCGATGTCGCCGGCTTGGGAACCGATGTTGTCCAAGCAGCCGAGGATTACGTCGTCTATGGCTTCGGGATCCAGGTCGTGTCGCTTGACCACGGTCCGGATTACGTGGGCGGCCATGTCGGCGGGGTGCTCGTCGGCAAACCCTCCTCCGCGCTTACCCACCGCTGTACGAACCGCATCGACAATGAACGCTTCAGTCACCTACATAATTTAACATAGAATCAAAAAGCTAGGCCAGCCGCGTCGAAGTGGTGATCGTCTCAGCGTCTGCTGGTTGTCGTGCGCGCCTTTCGGGTGCTGCGTGCCCGTGATTGCCCCTGCGGGCTCAGCCCGTGGCTCACCAACGATTGAGCGGTGGCGACGATGCCGTCGACGGAGTCGCGTTGGGGGTCACGCCATTCGGCCGCCCAGTTGAGCGCGCCAAGAGCCAGCAGCTGCGCGTAGCGGAGGTCGAGATCGGCCCGGATTTGCCCGTCTGCTTGGGCATTGTCAAACAATCGGCGCCATATCCGTCCGTAGCTCGCTTCCTCTTTGAGTTGTCGAGCGCGGAGGTGCTGGGGGATCTGCCCGGAATTACGTATCGAGGCGGTGGCGTAATCGGAAATCTCGAGCTCGTGGCGCAGATGGGCCTCGACGGCCGTCATGATCCGATCCAGTGGCGAGGTCTCCGGTGGGAGCTCGTTGAGGGCGTCTTGCACGTTCCGGCGTAGTTCGGCGACGCCGCAGTACATCACCTCTTCGATGAGTTCCTCGCGAGAACCCAAATAGTAGTAGATTGCCGGCGCCTGAATCTCGGCATAGTCGGCAACATCGGAGAGCCGTGTGCCGGCAAACCCCTTCGCGCTCAGAACGTGCGTGGCGGCATCGAGGATGCGGGCACGTGTGCGGGCGGATTTGGAATCGGCGTCAGCAGTTCCGCGATTAGAAGCCGGCGTAGATTTTTTAGGCGCCATCACATCGTAGACGTGGATTTGAATCTAGGATCAGGCGCGCTAGCCCGTGTCGTGGAATGGCACTCCGCGCGACGGAAACTCGGGGCCGGCCGCCAGCGACTCGTTATGGCCAGGAGTTTCTTGGACGGGCGCATGAGTAACCGAAGATACGTTGCGCAGCAGCTTGTTCCGGCAGGCGTCGTTGAAATGGGATCGCGTTGACCCGGACATGGATCACCTGCCAGCATGTGGCGTTGTGACTATCAACGGCCCTCGGGCTGGGTATCCGGGACAACGTCAGGGCGGCCCGTTCTTCGACGACCTGTCGGTAGGTCAGGAATTCGACTCGGCGCCTGCGATAACGCTGTCGTCCGGCTTGGCCGCTGCCCACCAAGCGATCGTGGGGGATCGGTTGAGGCTGGCTCTCGACGCCCACCTGTGCTTGGGCGTGACCGGTGTTCCTGGCCCGCTGGCGCATCCGGCGCTGGTATGTGACGTGGCGATCGGGCAGTCGACGTTGGCCACCCAGCGCGTCAAAGCCAATCTGTTCTACCGTGGGCTCACTTTTCACCGATTCCCGATGATCGGCGACAGTGTCTACACGCGAACCGAAGTGGTTGGGCTGCGCGCCAACTCGGCGAAACCTGGGCGCGCACCGACCGGAATGGCGGCGCTTCGGATGACGACGATCGACCAGGCCGACCGGCTGGTGCTCGACTTCTACCGGTGCGCCATGCTGCCCGCTAGTCCCGATTGGCGTCCCGGCGATGATCCAGGCGATGACCTTTCCGCCATCGGATCCGACGCACCGGAGTCCGTTGTGAATGCGACCGCGCAATGGCAGGGGGAGGTGTTCCGGAAGCGGGTACCCGGTCCGCATTTCCACGCCGGTATGGCCGGCGCGGTGCTGAACAGCACCGGCGACGTCGTCAGCGACGCGCCTGAACTGGCCAGACTCACCCTGAACATTGCTGCGGCCCATCATGATTCGCGGGTCAGCGGGCGTCGGCTGGTGTACGGGGGCCATACCATCGGCTTGGCGCTGGCTCAGGTCACGAGGCTATTGCCCAATCTTGCGACGACCCTGGGCTGGGAATCCTGTGATCACACCGGTCCGGTGTACGAGGGTGACACGCTGTATAGCGAGTTGCACATCGACGCCGCGGAACCCACTGACAACGGGGGAGTGCTCAAACTGCGGTCGCTGGTGTACGCGGCCTCCGAGTCGCCAGCTGAGGCCGATCGGCAGGTGCTGGACTGGCGGTTCCGTGCTCTGCATTTCTAAATGGTCGTGGCAATGCCGCACGTTAGCTCCGGTGCCATAGCGGTTTGCGGTAACGGATGCGCACGATCATATCGGCATGATGCCGGTCATCAGGTTGGTGAAACGGTCGGTGATGAGGTCCAGTTCGGTATTGCTGCTGAGGAACACGATGTAGAAAATCATTCCCCAGGTGATCGCTAACAGTGATTCGACCAAGAGCGGCGCTTCGATGTCGGTCCTTAGTTCACCTCGTTCGACAGCGCCGTTGACTGCCCATTGAACGAAGCTTCGGGTGTGCTTCGTCGCGTCGTGTTCGGTATCGCCGTTGTGCTGCGGGCGATGGCACGGCAGCAACGAGGTCACCAGAAATGCAGCAGCGGAACGATCCTCGGCGTCGACCTGAGCGGCGACATGAACAAACGCCATTAGCTGCCCGAACAATGTCGCAGCCTCACGGCCCCTTTGGATCCCGACTGCGACGACGAGCGCGTCGGTATGGTCGACGACGGCGCGGTAGAGTTCGCGTTTGCTTTTGAAGTGGTAATTGAGCGCGGGGCGGGTCAAATTCGCGCGATGGGCGATGGTCGAAAACGTTGCGCCCTCATAGCCGACTTCGCTGAACACGCGGCACGCGTTGTCGATGATGCGTCCGCGTGTCTCCGCCGCCGCGATCGCGGGCGGCCGCCCGGCTCGCCGTGCGACCGTTGATCGGCGTGATCCCGTCACGCGCCTAACCCAGCAAAATTGCTGCGTTCGGGGGTCACCACGATCATCACTTCCTCGACTAGGTGTCGCACTCGCCGCAGCGTGCTGCAAATTTTCGAGTTTAGAATAGATTAATCGATTCGCTGCCCGCTAGTGCTGGGCTATTTCGACGTCGGACGTCATTTTCGTTGAATGCAACTCAATTGCGGTCAACCGCGATCCGCCAATCGGCTTTTGAACCGACTTTCAGCCATGCGAATAATCGTCAGAAGCCTAGCCAAACTAGCAAGCTGATGCCCAGGCCGGAGGTGCGGCGAGAGCAACGCCACCGCGAATAAGCAAGCCAATTCTCGCAGTGGCCTTACCCTCGCCGGCCGGTCGTTCCAGGCCGGTCGTCAGACGTCGGCCCGATCAGAGTCCGATGTAGACGGCCTTGGTGTTGAAGTAGACCTCGATGCCCTTCCGGCCGCGCTCGCCGCCCCAGCCCGACTGCTTGTGCCCGCTGATCGGCATCGACGGGTCCGCCGCGAGCGAGGAGTTCACCCAGACCTGGCCCGCGCGAAGCTCGTTCACGACACGGTGGGCGCGGCTGAGGTTTTCGGTCCAGATGGAACCGGCAAGCCCGTAGTGCGTGTCGTTGGCGGCGGCGAGCACCTCGTCCTCGTCGTCGAAGGGGATCACGCAGCCGACCGGCCCGAAGATTTCCTCCTTGATGAGCCGCATGTCGGGCGTGGTGTCGGTGACGATCGTCGCCTCGTAGAAGTAGCCCTTGCGGTCCATCGGTTTGCCGCCGGTGATCACCTTCGCGCCGCCGGCCACGCCGTCGTTCACGATGCCTTCCACCCGCTTGCGCTGCTTGTCACTGATCAGCGGCCCCAGCACGGAGTCGGGATCGTCGCTGCCGCCCATTGGCAGCATTTGGGCGAAGCCGGCGAGGCTTTCCACGACCTGGTCGTAGATGCCGCGCTGGACGTAGATGCGCGAGGTGCACGAGCAGTTCTGCCCCGAGCCGGCGAGCAGGCCCATGCCCGCCCCCATGATCGCCTTGTCGAGGTTGGCGTCGTCGAACATGATCAGCGGTGACTTGCCGCCGAGCTCGAGCGTCAGTCGCTTGAGGTTGCCCGCGGCCGCTTTCACGATCAGCCGTCCGACCTCCGTCGAACCGGTGAACGAAATCTTGTCGACGTCGGGATGCGCGGTGAGCGCGGCACCCGTCGTCTCGCCGTAGCCGGTGATGACGTTGAGGACGCCGTCGGGCAGACCCGCCTCGCGGAAGATCTCCTCCAGCTTCAGCGCGGTAAGCGGCGTCTCTTCGGCGGGTTTCAGCACGGCACTGCAGCCCGCCGCCAGTGCCGGCGCGACCTTGAGCATCGCGACGAAGAAGGGGCCGTTCCACGGGATGATCAGGCCGACGACGCCGACCGGCTCGAGCTGGGTGAAGGTGTGGTAGGTCTCCCAGTTGCCAAGCAGTCCGTCGGACACGAGATTGGCCGACTCGCCATGGATCTTGCCGACCCAGCCGGCGTAGTACTTCAGCATGGCGACTGAGACCGGGATGATGTGACGCGCGGCCGTTAGGTTCATGCCGTTGTCCTGGCCCTCCAGCGCGGCGAGTTCATCGGCACGTTCTTCGATGATGCGCGCGGCGCGGAAAAGGACATTCGCGCGGTGCGACGCGGGCGCCTTGCGCCACACGCCCGACTCGAACGTCTCGCGCGCCCGGGCCACCGCCGCGCCGACGATCGCCTGGTCGGAGTCGGGGACCTCCGTGATCAGCTGCTCGTTGGAGGGGTTGTAGACCGCGATGCTGTCAGTCAATGTCCTTCATCCTTTCGCCGAGCCGTTCGCTCGCGAAAATGGTGGGGGTGCCCGACAGAGGTTACGCGCGTAACTAGTAGGTGTCTAGTATGTCCCGAGCGCGTGGCTCAGGTGGACTCTCGGATGACCAGCGTCGCGATGTCCCGGGGATCCGCAGGTGACCCGTCGGGCAGACCGAGTTCGGTCAAAACCGCCGACAGTGCCACTTCGGCGATCGCCTCGCGGTCGAACACCACCGTGGTCAGCGCGGGGACGCTGAAGGGAGACAGGGCCGTCGCGTCCACGCCGATGACCGCGAGATCGTCGGGGCAGCGTAGTCCGGCGCGCCGTACGCCGTTGAGGACTACGAAGGCCACCTCGTCGCTCTGTGCGCAGACCGCGGTGACGCCCGCCGCGTGCAATTCACCGACCGCCTTGGCGCTGTCGTCCGGCGTCAACGCCTTCACCGCAACCTCGGGCAGTCCACGCTGGTGCGCGGCGCGTCGGACGCCGTCGATCCAGTAGTCGCCGAGTGCGCGCCACCGGCGATCGCCCGAATACGCGAACGCCACATTGCGATGACCCCGCGAAACGAGATGGTCGACACGCATTTGGCCGACCGAATACTGCGGGTCTTGAAGACCCGGCAGCGTGTGGACACAGATGTGGGGAATGGCTGCATCCGCGACGGCGCCAGATGCCTTGCGGCCCAAGGGGAAAAGGCTCGTCACCGCGATCGGCTGGAGGTGATTGATGGCGTCGACGACCGCGTCGTCTTGCTCGGTCTCGAAGAGCTGTACCTGCATGATCCCGCGGCGGGCCAACTCGGTGGTCATGTGAGTGCCGACCTGCATGGGCATCTCGCCACCGGCGAGCCGCGGCACGATGTACAAGATCACGCCACTTTTCCCACGGGCAAGATTGCGGGCGGCAAGGTTTGGGCGATACCCCAATTCAGCCGCCGCACTGTGCACCGCGGCACGCGTCTGCGCCGAAATGGTGCGCCCGACAGAGTTGTTGAGCACATAACTGACCGTCGCGGTCGAGACGTTAGCTCTCCGCGCAACGTCGGCCTTGGTGGGCCTGCCCTTGACGCTCAGTTCGACCTCCCGGCGCAGCCGTCTCATGTGCTGACTTACCTTACGTGGCTCCCGCGTAAGCAACCGGCGATCGCGGCCAATCGTGCCCACCCGGGGTCTTTTCTTTTGGCCTCTGTACAGGGAAAATGTGGCCAGTGTCCGCGGCAGACGGCTGGAGGTTTTGATCGGTAGCGAACTCGCCTCTCGGACGAAGCAGCGATCAGGAGAACACAATATGAAGCGAATCCTTGCCGGTGCTCTGCTGTCGGGTACCACCGCACTGGCCGGCTTGTCGCTCGGCGCGGGCACCGCTGCGGCCGACCCGGGCACAGGTATCTGTAACCAGCTAGCGGTGTGCAGCCGCATTTGGTGCCCCGGCAGCCCGCTGCCGTGGCCGAACGTGGTGTGGGACATGAACCGCTGCCACCACTACTACGGCGGCACGGTCGGTGAAAGGGGAACCGCGGGCGGCGTTCAGGTTGGCACCGGCATCATCGAGGGAGATCCTTCCCCGGCAAGCACCTGCGACGGAGCACCCATCTGCTTGCCCGGCCTGTAGCGGCGGCAACGAATCGTTGAAGTCGGGCGGTCCGATGCGAAAGACTCGGTGCGGGCCATCCAGTCGCAGGACTTCGAGCAATGGTTGGTGATGGGACGCAGTGAACCGTAGCCAGGTACGCGGCGTGTCGTTCGCCGTGGCGATGATCGTGCTCGCGATCGTCGGCTGTTCACAGTCGATGGCGTCGCCGGCAACCACGATGCTCGCCGAGGCGCCGCCCCTGGGGGCGCAACCTCAACTGGCGTCCGATCCCGAGCAGTTGGCCAACGATCTCGTTGCTGACGAACTCGCGCTGCGCGGGCCGTCGACGCCGGAGGCTGCGCTGGCAGCGGCGGCACACCGCGAGCAAGCGGCCTATCGGGCCATCGGGCGGCATCCGGAATGGGATGCGGTCACCCGACCGCGAGTCCCGCCATCGCTGCTCGATGTCTACGACCGCAATGTCGACGCCCGTCGACAACTCCAGGCGATGGCACAAGTGCGAGACACGTTGCCCGCCTGGCGCATCGACCCCCCGATTCCGGCCGACGATCTGATCGGTTACTACCACGCGGCGGAGGCCGAGTCCGGTGTCGGCTGGAACTACCTGGCCGCGATCAACCTGGTCGAGACCCGCTTCGGCAGCATCAATGGCGTGAGCACCGCCGGCGCGCAAGGCCCCATGCAATTCTTACCGTCGACGTTCGCCTCCTACGGCCAAGGCGGCGACGTCAATTCGCCCCACGACAGCATCATGGCGGCGGGCCGCATGCTCGCCGCCGACGGCTTTGCCAACGACCGCGATCACGCCATCTACAGCTACAACCACGCGCACCAATACGTCCAAGCGGTCGACGATTACGCCGCGCTGATGGGGGCCGACCCTGCGGCTTTCGTCACCTTCTATCGCTGGGACGTCTACTACGTCACGACCGCCGGCGATATGCTGCTCCCCATCGGCTACGCCGCATCTTCGCCGATTCCCGTCGGGGACTACTTGGCGGCGCACCCACAGTAGCGGTCGCGGCGGGTGCAAACCGGATTGTCGACTTGCCGAACCCGCCCGCCACGCAAACGTCATAGTTGTGGGCTATCCAACGAAAAGCTGGCGACGAGAGCGCGGTGAGTGGTTCTCTTGTGGAGACCGCAACGGGCAGCGGTAGGCGACCGCCTCAGGGTCTGAGCACATTTCGGAAGGGCTGGCAGTGGTTTTCCGGGCAGACCAGGAGATCGGCCTTGACCTCGCCGCCGTCGCCTGGGCGGCCACCCCCCTTGGGCCAGTGGAGGATTGGCCGCAAAGCCTCCGCACGGCGGTCAGCATCCTGCTTTCATCTCGGTTTTCGATGTGGATGGCGTGGGGCCCGGAGATGACGTTCTTCTGCAACGCCGCCTATCGCCTCGACACCCTGGGCCGCAAATACCCGTGGGCGCTTGGCCGCCCGGCCAGCGAGGTGTGGGCCGAGATCTGGGATGACATCGGTCCGCGAATCGAGAGCGTGATGTCGACGGGCGAGCCCACCTGGGACGAGGCCTTGATGCTCATCCTGGAGCGGTCGGGCTACCCCGAGGAGTCGTACCACACCTTCTCCTACAGCGCGCTGCGTGACGAGGACGCCAGCATCGTCGGGATGCTCTGTGTGGTCCGGGAAGACACCGAGCGGGTGATCGCCCAGCGCCGGATGGCGACGCTGCGCGACCTTGGTTCCGACCCGAGCGTCGTGCGCACCGAACGTCAGATGCTGGACCACGCGGCCCGGCAACTCGCGAACAATCCGTACGACCTTCCCTTCACGACGACCTATCTGTTCGGTGACCACGGCGAGGCGTTGCTGGCCGGGGTCAGCGGAATCGAGCCCGCGCATCCCGCGGTGCCGCGAATACTTCCCGCCGACGGCCTTTCCGCGTGGCCTATCGAGAAGTTGGCGCAGGGTGCGACCGAACTGATCGAGCTCGATGGCGATTCGTTGGAGCTGCCTACCGGCGCCTGGTCGGAGCCGCCCGGTCAGGCGCTCGTGGTGCCGCTGCTACAGCAGGGCGGAGAACCTGTCGGATTCCTGGTGGCCGGGCTGAACCGGTACCGCCCGCTCGACGACGGCTATCGCGGCTTTGTGGAGCTGGTGGCCGGTTACATCGCTGCGGGGGTGGGCAGCGCGCGCAGCTATCAGGCTCAACAGCAGCGCGCCGAGGAGCTGGCCGAACTCGACCGGGCGAAGACGGCGTTCTTCTCGAACGTCAGCCACGAATTCCGCACTCCACTCAGCTTGATCCTCGGCCCCGTCGACGAGTTGCGCGGCCGGGCAAGCGGGTTGGACGAGCAGGCGCGTCAGGAACTGGAACTCATTCACCGCAACGGCTTGCGGTTGGCGAAGCTTGTGAACACGCTGCTGGACTTTTCGCGCATCGAAGCGGGGCGAATGAAGGCGCGATTCGAGCCTGTCGACTTGTCAACTGTCACAGCGGATTTGGCAAGCGTGTTCCGTTCGGTCATAGAGAGGGCCGGCCTGGCGTTCACGGTGGATTGCCCGCCACTCGGCGAACCCGTTTATCTCGATCGCGAGATGTGGGAGAAGGTGATCCTCAACCTGCTCTCCAACGCGTTGAAGTTCACTTTCGACGGCACTGTCGGAATCGCCGTAAGCCGCGACGAGACCGACGCCATCGTCACGGTCACCGACACCGGCGTCGGCATACCCGCTGCCGAAATCCCGCGGCTCTTCGAGCGTTTCCACCGCATCGAAAACGCACGCGCGCGCTCCACCGAGGGCAGCGGGATCGGGCTGGCTCTGGTCAAGGAACTCGTCGGCCTGCATGGCGGCACCATCTCCGTCGACAGCCAGGAGGGCGTCGGGACCAGCTTCGTCGTCCGCCTGGCCTTCGGCTCGGCGCATCTTCCGATCGACGAGGTCTCGGCTCCGCCGGTGGGCCGTCCGACATCCGGCGCGATCGCCGAACCGTTTGTCCAGGAAGCGTTGCGCTGGCTTCCGGGCGATACCAGCGCCCAACCTTCCGACGCCGGCACAACCGCGATGATGACCGCCGCCGCGCCCGCCGGGAAGGACGGCGCACGGACGCGCGTGTTGATCGCCGACGACAACGCCGACATGCGTGAATACCTGACCAGCCTGCTACAGACGTCCGGCTACCAGGTCACCGGCGTCACCGACGGGCGCCAGGCGTTGGACACCATCCGCGCGCAGATTCCCGACCTGGTCATCAGCGACGTCATGATGCCCGAGCTCGACGGTCTGCAACTGCTCGGGGCGTTGCGGAATGACTCGCGCACCGCCGCGCTGCCCGTGTTGTTGCTGTCCGAACGCGCGGGACAGGAAGCCTCCATCGAAGGCTTGCTCGCCGGGGCGGACAACTATCTCGTCAAGCCGTTCGCCGCCGCCGAACTCCTCGCCCGGGTCCGGGCCAACGTCGAGCTGTCGCGGTTGCGCAGCCACCACGCCCAGTGGCGCACCGCCCTGGTGGATTCGCTGCAGGAAGGGTTCTTCGTCTGCGACGAAGACGGTGCCGTAATCGAGGTCAACGCCGCGTTCAGCGAGATCCTGGGCTATGGCCCCGAACAGTTGCCGTACGGCGCGCCCCATCCCTGGTGGCCGGACGCGGCGGCCGATCCCGAAGCGAACCGGCAAGTCCAAGGCGTCTTCGAGCAGCTGCTGAACGAAACCCAAGGCTCTTTCGCGGCTCCGGTAGTGCACCGGGACGGGCACCGGCTGTGGGTCGCGGCCAGCTTCAATCATGTGGACGACCCGGACACCGGCGGCCGGATAACGGTCGGCACCCTGCGTGACATCACGGCCGAGCACTACATCGTGCAGAGCCAACTTGCCCTGGCGGCGCTGAACCAGCAACTAGCACAAGCAGATACGCTTGACGACACCCTGCGGGGCGCGATCGGAGAACTACGACGGACGTGGAACGCGCGCCGCGTTTTGGCCGCGACGTTCGCCCGCGACGTTCCCCGCGACGAGCCGCCGGCGCTGGTGTATGCCGGTGAGCCTTCTAGCTGGGATGAACTGCCGACGCGCCACCGGCTGCAGATCGAGGCGCTCCGCGATTCCGACCTGCTGACCACGGTCGCCGGAGAGGCTGGCACCGCGGGCATCTCGCTGCAGCACCCCCTCGGCGTGCTCGTCGTGTGGATCGAATTGGTAGAGCTGCGCCCGTTCAGTTCGGAGGATCACAATCTGCTGAAGGTGCTGGGCGGGCGGCTCAGTCAAGGCCTGCACCGCGTCTATCAGTTGGACGAACAACGCGAAACAGCCCTGGCGCTGCAGCATGCGATGCTCGGCCCGGCAACTCTGCCCGGGGGCTTCGCGGTCCGGTATCACCCGGCCAGCCATCCGCTCCAGGTTGGCGGTGACTGGTACGACGTCGTCGATCTCGACGACGGGCGCGTCGCGTTGATAGTCGGTGACTGTGTCGGCCACGGCTTGGCCGCCGCGACGGTGATGGGTCAGCTCCGCAGCGCGTGCCGTGCGCTGCTACTTGAGCAGCTCGGCCCAAGTGCGGTCCTCGCGGGTTTGGACCGCTTCGCCGCGCGTTTGCCCGGCGCGCGGTGCACCACCGCATTCTGTGCGGTGCTCACTGTCGACACGGGGGATCTGACGTACTCCAATGCGGGTCATCCGCCGCCGATCATGGTGCACGCCAACGGAACTGCCGAGCAGCTCGATGGCGAGCATGGTCTGCCGCTGGCGCTTCGACCCGACTGGTTGCGGCCCGAAGTCCGCGTGACGATGCCGGCGCGGTCGACGTTGTTGCTCTACACCGATGGCCTGGTCGAACGTCGCGGCCGCTCGATCGATGAAGGTATCTCCAGCGCGACCGATCTGATTCAGGACCGTCGGTTCCAGTCGCTCGATGAGATGGCGGACGATCTGATGGTCCGGCTCGAACCTGGGGGCGGCTACCTGCACGATGTGGCCACGCTGCTCTATCGGCAGCCTGCTCCACTGTCCATGCAGTTCGACGCCGACGTCGATCATCTCGCTCCGAGCCGTGATGCGCTGCGCGGCTGGCTGGCCCGGGCGGGTGTCGAACCCGATCAGATTCAATACGTGCTCACCGCCGTCGGTGAGGCCGTCGCCAACGCAATCGAACACGGTTACCGCGATCAACGCGCGGGCACCGTCTCGCTACGCGCGACCGCGGTCGTCGACGCGCTACACGTCACCGTCGCCGACGGCGGCACCTGGAAGACGCCGCGCAACATCCCTGGAGCCAACCGGGGCCGCGGTATCACCCTGATGCGGGGCCTCGTGGAGGACATCACGATTCGCTCCACTGAAGCCGGCACCACCGTTCACTTGTACGCGAGGATCGCCTAATGCCCGCAGAGCTCACGCTGAAGACAGACACCGGCCCTGACGGGAACCCGCGGGTGACCGCGACGGGGGAAATCGATCTCAGTAATGTCGC
Source organism: Mycobacterium stomatepiae (assembly GCF_010731715.1). Classification (NCBI taxonomy): domain Bacteria; kingdom Bacillati; phylum Actinomycetota; class Actinomycetes; order Mycobacteriales; family Mycobacteriaceae; genus Mycobacterium; species Mycobacterium stomatepiae. The sequence goes on from NZ_AP022587.1 coordinate 6,158,504, forward strand.
CCAGCTCATTCAAGTACTCGGCACGGCGAGCGCGGGGACTCGAAGGCCGATCACCATCGATCTCAGCACCGTCAAATATCTGGATAGCGCGGGAATCAATGCGCTTTTCGACCATGCAGACAAAGTCGACGGCCTGCACATCATCGTCCACCGCTTGCTGGTTCGGGTCCTCACGATCACCGGTCTGGACAAGGTTGCGACCCTCGAAGCCGCACAGGCAGGCGACGATAACGCCTAAAAGTGGTGCAGCACCTAGTCTTCGGCCCAAAGCAGTGCGCCCGTGACGTGTGTGCCCTCGAAACGGAATTCGTGCGCGGGTCGGCGCAGCGGCTCGAAGGTGCCGTCCGGATGGACGACGACTCCGCCTCCGGACGGGATTCCGAGCCCCGTGGCTGCTCCCTGCAGCGACACAATTGCGCGGGATAGCCGCGCCCAATTCGTACGCTCGTCGTGCGTGTCGACAATCGTCGGGACGAGCTTGAACACGTCGAACAGCTCGGCCGCAGCGGATTCGGAAGCCTCGACGATTCCGTACTCTCCCAGCTGGACCGCGCCGGCCGAAATACCCACCAGGATCGCTCCATCGGCGTAGCGGCCGCGGATCGCCTCTTTCATCCCGGTCCTCTCGAACGTGGTCCAGCCGAGACGCACGTCGCCGCCTGCCAAGACGATCAACTCCGCGGCTTCCAGGAAGGCGCGGTCGTCTGGGCCGAACGACGAACCGATCATCCGACGGTTGCTGATTCCAATCGCATCCATCGCCGCCTCGAAGATTTCGTAGAACTGGGGGCTGTCCCCGTTGGACGCACCGATGTAGGCCGCGTTGGGCGGGGTGTCCCGAGTCAACCCATCGAGTGCCGTGTCGAGCAATGGTCGGTCCCGCTGCTTCCAGAACAGCAGCTGACTGTCCGCCAGCAGATAGATCGGTTGTAGTGAACCGCTCAATTCCCGATCAGTGCCGGACATGAGAGTCACCCTATCGGCGAAGGCGGCCGGCAAGCCCTTCGCGCTTCATTGATAAAGCCGGATCCTTGTTCGTCTCAATATCGCGAGTTACGATAGTGATCGTTCACTTTTAGGGCTTCGGAGGTGCCGGTATGGATTCTGACTTCCAGCTGATGTCGGTGCGTCGATTCACCAATGCCGACGAAAGTGCACGCAAGTGATCGTTCGCTTTCTGACGTCAACTCCTTAGGATTTCGCGAATGTATGACGGACGACAGACCCTGACCGCCATCGACCATCACATGGTTGGGATCTTGGCGTTATGCGCGCTGGCGATGATCTTCAACTACACCTGGTTCTTCGCCGCATACGTGATCGCCCGGCGCGAGAAGGTGTACTCGATCCCGATCTTCTGCACCCTGTTCTGGTTTGCCGGCGATGGGTCGTTCGTGGCTCACTACCACACCTGGTTTCACACATACCACCACTGGTATGTCGAATTATTCTGGTGCGCACTGGTTTTGACTGTCACGTTCGAGGTCGCCTACATCGTGCAGGCGATCCAGTACGGCAGGAAAGAACTGCTGCCGTCGGCGACTCCGGGCCAGTTCGCGGCACTGATGGTGGCCGGGGCCGTCGTTGCGGTCATCGTCTGGAATTTCCTCAATCATTTGATGGCTGACCCGATCGCGATCGCCTATTTCTCCATCGCGAACACCGCGCTCCCGTTGATGTATATCGGAATCCTGATGCGCCGCCGCAGCACTGCCGGGACGGCCCCGGTGGTGTGGTGGGGCTACCTCGGCATGATCAATTGCTGGTTTGTGGCCCTCACGCTGTTTTTCGGACCGGAATTCCGGTCGTTCTGGTATCTCGCGTTGTGGGCCGTCTGTAACGTCGCGGGCGTCGCTGTGCTGGTCGCGGTGCTGCGGCTGCCGAAAACGTCCCCACAATCGGGCCCCGTACCGTCGACCCCTGGCGCATCGCTGGCGCACTGAACCGAAGCCGTTCGTGCGGGCGGCAGGTTAGCGGCTCTATCTTTGGATTCTTCGCCGCCACTTCGGTGTTGACATAACCATGCCCGCGACGAGGATCAGCGGCGCGAACGCTGCGCAGCTGTGTCATAAACTTCTTTTCCGTGGACGACGTGACAGACGTCGGCCACATATCGGAAAGCGCCAGTCGACTACGTTGCTGAGTCCTGGCAGTACAGAGGGGTTGTCGACCATCGACTCTGTGGTGATTCCGGACCAGGAGCGTGCCGGCGGCGGAAAGCCGTCGACGTGGGCGCCGTTGCGCAATCGCGTGTACCGGGGTCTGTTCATCGCCCAGTTCATCTCGAATATCGGCACCTGGATGCAGGCGGTGGCGGCGCAGTGGTTCCTGGTGGAAAACCACAGCAGTGATGTCATCGTGGCGTTGGTTCAGACGGCGAGTTTGGGACCGACGCTATTGCTGGGCTTGTTCGCCGGAGTACTTGCCGATCTGTTCGATCGGCGTCGGTTGCTGATCGTTCTGCAGTCGTATGCCGTGCTGGTGGCACTCGCCTTGGCGCTGCTGACGAACCTTGGTCGCCTCACCCCGACCGCGCTGTTGATGTTCACCTTGGCCATCGGGTTCGCTGCCGCGTTGACCGGACCGGCCTGGCAGGCAATTCAGCCCGAGGTTGTCCCGCGGGAGCAAATACCGGCGGTGTCGGTCTTGGGCAGCGTCTCGGCCAACTCCACCCGCGCGATTGGGCCAGCCATCGGCGGCGTCGTGGTGGCATGGCTCGGCCCGTCGGCCGTCTTCGCGATCAACGCAGTATCTTTCTCGGCGATCATCGTTGCTTTGCGAATGTGGAATCGGCCGAAGCAGATCGTGCCACTCGAGCGGGAACGCATCGGTCCGGCCATCATCACCGGGCTGCAATACATCGAGAACAGTCCGATTTTTCGCAGGATCCTGTTGCGGACAGCCCTTTTCCTGTTTCCTGCCTCGGCTATCCTCGCTTTGCTGCCGGTGGCCGCCGCGCACAAGTGGCACTTGGGCGCCGGCGGCTACGGTGTGGCGCTGGGGGCCATCGGTTTTGGCGCCATACTCGGAGTCATAGCTGCCGAGCGGTTGCACGCCAGAATGTCGGACAACGTGCTGCTCGCAGTCTCGGCCGCTGCATACGGTCTTGCGCCGCTGGCCGTGGTCTGGCTGCCGTTCGCGGCTGCGATTCCATTCTTGATCTTGTCGGGGATGGCGTGGCTGATCACCTTGACGACGCTGAATGCGGCCGCGCAACTGTCATTGCCCCGATGGGTTCGAGCTCGTGGATTGTCGGTCTACCTGTTGGTCTCTACCGGATCTCAGGCACTTGGCGCCTATCTGTGGGGTGCCCTGGCCACGCGGTGGGGCCTTGACGACGCGATGCTTTGGTCGGCGGTCGCGCTGGGCGGGGCTGCCCTCAGCGTCACCGCGCTTGGGCTGCGGCCATGCACCGGGACGGTGAGCGTCGAGGTTTCCAGCGCCTGGCCGACACCGACGCTCGTGTTCGAACCATGCCCGCAAGACGGCCCCGTGCTGGTGGCGGTCCGCTACCACGTGCCGCCCGAGAATCTCGACGAATTCGTCGAAGCAATGCGGGATGTCAGGCAATCACGGTTGCGAACTGGCGGCCACAGTTGGCGGCTTTATCACAGTGTCGAGGAACCCAACTCGTTCCTCGAGCGGTTCACGGTGACGTCCTGGAGCGAATTTGAGCGCCAGCGCACCGAGCGCTGGGTGGACGTCGACCATGATGGCGTCACGAAGGCGGTCAGCTACACCGTCGACAATACCCGGCGGCATGAGTATTACGTCGCGTTGCGTACCCGCAAGTGAGAGCCGCGCTATACGGCTGCCTCGCAACACAATCGGGAGTTAGCCGAGTGCTCGCGGCGGGTCCTGTTGCTCGCCGGGTCCCAGATCGAGTTGCATCCACGCGACGTCGTGCCAGCGCTCGTTCTTGAAATAAACCCGCGGCCAGGCGCCGATGTCCTCGAATCCGAGGGACCGGTGAAACGCGTTACTCGTCTCGTTGGGTTGGGTGATGCCGGCGAAGACCCTGCGGTAGCCGCGCTCGGCTAGCCGGTGCAGCACTTCCGAATAAAGTCGGCGTCCCCAGCCTGCGCGGTGACGGTCGCCGCTGATGTAAATGCCCGTCTCACATGACCATTTGAAGGAGGGCAGGCTGATCAATGCGTGGCCGTAGGCGAAGCCGATGACCTGATCGTCACGTTCGAGAACTAGCCATTCGTGCGCCTTTTGGGCGTTGGCGATGCGCGAAGCCATCTCGTCCGTGGTGGGGGCCTCGAGTTCCCAACTGATCGACGTGTTCTCGACATACGGCCGGTAAATCGCAACGCAGGCGGCCGCGTCCTGGGGGGAGGCCGAACGCACCGTGCCGCTGATCGCTTGCATGCCAGCAGTCTTCCAGCCACTCGTTTCGCGGGTGAGTCGCGGGTCCGGATATCGCAGCCTCATCGCGCACTGGCAATACTTGCAATCAGACAAATCCCATCCAGGCAGCGATCAGCAAAGCACTCCAGGGAGGATTTGACGTAGCAAGGGTTGGGCGCACCGCGTCGTAACCGCCCGGATCACCGAGTCGTACTTTGTTGGGGACGTCCCGATAAGTCAGCGAACCCCTCAATGCCGTAACGGGATACGCAGCGCAGATTTGGCGGCCCCGCAACTACGCGATGAGAAGCGAAGGGGCGCAATGGAAAAGGGCTCGGGATTTAGCGTCCGCCGCCGGCGCCGCCGCCGCGACCACCACCAGCGCCGCCACCACGTCCGCCGCCGGCGCCGCCGCCGCGACCACCACCCGCGCCGCCACCACGTCCGCCGCCGGCTCCGCCGCCGTGGCCGATGAATATTGCCCCGATGCTGTTGTTGATCATGGTCCCTACCCTATCGCCGAATCCGACGCAGCGGCAATACGATTCACCGCTAGCACCGGCCCGGGTGAACGGCGGTTTGAGCGCCGTTTAACAAAAGGGGTGGATTGCCGCCGGCGTTGCGTTCACAGCCCGATGAGGTTGTGGTATCCGGCGTTCCCGCCACTCGGGATCCCGGCTCGCGTTCGGCGTTCGCGGCAGTCACCAACTCAACGGCGCGCCTGATCGGTGGCCTGTCGTAGCGGTGCGCGACGGCTCTGTTTGACCAGGGCTGGCTGCACCCAATCCGAACGGGTCCGGCACGTAGCCGCGGTCCCGGCATCTCCTTTTCTGGGCAACGCGGTTAGGCTCGATTGATGTGCGGAGCCACCGGTGAGGTGCGACTCGACGATCGGGTGCCCGACGTAGCTGCGGTTTCGGCCATGGTTGCGGTGATGGCACCGCGGGGGCCGGACGGTGCGGGCGTGTGGTCGCAGGGGCGCGTTGCGCTGGGACATCGTCGACTGAAGATCATTGACCTGACGGAGCACGGCGCTCAACCGATGGTCGATTCCGATCTGGGCCTGACGATCGCGTGGAATGGTTGCATCTACAACTACAAGCAACTGCGCGAGGAACTTAAAAGCCACGGTTACAGATTCTTTTCGACTAGCGACAGCGAAGTCTTGATCAAGGCCTATCATCGCTGGGGCGACGACTTCGTCAGCCGTCTCAAGGGCATGTTCGCGTTCGCCATCGTCGAGTGCGACAGCGGCCGGGTGTTGCTTGGCCGGGACCGGCTCGGCATTAAACCCCTGTACCTGACCCAGGACAGCAATCGCATCCGATTCGCCTCGACGCTGCCGGCGTTGCTGGCCGGCGGCGGTGTAGACACCCGGATCGATCCCGTCGCGCTGCATCACTACATGACATTTCACTCGGTGGTGCCCGCGCCGCTGACGATCCTGCGCGGCGTGCGCAAGGTGCCGCCCGCTTCGCTCATAGCCATCGAGCCCGACGGTCGGACTACCACCAAGACCTACTGGACGCCCGACTTCAGCAGGCAAGCGGATCGTTCTGACTGGTCGGAGCGGGACTGGGAAGACGCCGTGCTCGCGTCGCTGCGGACAGCGGTCGAGCGCCGACTCGTCGCCGATGTGCCGGTCGGATGCCTGTTGTCCGGCGGCGTGGACTCGAGCCTGATCGTCGGCCTGCTCGCCGAGGCGGGTCAACACGGCCTTGCGACCTTCTCGATCGGCTTCGAGTCGGTGGGGGACGTCCAGGGCGACGAATTCCAGTACTCGAACATCGTGGCCGAACGCTTCGACACCGATCATCATCAGATCCGCATCGGAACGGATCGGATGCTGCCCGCGCTCGACGGTGCCATCGGCGCGATGAGCGAACCGATGGTCAGCCATGACTGCGTCGCCTTCTACCTGCTGAGCCAGGAGGTAGCCAAACACGTCAAGGTTGTGCAGTCGGGTCAGGGCGCCGACGAAGTGTTCGCCGGCTACCACTGGTATCCGCCGATGGGTTCGCCGGCCGCGGCGTCCGTGGAAGGGGCCGTCGCCGAATACCGCGGCGCCTTCTTCGATCGCGACGCGGCGAGCGTCGGGGCCATGTTGGGTCCGGGGAAACACGCACCCGGCGATCCCAGCGGGCTATTCGTCAGCGAGCATTTCACTCGCGCCGGCGCCGAAACCGGCATCGATCGCGCGCTGCGGCTGGACACGATGGTGATGCTCGTCGACGACCCGGTGAAGCGGGTCGACAACATGACGATGGCCTGGGGTTTGGAGGGCCGGGTCCCTTTTCTCGACCACGAGTTGGTCGAGCTGGCCGCGACCTGCCCGCCGGAACTGAAGATCGCGCACGAGGGCAAGGGTGTGCTCAAACAGGCTGCGCGACAGGTGATCCCGTCGGAAGTCATCGATAGGCCCAAGGGGTACTTCCCGGTTCCCGCGCTGACTCACCTTCAGGGTCCCTATCTCGATCTGGTCCGGGACGCGCTTTACGCGCCAATCGCCAAGGAACGCGGACTGTTTGCCGCCGAGGCGGTCGACGCGCTGCTGGCCGACCCCAACGGGAGGCTGACGCCGTTGCGCGGCAATGAACTCTGGCAGATCGGCCTACTCGAGTTGTGGTTGCAGCGTCACGGTGTGACAGGGCCTGCCGCATGACGGTCCTCGACCCTTCAGACGACCATCCCGAGGCGATTACGCTCGGCTTGCACGATGCGTCACCGCCCCACCTGGTGGACGCGATGGCCAAGGATGTCGACCTGGAATTGGGTTGGGCCGACTGATCTTCGGCCAGACGTTTGCCGATCCCGACACGCTGGCCGAGGCGCTGCGCCGAGAAGCGCCGGGGCGCCGCGACATCTGCATCTACGCGCGCGAGTCCCACGTGGTGGTCGCGAGGGCGCCAACCGAGCTCTTCATCGATCCCAGTCACACCTATCGGCTGCGCTTTACTCCTGAACACGAGAAAGAGTTGGCGCCGTCTCCGCTGGGCGTGACGGTGCGCACGCTCGTTGACCCCGCCGATGCCGATGCGATGAATCGGGTGTTTGTGCGATGCGGGATGGTCCCGGCGCCGGTGGACACGATCTGGGACAACCATTTGCACGCAGACGCGGTGACCTACCTGGTCGCGGTGCGCGACGAGGATGGCGAAGTGGTGGGCACCGTGACCGGCGTCGACCACGAGATGTTGTTCTCCGACCCCGAACACGGGTCGAGCCTGTGGACACTGGCGGTCGACCCGGCAGCTGGGTTGCCCGGCATGGGCGAAGCCCTGACCCGCACGCTGGCCGAGCACTTCCGTAGTGCGGGTCGCGCCTACATGGACCTGTCGGTCGGCCACGATAACGCCGCCGCCATCGCCCTCTACGAAAAGCTGGGATTTCGCCGCGTTCCGGTGCTGGCGATCAAGCGGAAGAATGCCATCAACGAGCCGCTGTTCAGCCCGCCCCCGGAGACCGTGGACGACCTCAACCCGTACGCGCGGATCATCGCCGATGAGGCGCTGCGACGTGGAATCCGGGTCGAGGTTCTTGATGCCGAGACCGGCGAGATGCGACTGTCTCTCGGTGGCCGCAGCCTGATCACTCGCGAGTCGCTGTCGGAGTTCACCTCGGCCATCGCGATGTGCCGGTGCGACGACAAGCGCCTGACCCGGCGCCTGGTCTCGGAGGCGGGCATCACCGTGCCGCGGGCCCGCCTGGCCACTTTCAACGATGACGACTACGCTTTTCTGCGCGAGGTCGAAGAGGTCGTCGTCAAACCGACTCGCGGAGAACAGGGTAAGGGCATCACCGTCGGTGTCGTCGCCGAAGATGAGCTCACGACGGCCCTGGCACGAGCGCGCGAGCAATACCCGGAGGTGCTGATCGAGCAGCGGGTAAAAGGCGACGACCTTCGATTAGTGGTGATCGATGGCCGGGTGATTGCCGCGGCGCTGCGGGTGCCCCCGGAGATCATCGGCACGGGGGAGCACAGTGTGCGAGACCTCATTGCCGCCGAGAGTCGGCGGCGCTCCGCGGCCACCGGGGGCGAGTCCCGCATCCCACTCGACGACCTCACCGAGGCGACGGTCGGCGATGCCGGTTGGACGCTGGACGACGTTCTGCCCGAAGGAATTCGACTCCGTGTTCGCCGTACCGCCAATCTCCATCAGGGCGCCACGATCCATGATGTGACCGCCCAGGTGCATGAGGATCTGTGTCGGGTCGGGGTGGCGGCGGCCGAGGCGATCGGCATCCCGGTGACGGGCATCGATTTGATCGTTCCCGACGTCACCGGCAGTCGACTACGCCTTCATCGAAGCCAACGAGCGGCCCGGGTTGGCCAATCATGAACCGCAACCCACTGCCTCTGCTTTCGTCGACTTCCTGTTCCCTGGGCAGCCAGGCCAGCCGCCGGCCTGGACTCCCGAGGAGCCGGCGACTCACACCGATTGACGATTAGCCACGTACCGCGGACGCCAGAATCCCTGGCACCGCAGCGGGATTGCCCTGCGCGGCAAATTTGACCAGACGCCGCATCGTGGTCAAGGCCGTCTTGTTGGTTATGAAGAACACCGGTTTCGGCGAGAGTGTCAGCTCGCCGCCGAAGAAAGAGCGCGGCGCCGGACGAAAGGGCAGCCGCGAGCGCCCCAACACAGATCCTCGAGCGCCTTTTCGAGCGCAGGTGTGTCCCCGTCGTCGTCCCCGCGGTCATCGTCGCCCTCCGATCGCCGATCCCTTATCCGCAAAAGTAGGCTCGCGCTCGGGCGATTCCACGGTGCCAGCAAATCGGCAAGCGCTGTTGTCAGAAGTTCTCGGTTCGCTCACCGGGCGAGTTCCTCGAAGCGGGCGAGCGCCATCTCGAGGTCCGCCTCGTCGAACATCTCGCAGTGATTGATCAGATCGCCATCAATCGTATAGACGCTGGTGATGCGCCATTCGGCGTCGAGGCCGTCACGCGACGTGCCCTTCGCCACATGGGTAACGACCGCGCCACGACTGGTCGACCGGTGAACGGCCAGGATGCACAGGCTGTTGCCCACCGAGTCGTCCAGCGCTGCACGAAGGTAGTCCATCAGACGGCCAGGCTCCAGCGTTGCCCCGCGACGATGGTCGAAGTCTACCAAATCATCCGTGCTTTCGGGCATTTCACCCCGATTCAGCGCGGCATAGCCGTGCATGATTATCGACCAGGTGTGTGCGTGGGAGGCGCGCGCGCCGTCGAGGTAGCGGGCGTCGAGTTCCGCGAAGGCGGCGTCGATATCGTCGAAATCGAAGATCACTACCGCCACGGCCTGGCCTTCGGTGTCGACCTGGAGGACGTGGAACACATCGACCTGGAACGCTTCGGGGCGATGGCCCCCCTCGGACATGCGGACTCGCGTAAGCGCCAGGCGCTCACCGCGGGTCGCCACGACGGTAGACGTTGAGCTCTTGAACCCAGCTGCCACGCTGGCTTGTAAATCATCGATCGCGGCATCCCGGCCGTGTCGTATCCCGGCATTGACCCCATGTCGGCGATCGTCGACGGCAATGTCGACCGCGAGGATCTCAGCCATCGCGCTCCAGTCGCGCGCCGCGTAGTGCACCTCAAAGTCTTTGACTACTTGGCTGGTGGCACTTTTCGGCCGCCGCAGCTGCGAGCGCAGTCCGTCGAACCTCGCGAGTGCGGCGTCGACATCGGCTTCGTCGAAGACCTCGCAGCGGCTGAGCATGTCGCCCTCAGTCCTCAGCAGGCTGACCTCGCGCCACTCGGCTTCGAAGCCCTCGGGCGAGGTCCCGACCGCGGCATGGGTGATGATCGCGCCCTGCGAGCTTAGCCGATGCACCGCAGCGATTCGAACGGTGAGGCCGCTGGTCTGATCCAGCGCACTACGAAGGAAGTCGAGCAGTTCGCCGGGGGCCATCGTGGCCCCGCGCCGACGGTCGATATCCTCGAAGTCAGTTGTGGTCAAAGGGAGTTGGCCCCGATTGATCGCGGCGTAAGCTTCCACGATGGCGGACCACGTGTCAGACTGGGCAGCAGCTTCGCCGGCGAGGTAGCGGGTATCGAGCTCGGCGAAGGCGGCGTCGATGTTGTCCGCGTCGAACGTGATGACCGCGGCGATCCGCTCGTCGGCGTCGATCTCGACGATTGCGAGCACATCAAGGAAGAATTCTTCGTTGCCTTGATCCTTGGCCACAGCGCCGATCATCAGCAGGACAAGTCGCTCCCCACGAGTCGCCAATGCTGTCGACTTCAAGTGTCTCAGCCATACATCGGCGATCGCCTGCATGTTGATGATCTCGGCATTCCGTCCATGTCGGACTCCCACGCCCACCATGCGCCGCCGGTCATCGTTCGAATAACCCTCGGCCAGCATCCTTGACAGGCCGTCCCAGTCACCGGTCTCGAAACGATTCAGGAAGTCCTTGCTCACTCTGCGTGCGCCGTTTTCCAGGACTCGGGTTGGCTGGCTGAGCTGTTCGAAGCGAGCGATCGCGGCGTCGAGGTCTGCCTCGTCGAACGTCTCGCTGCGGTTGACCAAGTCGCCTTCGACGGTCGCGACGTGGATGCCGCGCCATTCGGCGTCGAAGCCCTCTTGCGACGTCCCATGCAATGCGTGAGTGACGACCGCCCCGAGGTCACTCAACCGGTGGACCGCCTCGACGCGGAAGTTCACGCCGGGAACCTGATCCAACAGAGCGTGGATGTATGCGACGAGGTCGCCGGGCGCGAATGGCGCCACCCGGCGGTGGTCGGCGCTCACCAAATCCGTTGTCACCGGCGGTAGTTCGCGGCGGTTGAGCGCGGCATAACCTTCCGCGACGACCGACCACGTGCCCGCATGCGCGGCCGCTTCGCCGGCGAGGTATCGGGCGTCGAGTTCCGTGAAGGCGGCGTCGATGTCGTCGAGGTCGAATGAAACTAATGCCACGAATTGATCGTCGGCGTTGACTTCGACGACGGTGAGCGACTCTGTGAAGAACGACTTGGGTCCTTGATCGTGGAGCGAGAGGCATCCACGGGTGAGGACAAGGCGGTCGCCCCGCGTCGCAATGGGAGTCGATGTCACATTGGTGATCCCGACGTGAGCAATCGACCGCAGGTCCGCCATCTCCGCATCCCGACCGCGGCGGACGCCCGCGCCTATGACCCGGCGGCGATCGTCGCTGGCAAAATTGTCGGCGAATGTCTCAGCCATGCCGGCCCAGTCGCCGGCGGCGAAGTGCGCCACAAAGCGCGCAGCCGCTTGGGTTGCCGTGTTTTCCAACCGGCCTGCTGGCTCGATTAGTTCCTCAAATCGGGCGAGTGCCGCGTCGAGGGCTGCCTCGTCGAAGATTTCACAGCGGCTGACCTTGTCGCCTTCGACCATCGAAAGGGTGATCGCCCGCCATTCGGCGTCGAAGCCGTCGTGGGAGGTTCCACGCGCCACGTAGGTGACGACCGCTCCGCGCTCGTTCAACCGATGCACAGCCTCGATATGAGTTGTAGCTTGGTCGATTTCGACCCCGGTACCGACGTAGGCAATCAGCTCGCCGGGGGCGAACGACACCGTTTGGCGGTGGTCGATGTTCACGAAGTCCGGGGCGATCGGTAACCGCTCGTGTCTGTTGAGCGCTGCGAAAACTTCCGTGATCACCGACCACGTGCGCGCGTGAGCACTCGCTTCGCCTGCAACATAACGGGAATCGAGCTCTGCGAAGGCGGCGTCGAGATCGTCGAGGTCGAACGTGACAAGCGCGACAATCTGCTCATCCGAGTCGACCTCGATCATGGTGAGCCCCGAGACCTGGAACGCCGCAGTCGCTTGTCCCTGCCCCTCGAAGACGAAACGAAGGAGCGCCTGGTGTTCCCCGCGGGTGGCGACCACGGTCCACCCGACATTGGTGCTCAAGATATCGGCGGTCCCACGCCAATTCGCTATCTCGACATGTCGGCCGCTCCGAATCCCGGAATTTACCACCCGACGGCGATCGTCTGAGCACATATCCTCGCTGAGGAGCTCCGCCATGGAATCCCAGTCGTGAACCCGATAATGTGCCAGGAACTGCTCGGCCATTCGGGTTGCCGCGTTTTCCAGCCGATGCGCCGGCAGGCTGAGCTGGTCGAACCGTGCGATCGCCGAGTCGAGATCTGCCTCGTCAAAGAGTTCGAAGTGATTGACCATGTCGCCCTCGAGTGTGCACACGATGACGTCTTGGAACTCGGCCTCGAAGCCGTCGCGCGAGATCACATGCGCCGTATGAGTGATGACCGTGCCGCGTTCATTCAGCCGATGCACGACCGTGGGGTGGATGTTGGTTCTTTGGCTTTGATCGATCGCGGTACGAAGGTATTGGAGGAATTCGCCTGGCGCGAATGCGGCCGCTCGGCGGTGATCAATCGTCACGGCGTCGGCTGTCATCGGGGGTAGTTCGTGCCGGCTCAACGCGGCGTAGTTCTCAGTGGTTCTCACCCATGTGTGTGCGCATGGTGCCGCTTCGCCGGTGTGATAGCGCGCGTCGAGATCGTTGAATGCCGCGTCGACGTCGTCAAGGTCGAAGATATCGACCAATGTGATCCGTTCGTCAGCGTCGATCTCGATGACATTGAAGGCATCGTTTTGTACTGTCTCTGGGTCGCCGCCGGCGGCGCGGACGCGTCCGAGAGCGAGGCGCTCGCCGCGCAGCGCCACGACGTCAACCATCGAGATCGTGAAGAGGTCGGCAGCCACCCGCAGGTCGTCGATCACGGCATCTCGGCCACGCCGCATCCCGGCATTCACGACCCGTCGGCGATCCATACCGGAAACGTTCTCGGCGAGGGTTTCAGCCAGCGCCGCCCAGTCACGGGCCGCGTAATGCGACCAGAAGCGGTCGAAGACGAGTGTCGCCGCATTTTCCAACCGATGGGTCGACAGGCTGAGCTGCTCGAACCGCGCGAGCGCGGCTTCGATGTCCGTCTCGGCGAATATCTCGCCGCGGCTTAGCATCTCGTCTTTGACGGTCAGCAGCTCAATCATTCGCCATTCGGCATCGAAGCCCTCTTGCGATGTCCCGTGCGCCGCATGGCTGACGACTGCTCCGATGTCGGAAAGCTGGTGTACAACCTCGACGTAGGCGGTGATTCCTGGCATGGCATCCCATGCGGAATGCAGGTATGTCTCTAGTTCATGTGGTCCGATCGCGACGACCGGCCGGTGATCGACTGTTACCCAATCCGGCGCCATGGGGGGAATTTCGTGTCGGTTGAGTGTCGCGAAAGCATCAGCGATCGCAGACCACGTGTGAGCGTGGGGGGCCGCTTCGCCGGCGAGGTAACGATGATCGAGCTCAGCGATGGCGGCATCGAAGTCTTCGAGGTCATACGTTACGACGATCGCGATGCGGTCATCAGCGTCGATCTCAACGACGTTAAGAGCATCGTTTTGTGCCGTTTCCGGATCGTTGCCGCAGGCGCGAGTTCGTGCCAACACGAGACGCTCCCCGCGAATAGCCATGGCGCTCACCATCGATATCGCGAAGCCAACTTCGGCGGCCGCCTTTAGGTCTCTGATGACGACATCGCGACTATGTTGAGTCTCGGCACTCAAGACCCGGCGGCGATCGATGCCGATGTAGTCGTTGGCCACGGCTTGGGCGATCGCGTCCCAGTCGCGAGTCGCCATGTGCGACCAGACATGCCGGAAGATGCGGGCTGCCGCGTTTTCCAGGTGTCGTGCTTTCGGACGCTCTGCTTCGAACCGGGCGTGCGCGGCGTCGAGTTCTGCAGTCGCTCCATCGATGTCGTCGACATCGAACCACACATCCAGCGCGAACCGACCGTCCTCGTCGATGCCGACTAACTGGAGCACCTCGCCGCGCGGCGCCCCGGGACTGACATCTGCATTGGCTAATTCCGTTTGATAGAGCGCCAACCGCTCGCCTCGCACAGCGACAACTGTGCGATGGAGTTGAACCGCTCCATCCATCTCGAGAGAACGTCGTGCGTCGTATGGCCACCGGCCAGACCGAAGATCGGTCTTGCCGAAACCAAGTATCTTGCGGCGACTCTCGATGAGGATGTCGTCCGCGAAACATCCCTCGAACTCGTCAAAAGCCCCACGATGGAAAGCCGCATCTCCGCGAGCGACCGCTTGCACGCATGCATTGTCGAACCCGACGTGCGATGGCTCGGGTCGAGCGGAAGGCGCCGGGAGCGTGCGCTCGTCGAGAAGACCCCGCGCCATCTCCACCAGTGCTGTAGCGCCTTTGCGCTCGTACAGCCCGACCGCCTGTTCGGCGGCGGTTCGCGCCGCGACTGTATTGCCGGCAGCGCCCAAAACGGTTGCCAACGTGAGGCAAGCGTCGCCGTGGTCAACCAGGGCGTCAGTGCGCTCGGCCAACGATACCGCGGCCTCGGCAACCCGCCGGGCCTCCTCGTGGTCACCGCGGCGGGCCAGCAGGTGTGCCCGAAGTGTGCGCCACCCCATCGACGCCTTCAATGCGTGCCCGGCGAGACGCTCACTTTCCGAACACAATTCGTCTGCCTCGGCGTCGCGATCGAGCGCGAGGCAGGCCCGGCCCAGCAGCGCACCGGTCTCGGCGGTGTCGGCGTCGAGACCCATGCGTCGAAAGCCGTTGTAGGCCTTGCGCAGATACGGCTCGGCCGCGGCAGGGTCCCCTACCACGAGCTCGACGATGCCGGCGAACTGCTCGACTTCGAGTCGGGCGTGGCGCAAGCCGAGCTCGACGACGGTACGCCGGGCCGAGTCGATCATCCGCCGGGCCGCGGCGGCGCGTCCGCGGAAAGCCTCCAGCACGGCCTGACAACGGGTCGAGGTGGCTTCGACCGCGGGGGAGTCGGTCGTGATCCGCAACAGCCGCACCACATCAAGACACCGCCCGCCCGCGCGGAACCGGGTTGGGTCCCCACAGCGCGGCGAGCGGCGCGCCCGCCAGCACCGCGTTCACTCGCCGGTGTTCACGGGCCCGCCGTGCCGCGGTCAACGCGTCGTCGAGCGCGATTTCACAGTCGCCGATTCGCCCGAGCCGCGCGAGGCACCCAGCGCGGACGGTATGTGCCTTCGCTTCTCCGGCAGCGTCGTCCAGTTGGGCGAGTTTGGCGGCGGCCGCACCCAACGCGACCTCCGCCTCGTCCAATCGCTCGGGGTGGATCAACATGGAGAGTTGGCCGTCGAAGCACGTCGCCCATGACGTCAGCCGGGCCGAATCGATTGTCGTCTCCTGCAATTGAGAGACCGCACCCGCCGCAGAGGTCACGTCACCCGCGGCCAGCAGGGCCTCGCAGCGGGCAATCAGTAGCTCGGCGGTTTGGTCGTCGCGATCGGGCAGCTCGTCGTCAAGCTCCTCGAGCGAGTGCAGGGCATGGCGGTACAGGTCGGCCGCACCTTCGTAGGCGAGTCTCGCCATCGCCTGGTCTGCGGCACGCCGGCAGTAGAGGACCGCCTTGGCCGCGTTTCCAGCCCAGGCACATTCGTAATAGTGATGAGCCAACTCGGCCAGCAGCTCGTCGTCGGTGCCCGGCAGCGTCTCCAGAGTCGCGGCGATGCGCTGGTGCAATCGCATGCGCCGCACCGATGCCAACTCGGCGAGCAGCGACTGGCGCACGAGGGCGTGGTTGAACCGGTAGTTGCCGCCCGGCTCTTCGATGACGATACCGGCTTGGCACGCCTCGTCGAACGCGTCGATGAGTTCGTCTCCGACCACCCGCTCGACCAACTCCAAGGCAAACCGGCTACCGACGACCGCGGCCGCGGCAAGCGCCTTGTTGGTCTCGACCGGAAGCCGAGAAAGTCTGCGGCTCACGGCTTCTCGTACACCCTGTGGCAGGGTGCTCTGATCCCACACCCCGCCACTCTCGTCGACGTGGCGCAGGGCCTCGATCAGGAAGAAGGGGTTACCGCCCGTGACCGACGCCAATGCGTGAGCGAGTTCCTCGTCGTTATAGCCCGCCTCGGCGACGTACGCGGTCACGTCCTCCTCGTCAAGGCCGCTGAGACTCAACCGGTTTGCGGTGCCGTCGCGGTGCAGGTCGGCCAGCGTCGCCGCCAGGGGCTGGGAGCGGTCCAGGTCCGTGCTGCGATACGTGCCGACGATCTGCACCCGGGCGTGGTCGCCGAAGCGCAGCAGATGCCGCAGGAGCAGCAGCGTCGGCTTGGCCGCCCAGTGCAGGTCGTCGAGGATCAGCAGGACCGGCGCACTCTTGGATGCGATTTCCAGCAGCGCAACGACGGCATCGAAAAGCGCATAGCGCTCGGTATCGGGATCGGGATGGGCCCTTGGGGAGAGATCCGGCACGATCTCGGTCAGCCCAGGCACGAGGGCTGGCAACGCTTCGACGCCGCGCAGTCCCCGCAGCCGGTCGGCTCCCATGCATGGCACGAGCGAACGCAGCGCTTCGGTGAACGGCTGGTAGGGCGCACCGAGGTCCTCGTCGCAGCGGCCGTACAAGACAACCGCCCCTTGCGCATAGGCGCGCTGCGACCACTCACCGGCCAGCCGTGTCTTGCCGACGCCCGGGTCGCCGGCGATCAGCACCGTGGGCGCCCCGCCCGCAAGCGCGGTCTGCCACACGGCCAGCAGCCGTTCCAGCTCGCGCCCACGTCCGACGAACGGCCCCGGTCCGACGAGTACCGCGGGCAGGCCGGGACGTTCCATCGGCGGTTCGGCCGTCTGCGGTTCGGGCTGGACCGACGCGGTTTCGAGGCGTAGCTCGAACACGTGCTCGGGACGCGGGAGATTTCTCAGTTGACGCATGCCCAGGTCGTTGAGCATGACGTCGTCGGCCAGCGAGTCGATGACCAGCTCGGCGGTCGCACCGGAACACAGGATCTGACCACCCTCCGCCAGGGATCGCAGGCGCGCCACCCGTTGACCGCCCGGCCGAAGTAGTCGCCGTCGCGCAGCTCGACCTCGCCGGTATGTAGCGCCATGCGAATTCGGATGGGATCTCGCAAGGCCCACGGCTCGTGAGTGATGGCGTCTTGCAATTCGATTGCCGCGGCGGCGCCCGCCGACGGTCGTTCGAAGACCGAGAACGTCGCATCGCCCTCCCCACGCGTTTTGACCAGCCGTCCGCCGCGCGACGTGACGACCTGCTCGACCAGCTCGTCGTGGCGTGCGAGTGCTTTCGCCATCGCGTCGGCGTCGGCCTCCCAGGCGGCCGTCGACCCCTCGATGTCGGTGAGCAGGAAGGTCACGGCGCGTGTCACCGATGGAAGATGCTGTGTCACAGCAACATCCAGTGACGAGTCTTGGGCAACGATTGCGGTTTCGAGCCGTCGAAGCTCCGGCCCGGGATCGACCCCGAGCTCGTCGGCGAGCAGCGACCGCACCCGTTGATAGGCCGCCAGGGCTTCGCCCTGGCGGCCGGCCCGGTAGAGGGCGAGCATCAGCTGGCCCCATCGTCTTTCGCGTAGCGGAGCCTCGGCCACGGCCGCCTCGAGGTCGCCGATGACTTCGGCGGCCCGGCCGGTGGCGAGCAGCGCGTCGGCCCGATCCTCGACGAGCGCGGCGTGACTCTCGATCCAGCGTGTCTTCTCGGACACCCCCCGCTGACCGTCGGGAAGTTCGGGCACTCCGCGCCAAAGGGCGAGCGCCGCCTCCAAGCGCACCGCCGCTTGGCTGGTGTCGCCGATGGTGGCCGCATCACGCCCCGCCTTGGCTGCCGACTTGTAGCGCGTCGCATCCACGTCGGCGCCGTCTAGCCGCCAGCCCGCTCCTTCGGTGACCACGAGGCCGTCGCCGAGGGCACGGCGCAGCGCCGAGATATGGGTTTGCAGGGCCTTGGCGGCGGTGCGCGGCGGATCGTCGCCCCACAGCAACTTGATCAACGCGTCGGCAGGCACGACCGATGCGTCGTTCAGTCCGAGCATCGTGAGGATGGCGCGCGGCTTGGCGCCCGGAATAGCAACGGGCGTTCCGTCCTGTCGGACCTGGAGAGGTCCCAAAACCCCCAGTTCCACCGATAAAAGGGTACTCACATCAGCCATCGTCGGTGGCGGAATTCAATACCTGGTCAAGAACGAGTAAAGGCGCCGCTGCGCAATTCACCGCAGCTCTTGATCCGCAGCGCTAGCTAACGCCCCTACTCCGCCGGTGTGGGGGTCATCGACGCGATGTAGTAAACCTCGTTGCCCTTCGGATAGCCGCCGCCGCCCGTCGCGATGTGGACGTGGTCGTAGTGGTTGGCGGTCTCGTTTCCGAGGTCGGCCGTCCATGCTCCCGAGTTGGGACCCGGATAGATCTTCTGCCGCCAGATCACGTGGTTGATGCCCCATCGCTTCGCATTCGCCAGTGCATATCCGGCGATCTGGTTGCCGAGTTCGATGCCCTCCGGGCTGCCATGATTCGGGATCATCACATCGATCGCCAACCCGTTGGGATGCCACGGCAGGGCGTCTTGCCGGTACCCGTAGATCGTTTTGACCTGCGGAAACAGCACACCGATGACACGTGCCGCCCAGATGGTTTTGACCTGCAACCGGTCCTCCGACGCGACGCCGGCCGGCAACGGGAATTGGAAGCTCTGCGCCCCGGTCGGTGCGGTCGCCGCCAGCGCCGCCAACGATTCCACCTCCGCCGGGGTCGCGACGTGTGGGCCCAGGCCGGTCGCCGAGTCTTTCGGGGGCGGAGCCGCGGTCACCGTCGGGCTTGCCGTGGGGGGTTCAACGGGCAGCGATGACTTTGTTCCCTGGGCGTAGATCATGCCGGCAGAAACAACGAGCGAAGCCGCGATCGCCATCCAACGGCTCCGGCCGATGGCTAACACGTTCCTGCTCACCCAGAGCACTTTAGTGTTGCGTGCGACGCGTGTGGTGATCTTGTCGTTTATGGTGACTGCTATCGAATTTCTGCTCTGGCGGGCCATTCAGGATGGGGGTAATGGTGTCATCGGATGGCGCAGCGCGTACCGAAGGAGACAGCTGGGACCTTGCCTCGAGCGTGGGAGCGACGGCGACAATGGTGGCGGCGTCTCGCGCGCTGGCGTCACGCGAACCGGATCCGCTGCTCGACGATCGGTTCGCCGAGCCGTTGGTCCGCGCGGTGGGACACCCGTTCTTCACGCGCATGCTCGACGGCGATATTCCTCTCGACGACGCCGATGTACCCCTGACGGTCCGGCAGCGCTGCGAGCAGATGGCGGTGCGCACAAGGTTTTTCGATAACTTCTTCCTTGCTGCGACCGAGAGTGGAATCCGTCAGGTCGTCTTCGAGGTGGACCAGCCCGAGGTGATCGTGTTCAAGGGCACCACGTTGGCTCAGATCGGCGCCGAACCGGCCGCCGAACGCCGTGCGGTTGGCGTCGACCTGCGTGACGACTGGCCTACCGCCTTGCGCGACAACTTCTTTGACACCTCGGCCCCGACGGCGTGGATCGCCGAAGGCCTGCTGCCGTATCTGCCGCCAGACGCCCAGGACCGATTGCTGGACAACATCACCGCACTCAGCGTGCCGGGCAGTCGCCTCGCGACCGAAAACATCACCGACATGGGCGTGTTCACCGACGAGCGTGCGCGGGCCCTACGCAGCGGTTGGCAAAAGCACGGGCTCGATTTCGACGTCGCCGATCTGGTGTGGATCGGTGACCGTCGTCAAGCCGGCGAGCACCTGGCGGACACCGGCTGGACGGTCACGCAGCATCCCACCGAAGACCTGTGCGCCGAAAACGGGTTTGCGCTGCCGGAACACGAACTGCTGGCCGAGTTTCGGCGCGCCATCAGCTACCTGAGCGCAGAACTGGGCTGACCGCCGACCGTTTCGGGCTGGCAAGCGCCTCGAGGAGATCGGCGGCGCTGGCAACGCTGGCGTCGGGTTTGCTCATTCGAGTGGCGAATTCGCGGGCTCGGGTCACGCATTCGGGAGCGAGGATCTGGCGCAGATCGGCGACCAACGACTCGCGGTTCGTGTTCGCAAATCGTCGGGCCGCACCCACTTTCAGCCGGGTGATCTGAGCTCCCCAGATCGTCTGAACGAGGTCCATTGACAGGACCAGCGTGGGAACTCCGGCGCGCAGGCCCGCGGCCGTGGTGCCCGTCCCGCCGTGGTGCACGACCGCCCGGCAGGCCGGGAAAATCGCCGCGTAATTGAACTCGCCGACCACCTTGACGTTGTCGAAATGTGGCACCTCGCCGAAGTCGCTCCATCCGGAGCACAGCAGCGCCCGCTCACCGAGTTTCTCGCATGCCGCGCTGATCATCGCGACCGTATCGGCGGGAGAAGCGATACGCATGCTGCCGAAGCCGAAGCAAATCGGCGGCGTGCCCGCCGCAATCCACGACGCGACTTCCTCGTCGGCGTCCGTCATCAATTCCAAGGTCAGCGCGCCAACGAAGGGGCGCTGACGCTTCCATTTCGCCCATTCGGTCACCAGGCCGGGGAAGCATGCCTCGTCGTAGGCCTGGATCTCCAGCGATCCACGGTCGGCGATGCGTCGCGAGGCCGGACGAGTTGCGTTGGGCAGGCCCAGTTCACGGCGCTGCGCGTCCTCGAGATGTTTCGTCATCCGCCATGTCAGCCAGTTGGACATGCTCATGGCCGAGCGGACCACTGGCGCGGGCATGATCGGGACGAGCCGCCCGTTGGCCCGGATCGGGACGTAGTGCAGGGTGGCCAGAGGTATGTCGTAGTACTCTGCGACGTTGGCCGCCGTCTCCATGAAACTCTCGCCGGTGAAGAGCACGTCGGCCCCTCGCGCCAGCGGCGTCAGCGTTTCGCTCATCTGTATGCAGCTCCGAATGACGGATTCGCGAAGTTCGCGCCACATGCTGATCAAGGAGGGAACTTTCCACGAGTTGTGGAACGCGGACGCCCAGAAGTCGCGGTACGTATCCAGCCATTCCTGGGTGTCGAGCCCGTAGGCGACCGCGGCGACGCCTGCCGCTTCGGCAAAGCCAACGAGGTCTGGTGAGACGGCCATCTGCACGTCGTGCCCTCGGCGCAGCAATTCGCGGCCGACAGCGACTGATGGCTCTGTATCCCCCCGAGTTCCATAACTTGCGAGCACAAATCTCATTGCGAATCCCGGATCTTCAATTGTGGTGTGCCTGGTCCGACCTCAGGGGGCATCGGTGGAAATGTTGCTGCCGGCCCAGCGTAGCGTGCCGCGGTGTCGCCGCGAGCAAAGTCTGGGTGCATCCATATTCGTCCGCTTCGAGAACGGAAATTTGCGCGTTCGTCACGTCGGCACCACGCAGAGCGGGCGAAGTGGTTCTCAAAAGCGATAGTGCATGCGGTATCGCTGTGGCGGACGGCCACAGCCCTGCTCTCCCGTGACGCGTGGGATTCGAATCCGAGCACATACCTCATAGCGCGCGCGAAACGCGGTCGGCGCGCCAGCACCATGCGCGCATCGGGATATCGATCATGTCGGCACCGGGGAAGCGTGCTTGCATCGCCTCGCGCGCCGCGTCGAGCGTCTGAGCGCGCTCCTCTGGGGCGGCGATGATCGCCCGGCTGTAGGTCGCCAGCATCGCCACGGCGCCCTCGAGCGACATCGTCCGGACGAACCGGAAGATTTCGCGCTCGATGTTGTGGAAGATCTGCGGTTCGGGGAGGTCGAAGTGCAGGCGCTGGCGGAAGCGGTCTACCGATTGGACCTCTTCGAGGTCCTGGCCCGGCAGCCGGCCGAGGTCACGCACCCAGTCCACCTCACGGTCGCGGCTCGTCCAGATCAGGCCGAAGCGACCGCCGTCGTGCAGCACCCGACCGATCTCGGGAAGGGCTCGTTCGTGGTCCATCCAGTGCCGCGCCGACGAGACGAAAACCGCATCCGCCGCGGCATCCGGGAGCGGTATCGACTCGCCGCGGCCCTCGAGTGCGCGGATTCCCGGGGATCGCTCGGTCAGCACTTTACGCATCCGCGCGTCGGGCTCTACCGCGATGACTTGGTCGGCTCTGTCCACCAGCGTGCGGCTGAACAATCCGGTTCCCGCCCCCACGTCGACGGCCACCTCGCAATCGGGCGGCACCAGCCAGCCCACCGCCTCCTGCGGGGCCTGGGGCCGCAGTCCGTCATAGTCTTCGGCGATCGATCCGAAGGACATTGCGCGTTCTTGGCGATCAGTCACAACGCCACGCTAGTGCGCTTACCTGTGTCTGAACTTAGTGATTGCCATGTGCTGCAAGCGTTTCGTGCAATCGGCTGACCGATCCCCACAGGCAGAACTCGGGGCGGGCCCGCTGCAAGCCCGATCGATATATTCCGGCCCCCGCCGTCGGCGGCTCGTCATCGAGGTGCGCGGCCCGGGCGGACCGGGCTTGCGGCACAGTTCCTTGGCGGAAAAGCAGGAGCCCGCGATGCCCGCCACCGGGCAGCCAAACGAATCCGGACCGCGAACGGCGCGGCAAGCGCAAAATAATATGGCCGGTCGCCGGCCGGACGTTTGCGGGGAGGAGAACCTAGATGACCAAGACGAATAGGGCGCTAGCTCGCCCGCGATTGCTACAGCGTTGCGCGATAGGCGTGTTGGCTCTCGTGTTGGCGGGGTTGCCGGCGGCCTGGATGGCCGCGCCCGTGTTCAGCCGGGCCGACCCGTACTGCGCCCCGGGCTGGGCCTGGAGCGTCGAGTTAAACCAATGCGTGTTCGTGCTTCCCGCCGCAAACGGGCCGGGCGGGCCGGGCGGACCTGGTGGCCCCGGCGGACCGGGCGGCCCTGGTGGCCCCGGTGGACCGGGAGTTCCCGGGCGGCACTAGACATGTCATATGACCGCACCGCGACGTCGGGAGCTCAACCGTGCCGTCACCCGGATTTGGACTTTCCTAGCACCGGCCTACGACCAGCCGATGCTGCAGCAGTGGGTGTACCGTCCGCCGCACGACGAGGTGATCGCGCGGCTGCGTGATCATCAATCGCGCAGGATCGCTGACATCGCCTGTGGAACAGGAATTCTCAGCGACCGCATCGAGCGTGAATTACACCCCGAGGTCATCTACGGCGTAGACATGTCGGACGGCATGCTCGCCCAGGCGCGTGCCAGATCTGATCGGGTGCAATGGCGGCGCGGCCCAGCCGAGCAGCTGCCCTTCGACGACGGCACCCTCGATGCCGTCGTGACGACCTCGGCGTTCCACTTCTTCGACCAGCCGGCAGCGTTGCGAGAGTTTCATCGCGTACTGGCGCCGGGCGGACTTGTGGCCGTCTCCGCGCTCAGCACGCGACAAACCCTGCTGCATGTGTCGTCGGTGAATAGGTGGAAACCACAGCACAATGCGTCGCCCGCGGAGGTGCGCTCGACCTTCGAGGGTGCCGGCTTCACGGTTACCGATCAGCACCGCATCCCGCGGGCATTCTGGCTGCGCTTCGTATCCGACGTGGTGACCATCGGCATCAAAAGCTAGGGGCCGGTCAGGAAATCAGCACGGCGGGGGATCGGCATCCCATTCGGTCAATGTCCAGCCGTCGGAAGGATCTCCCGTGAGCACCACGTGACCCACGTTGGTCAACGACTGGGTCTTCAGCAACGACGGGTCCGCATTGCGCGCGTTCATCAACACCCAGAACATGATCGCCGCGCTGTGTGAGAACGCGACCGGGTTCTGCTCTCCGGTGTCGTAGATGCGCTGGACCGCTTCGGTGAACCGCGCGTTGAACTCGTTGCCATCCACGGAACCGGGGATCCGAGCGGTACGGTCGCCCTGTATCCAGCGCGCGGGAGCGGCGAAGTAGGTCTGGGGTATGTCGGCCTCGGGCGTGCCCTCGAACTTGCCGGCCTCGATCTCCCGCAGCCCGGGCAGCACGGTGATCTGTTCACCCAGCAATTGCGACGTCGGTGTGGCCGTCTCCTGAGTCCGGATCATGGTTGACGCGTAGACACCGTCGTAATGGTTGGGCGCCAACTCTGCACCCACCACGCTCGCCTGGCAGAAACCTCTCGGCGACAGTTCGGGGCCCGGGACCGTGGTGTCGATCAGTCCCGATGCATTGGCCGCCGACTGGGCATGTCGAACGAAAGTCAAGGTGATATTGCGATTGCCGGCGGCATGTGCGGGCGTCCAGCTCGCGGCCAGCATCGCGACGAGGGCGACCGCGACGAAACGTCGTATGTTCACGGCGATTTCACCCACACGCGCGAATACGTCGTCGTCATCCGCAGATTCACGCGAGAAGTGTAAAGCGTTGCGCGCAAGCGTGCCGCCCAAGGCCGCACAACAACGCACGACGCCCGCCTCGCCAGGCGGCGAAACGGGCTTCGTGTCGGGTCGAGGTCAACTATTTACAGCGGAATCCAGACTCCGAAGAACCAGAAGCCCCAGGCGTTGAAACCGGGATCCCACACGGGAGTTTCCTGGTAGCCCCAGTAGTTGATCGGGCCATAGTTCCACGGGCCCCCTGGCGGCGGGAGGGGTCGATCCCACGCCGGCCGAGGCGGTTCACCCGGACCCCAAGGGGCAGGTCCGTTGCCCCATGGCGCGTTGTTGAAGTATCCGCGGTGCGGATCCCCGTGCCACGGCCCGCCAGGGCCACCCGGCCCACCCGGTCCGCCAGGTCCACCCGGCCCACCCGGTCCGCCAGGTCCACCCGGACCATTGAAACCGGGGCCGCCGGGATGTCCGGGCCCACCAGGGCCATCGGGTCCGGGGCCGCCGGGACCACCTTGAGGTCCACCGGGGCCACCTGGGCCGTGTTCTCCGGGACCACCCGGGCCGCCCGGTCCACCGGGGCCGCCGGGATCATTTGGGCCGGCCGGAGCGCCGTGGCCTCCCGGGCCAGGAGCGCCGTGGCCTCCTGGAGCCGCAGGTGGTGTACCTGGAGCGGCATTCGCCAATCCCACGCCCACGCCCAGCGCTGCTGCACTAAAGGCGCCGGTAAGCGTGGCCGCCGCAATCATTTGCTTGAGTTTTATACTTTCCCCACGTATTTATCTAGTGGATAAAT
This sequence comes from Mycobacterium stomatepiae, assembly GCF_010731715.1. NCBI lineage: Bacteria > Bacillati > Actinomycetota > Actinomycetes > Mycobacteriales > Mycobacteriaceae > Mycobacterium > Mycobacterium stomatepiae. The sequence goes on from NZ_AP022587.1 coordinate 6,183,685, forward strand.
CGAACGTTGACCCCCAACTCGCTCAAGGCTAGAAAGGCTCGCTATGAGTCGGCTGTGTCTTACGCCTGCGAGGGCTTTGGCGGATGTACGGTAGCCGCGGATCGACGGGCGGGCCGGCGGGCCGACGTCCTGCCGAGAAAGTCAATAGTGCTGAGCGCGTGGAGTTTCGACTAAATAACAACCGCATATCTCGCGGCCGGGAAGACGAACTGTAACATCTACTGTTGCTCACCTCACAGGAGGAATAGGGATGAAAGCTCAGTTCGCGCGGAGATTCATGTGGTGACCCGGCCGAATGCCCTGCCGGATGACGTCGATTCAACGACGCCGCCGTACTTCATGCGCGACGAAAGTCGCTACGTGCCAACGGCAATGGCACGCGGCGGGTGGGGCCCGTCCATGAGTGGGCACGTGGTCGGTGGCATCCTGGCCGCGGCTCTCGAGGGTATGGTCGACGACCTCGAGTTCCAACCCGCACGGCTAACGGTCGACCTGCCCGCACCGGCCGCACTCGAGCCGTTCGACCTGCACACCAAGGTGCACCACGAACGCAGACGATTGCGGCTGGTCGAGGCGTTTCTCATCCAGCGGGGCGAACCGGTCGCACGCGCCAACGCGCTGTTCTTGCGGCGCGGCTCGCAGCCGGACGGCAAAGTGTGGTCGCAACCTTTACAGATGCCGCGGTTGCCCACCGAACTCGACGGAGGCGCGCCGACGCTGTTCCTGCGAACCTACGGTTGGGGCGGCGAGCTTCAAAACCCCGATCCCGAATGGGACACGACCGGACCGAAGTACACCTGGCTACACGAAACACGTCCGCTGATCGATGACGAGCCCCTCACGCCGTTCACCCGCGTGGCACTGTGCGCCGATGTCACCGCCGCCACCGCCAACTGGGGCACGAAGGCGCTCGAGTTCATCAACGTCGACTACACGCTGACCCTGAGCCGACTTCCCGAGGGGCCGCACATCGGGCTGGCCGCGTTGACTCATTACAGCGACGATGGAGTGGCCAACGGTTCGGCGGTGCTCGTGGACCACCTCGGACCGGTCGGCAGCGCGGTGTCGGCGTCGATCGCGCACTCCGGGTTTCTACCACCCTCGGACTTGCCGTCGGCTGGATGACGACCGGAGCCGACGTCACCTTCTGGACGTTGATCGCCGACGCGGCTCAGCGCCGGCCGAATCGACCGCTTTTCGCCGACGACTATGGCCGGAGCCAAAGCGCACGTCAGCTTCACGATGCCGCATGCGCGACGGCCGCCGCGTTGGCCGAACGTGGGATCCGTGCCGGAGCGATGGTGTCCTGGCAGCTGCCAACCACGCTCGAGACGGTGGTGGTCATGGCGGCCCTGGCGCGACTCGGCGCGGTGCAAAATCCGATCGTTCCGATATTGCGCGAGCGTGAGGTCGGCTTCATCACCGGGCAGCTGTCGACCGAATTCTTGGTGGTTCCTGAAGTTTGGCGCGGATTCGATCACGGCGCGCTTGCTCGGTCGTTGGCATCGGCGCAGGGCTTCGAGGTCATCACCCTCGACCTGGCGACACCTCCGCTGGCCGATGAGCTACGGCTGCCGCGTGCCGGCCTCGAGACGCTCACGGCGTCACCCGATGGCGACAACCAGTGGATCTACTACTCGTCGGGAACCACCGCGGCGCCCAAGGGGATTCGTCACACCGACAGCACGGTGATCGCCGGCTCGCGTGGGATGGTGGCCGCGATGGGCATCACCGCCGACGATGTGGATCCGATTGCCTTTCCGATCTCCCATATCGGCGGGGCCGCTATGGTGGCCGCCGCTCTGATGACCGGCATGCGCCTGGCGCTCTTCGAGGTATTCGATCCGGTCGCGACACCGCTGGCGATCGCGGCGCACAATCCGACCTTCTTGGGCACGGCCACACCGTTTTTCGTGGCCTTCCTCGAAGCCCAGCGGGCCCATGGTGATCGGCCTCTCTTCGGCGCGCTGCGGGTTGCATAGCCGGAGGCGCGCCGATCACCGCCGAAGTGGGACGGCAGGTCCGCGAGACCTTCGGAATGCCCGGCATTGCCAACGCGTGGGGAATGACCGAGTTTCCCGTGGCGACCTCACCGCCGCTCAACGCCGCGCCCGAGGTGCTCGACTACACCGTCGGCGCACCGGTACCGGGAGTCAGCATCCGCGTGGTCGACAGCCGCGAGAACGAACTGGCCGTCGGCCAGGAAGGGGAGCTGCGACTCAAGGGACCGCAGTGCTTCCTTGGCTATGCGGACGCCACCCTCGACGCCGACGCGTTCGACGTCGACGGCTGGTTGCGCACCGGCGATCTCGGGCTGATCGACGCCGACGGCAACGTCCGGGTCACCGGCCGAATCAAGGATGCGATCATCCGCAATGCGGAGAACATCTCCGCCCTCGAAATCGAAAACGTGCTCGCCACCGATCCCGCCGTCGGCGACGTCGCTGTCATCGGGGTGCCCGACAGCAGCGCGGGGGAGCGGGTCTGCGCCGTCGTGGTACCTGCTTCGGCTGACGACGTTTTGTTGGAATCCCTGGTGCAGCATTGCTATTCGCTGGGTCTGAGCCGTTACAAGCATCCCGAGCGCTTGGTCATCGTCGACAGCCTGCCGCGCAATCAATTCGGCAAAGTCATCAAGAAGGGTCTGCGCGAGGCGTTCGGTCGAGACCAGCTGTGAGGTCAATCGGAATGCGAAACCACATCTTCCTGTGACATCGGGCTACAGCCCCTTGGGCGCATCGCGGACGGCCTGCACCGCGGCCCCATCGCCGTCGAACTCGACGCGGGCCGCTCGCCCGACCGAGAACAGCAGCAGCTCTTCGGGCGCACCGGTCACGGTGACGGCCGGGCCGCTGCCCGCGATCAGCACCGTCTTGCCCTCCGGGAGACGCAATGCGACCCGGCCGGGAACTTTCGATAGCGTCATCCGGGCCATCAGCGGAAGCGTGCGACGCAGGCTCTTGGCCAGGGCCGGCTCCAGGACGCGCGGCGTCCAGCCCGGCTGCGCACGACGCACGTCCTCGTGGTGAATGAACATCTCGCCGATATTGGCCACCGGGTCGAGCAGCTTCAGCGGCGAGTAAACCGGCGGCCCGGACGCGACCTTGGCCAGCAGCGCATCCCAATCGGTCCGCTCCGCCACGTCGTTTTGCACCTTGGCAGTGTGGCCGGCGAAGAACGGGATGAGGATTTCGGGCGAGGCGTCGGGACGATATTCGCGAATCACAAGGTGAGCGGCCAAATCTCGGGTTGTCCAGCCGTCGCACAAGGTCGGCGCGTCCGGCCCGACGCTGCGCATGGTGTCGACGAGGGCGGCACGCTCGCGTTGCGCAACAGACACCTGAATTCCCTTCACCGGGTGGGCTGACCCCTTCAGCGTAGAGCCCGACCACAACGGTAGATTTGGATCCCATGAATGCGGGTGTTGAGCAATTGGAATTCCAGGCCGAGGCGCGGCAGCTCCTCGACCTGATGGTTCACTCGGTCTACTCCAACAAGGACTCGTTTCTGCGGGAGTTGATCTCGAACGCGTCGGATGCTCTGGACAAGCTGCGGCTGGAGGCGTTCCGCAACAAGGACCTCGACGTCGACACGTCTGATCTCCATATCGAGATCGACGTGGACAAGGGCGCGCGCACGCTTACCATCCGCGACAACGGCATCGGCATGACGCGCGACGAGGTCATCGGCCTGATCGGCACCCTCGCCAAATCGGGCACCGCCGAGCTGCGTCAGCAGCTCAGGGAGGCCAAGAACGAGGCGGCGTCCGAGGAGTTGATCGGCCAGTTCGGTATCGGCTTCTACTCCTCATTCATGGTGGCCGACAAGGTCGAGCTGCTGACGCACAAGGCCGGTGAAAGCGAAGCCACCAGGTGGGAATCGACCGGTGAGGGCACCTACACCATCGAGTCCGTCGAAGACGCCCCGCAGGGAACCGCGGTCACCCTGCACCTCAAACCCGAAGACACCGAAGACGAGCTGCACGATTACACCTCGGAGTGGAAGCTCCGGAGCCTCGTCAAGCAGTACTCGGATTTCATCGCCTGGCCCATCCGGATGGACGTGGAGCGGCGCACACCGGCCTCCCAGGAAGAAGGGGCCGAGGGTGGTGACGAGGTCGTCACCATCGAGACCGAGACCTTGAACTCGATGAAGGCGCTGTGGGCCAGGCCCAAGGACGAAGTGTCCGACGAGGAGTACAAGGAGTTCTACAAGCACATCGCGCACGCCTGGGACGACCCGCTCGAGGTCATCGTGATGAAGGCCGAGGGCACCTTCGAGTACCAGGCGCTGCTGTTCATTCCGTCGCACGCGCCGTTCGACCTGTTCAACCGTGACGCCCAGATCGGGGTGCACCTGTACGTCAAGCGGGTGTTCATCATGGGCGATTGTGACCAGCTCATGCCCGAGTACCTGCGGTTCGTCAAGGGTGTGGTCGACGCACAAGACCTGTCGCTCAACGTTTCTCGCGAAATCCTGCAGCAAGATCGGCAGATCAACGCGATTCGTCGCCGGCTGACCAAGAAGGTCCTGTCCACGATCAAGGAGCTGCAGTCCGAGCGGCCCGAGGACTATCGCACCTTCTGGACCCAGTTCGGTCGCGTCCTCAAAGAGGGCCTGCTCTCCGACGTCGACAATCAGGACACCCTGCTGCAGATCTCCTCGTTCGCGTCGACGCACAGCGAGGAGGACGCCGCCACCCTCGCCGAATACGTCGGGCGCATGAAGGAAGGGCAGGAGCAGATCTTCTACGCCACCGGCGAGACGCGGCAGCAAATCCTGAAGTCGCCGCACCTCGAGGCCTTCAAGGCCAAGGGTTACGAGGTTCTCATTCTCACCGACCCCGTCGACGAGGTCTGGGTGGGCACTGTGACCGAGTTCGACGGCAAGCCTCTGCAGTCGGTGGCCAAGGGCGAGGTGGACCTCGATTCCGACGAGGAATCCAGCGATGCCGAACGCGAGGAGCGGGAGAAGGAGTTCGCAGACCTGCTGACCTGGCTGAAAGAGACGTTGAGCGACCACGTCAAGGAGGTGCGGCTCTCCAGTCGCCTGACGGAATCGCCGGCCTGTCTGATCACCGACGCGTTCGGGATAAGTCCCGCGCTCGCCCGCATCTACCAGGCTTCCGGCCAGAACATCCCGATCGGGAAACGGATTCTGGAGCTCAATCCGGATCACCCGCTGATCACCGGGTTGCGCCGAGCCCACCAAGAACGGGCCGACGATCCGACGGTCGCCGAGACCGCCGAATTGTTGTACGGAACGGCTCTGCTGGCCGAGGGCGGTGCTCTCGAGGACCCGGCCAGATTCGCTGAGCTCTTGGCGAATCAATTGACTCGCATGCTGTAAGCAGGCAAAACGCGCCCGCCGGTCGAAGTTCCAACCGATTGAAACTTGGCTGAAGGGGATAATCACCTCGCATGGCCACGTTTCGAGCTATCGACCCGCATGGCGAGATAGTCGCGGCGAAGAATTTGGACAGCGCAGAGGCTGCCCACGCATGGTTTATGGACACCGTCGCGGGCAGTACTGAGCTGGGTTGGCGTATGGAGGTCGACGACAACGGCTCGTGGGCGTCCTTCGACGACACCGGGGGCTTTACTGCCCCGGCGAGTCGGCGTCCGCGCAACTAGTCGGCAGTGGACAGCCCTTCGGCCGCATCGCGCGTCAGGTGGACGGGGAACTCGTCGCCGGGCTCGGGCCACGGCTGACGCGCCAACATATCCTCGACGGTGACGTAGCCTTCCTCGATCACCCCGGCCTTCGCGTCCGCGATCCGATACCACTGCCGTTGGGTGTGGATGGGTTGGCCTTCGAGAATGACCACCCGGACGTCGCCCTCGTCGAACGAGCAACGCCGCTGCAACGCCTCCAACAGTTGCTCGTTGTGCAGGTGGCCTTCGCCGAAGTTCCAGCCGACCAGCGGGCCGGCGACGGCTTCGCCCTCGCGCATCCGGTACGCGGCCTCGTCGTCGACGGCGCGGGGCAGCAGCCCGTTGAGCGCGCGACCATGAGTGTGCATCGACCGAAACGCGCCGGCCTTGTCGATCGTGATCTCGGCGGTCGCCTCGTCGTACAGCCTGGTGAGTTGCTTGGCCGTGAGCGCAGAGCTTTTCACGACGTTGGCTTCGATCTTCGCTTCGGCACCCGCGCGGAAGCACCACACACTGGTCGCCCAGTTGCCGGCGTAGTAGCCCATCGCTGGGAGGAATGAAAACTGCTGGGGGAAAAGGTTTCCCAGAATCGGCACCACGGCCAGCGCGACGACGAGGATGGCCAGCAAAAGCGGCGACTGAAGGTCCGTCGCGTGAATTGTGTTGTAGTGCCCGAACAGATAGAACAGCGAGAAGATCAGGAACACATTCCACTCCAACGGAACCCCCATCGGCAGGTTGGAAATGATGTTGAGATGGAAGATCACCATGAAGGCGATCAGAAACCACGCCCAGCGATGACCGTCCGCGAAGAAAACCAGAACCAGTGGCACCAGGAATTCGGCCGTGGTGCCACCCACGTGCGCCATGACTTTGGGCACCCACGACGGACGCAGATCATTGACCGGGTCGCGGTAGAGCCGGTGTTTGACCCAGTTGAACAGTTTGCTGCGCAATAGCGGGTGATTGCTCGTCATCACCGCTACGACGTACGGAAAATGATGGTTGAGCTTGGACGTCGCCGCGCCCCACCACAGCCCGAGCATGATGATTTTGAAGCCGGCGATCTGATCGGTGAAACCGAAGAAGAACACGAATAGGGTCAGCCAGTAGTGTTCGCCGCGCGCGGCCAGGAACGCCGTCTTGTCGCGCAGACCCAGCAGCGCCAGGGCGATGATCGCCGGCGTCAGCAGGGCCGGATCGAGCAGGCCGACATCGCCCGCCGCGGTGACCGGCCCGCCGCGGCCTGGTGACAGCAGCGCCCAGACGCCGGAGGCCAGCACGATCGCGTAGAGGACCACGTCGATGATCGAGCGACTATCGCCGCGGGTGAAAGGAACCACGTGCGGCCAGGGCGGCAGACGAATCGTGTTCGGCCGTAACCAATAGAGAAATCCTCCGATTGGGGGCCAGAACCTTGCCGTGAGCGGCCCGGACCCGCAGCCCAGACCGTGCACTTCGAATAGCAGCGTGTAGACCACGACCTTCTGGTACACGATCGGCTGGGTCCACCACTGTTCGATGCGATCCAGGCCGCCCAGGCCGGGGGTGAGCGAGATGAGCGCTGCGGCCCCGCCGGTGTACGCGGCCATCTTGAGCACATAGAGCAGATAGATCGCATACGGGGTGCCGAAGCCGTGCTCCACCCAGTGCCGCGTCACCACCTGCATCCGCGTGGACCGGGGCAGCGAGGACCAGGTGTCGCGATCGACGTCTGGAAGGTCCGGCGTGATGAATCCCATGCTGGCCTCGTTCCGCATTGAACCTAGTAGGCGATTACTCAATGTAGCGCCACCACGCCATCTAATCGTGAGCTTGGCTTCGAATGCGGCGATCAAAACTCGACAGCCGAACGACAACACGCATTGCCTTCTGATGACACGCTCATTGTGGGTCTTCGCTAGCGCGTTGTAACGAAATACGCTGTGGTGACACGTTTGCCATCGCACCGTGCTCGAAGCGCGGACCGCCATAGCGACTTCAGCTCTGCCACTTGCGTGCTACGCGATGGTCGTTCAGTGGATGTTGTTCAGCGAGAGGGCGAAATGAGTTCAACGACAGAACAGGCAGTGCCCGCACGCCATCGGACGCCGCTCAACCGCTCACAAATCGTGGGTTTCTGGGGCGCGTGGACCGGTTGGACGCTCGATGGGATGGATTCCTTCATCTACGCGCTGGTACTCGCGCCCGCGCTGACCGAGCTGTTGCCGCGATCGGGGATATCCGCAACCTCGGCCAATGTCGGGTTGGTGGGCTCGGTTCTGTTCGCCCTGTTTCTCGTGGGGTGGGGTCTTTCCTTCATCTGGGGGCCGATCGCCGACCGCTTCGGGCGGACCAAGGTACTGGCGGCGACCATCTTCACTTTCGCGATCTTCACCGGGCTTTCGGCCATGGCGGAAAACGTCTGGGAGCTTGCCGTGTTCCGTTTCATCGCGGGTGTCGGGATCGGGGGCGAATGGGCCCTCGCCGGGACCTATGTGGCCGAGGCCTGGCCAGAGGATCGGCGCAAGATGGGTGCGGGCTATTTGCAGACCGGTTATTACGCGGGCTTCTTCTTGGCCGCGGCGCTCAATTACACGATCGGAGTTCACTTCGGTTGGCGCGCAATGTTTCTGATCGGCGCGGTACCAGTGGTGGTCGCAATTCTGATCCTGACGCGGGTGAAGGAGACCGAGAAATGGCAGCGCGTCGAGGCGGCGAGCTCGGTCCAGACGAATCCCCTGCGTGAAATCCTTGGCGTGCGCTACCGGCGTCGCACGTGGGTGGCGTGCGGGCTACTGACGATTGCGATCGTGGGCTTGTGGGCGGGCACCGTTTACGAACCGACGGCCGTGATTCAGCTCGCCCAGCACGCGGGTCTGGGCAGGGGTGACGCGACCAGAACGGCTTCGTGGGCGACGGGCTTGTTGTCGATCGGAACCATCCTGGGCTGTCTCGTCCTGCCGGTGATCGCGGAGCGCGTCGGACGCAGGAAGACGTGCGCGATCTATTTCGAGGGAATGGCGGTCGCGATCACGGGCAGCTTCGGCTGGGCGTTCTATCTGCCCAACGGCCTCGCGCCATTTATCGCGTGGCTGTTCGTGCTGGGCTTCTTCGGCGGCAAATTCGCGCTGTTCAGTCTCTGGCTGCCCGAGCAGTTCGAGACGCGGGTGCGCGCAACGGCGTTCGCATTCTGCACGTCGATCAGCCGGTTCGTCGGTGCCGGCGTGAACTTCTTGCTCGGCGCGGCAGTGCTGCACTCATACACCCTGGGCTTCCCCGTTGCTCTGACGGCGATCGTGTTCTTAGCCGGACTGTTCATCATTCCGCTGGCGCCCGAGACGCACGGCGAGATGCTGCCCCAGTAGGGGATTCGTCGCCGTCTTGCGCGGGCCAGCCTGAAGTGAACGAATACGGTGGCACCGTAGCGCCGGTCGCCGGCGTGACGCCGGTCCATTCCGCAAGCGCGTCTTCGGCCCAGCGAGCCCAGCGGATAACCGCCTCGTGTTGTCCCATCAGTAGCTTGCCCGTGATCGCGGCGACGGGCAGGCGATCAGGGAATGGCCCACCCGTGGTGGTGTACTCCGTTGATCTGTCCATGATTTCAGCGAGTCGCGCCTCGGCGTCGGCCCGGATTTCGGCCACCGTCGAGCGGAACTGATCGACGTCGCCGGCGTCGGCGAACGCCACCTTGATCATCGCTTCGGATTCCATCCGCATCCCGGCGGCGGGTGCATCCAGCCAGTCGCGCAGCGCGTCGCGCCCGGCGTCGGTGATCTCGTAGACGGTGCTGCGCCGTTTGCCCGTGAAGGTGACCGTCGAGTCGGCTAGGCCCGCGGAGGCCAGCTTCTTCGGCTCCTCGTAGATCATGCTGGCCGCCCGTGGCCAGAACCAGCTCAGTGCCCGCTCCATCTGTTGTGCGAGTTCATAAGTCGTGAACGGCCGGATAGAGAGCAGCCCGAGGATCGCGAAGGATGTCGGGCTCAGCTGCTTGCGAGACATGGGTTGAGAATACTCCAGATCGGACTAATATGGAAAATGCTCCGATATGCAGCATTTCTGAGGAGGCGGCATGCCCGATTCGACCGACAACGCGCCTCGCTTTGCGACGCGGTTGACCCGCGAATACGCCCTGCGCTACCCGCTCGTTGGCGCGGGTATGGGATTCATTGCACACGAACGGCTCGCTGCGGCGGTCACCAACGCCGGCGGATTGGGTGTACTCGGCGCCTCCCCGGATCCTGCCGAAAGCCTGTCCGTGATGGTAGAACGGTTGCGCGCCTTGACCTCTGGCCCGTTCGGCGTCGATCTCATCTGTGCCAACACGGGGCTCGGCCCGGCCAGCACCGACGAACATGTCGACGAATGCATCCGCCTGAACGTGCCCCTGGTCGTGTTTCACCACGACCCGCCCCCGGCGCACTGGGTCATGGCGCTGCGCGCGGCGGGAATACGCGTGTGGATGCAGGCGTCGTCACCGGAGATTGCCGCAATGGCAATCGGATTCGGCGTCGGCGGAATCGTCGCGCAGGGCAGCGAAGCAGGTGGCCATGCCCGCGGACGCACACCGTTGGACGCGCTGTTGCGTATCGTCCGGCACAACTGGCCCGACATGCTTCTGCTGGCGGCCGGCGGTATTTCCGACGGTACGGCCGCAGCCGCCGCTCTACGGGCTGGTGCGGACGGGGTATGGGTGGGCACCGCCCTGGTCGCCGCGACAGAAGCCAATGCGCATCCCGAGTACCAGCGTCGACTCATCGATATGCCCGGTAAGACGTTGCGTACCAGGGCCTTCGGACCTGAGTGGCCCGATCAACCCTACCGGCTTCTGGCGACCCCCGCGGTGCATAGCGCCGAGGCAAGCGCTGCTCAGCACAACGGGACCATCGGGCGCACACGACTATTTCCGCACTCGGTCAACCTGCCCTACGACCTGCCGGCGAGGTCGGCGCTGCCCCCGACTCCCGAGACCAGCGGTGATTGGGAGTCAATGGTCTATCCGGCCGGGCAGGGAGTGGGCGCGGTTCGGCGCATCGCGCCCGCCGCCGAGATCATCGAGCAGATGATGAGCCAGGCGCGCGCATATTATTGCCGTCCACGTCAAGGCTCAGCGGGTGGTAATGCCGACATTCAGTAGGGTCTCGCACATTTCGTTCTCCGTTCGGGACGCCGAGGTCAGCGCCCGATGGTGGGCCGCGCTATTAGACCTGACCGAAATCGACCGGGTGGCCGGTGATGGATGGCGCGGGATCTTGCTGATGCATCCGACTACGCGGACCATCATCGAGTTCCAGCAGCACGACGCTAATCAGGGTGAGACATTCGATAGACGTTCACAGCTGAGGGTGCTTCGTGTGGCCTGTGCCGGGCGCATGGCGATCGCCCATCTCAGTTGCGAGTCCGATTGCTACGTGCTGGCCAACATTCGTTGTTTGGTCTGCACACTCGCCCTGCTGTCCATATTTGTCTTAGCGGTGGTTTGGGTTTGCAGTGGGCCGTGACTCGGCGCGGGCCGTCAGCGGCGCGTATCCGCGCGTGGACACCTGGAATTCTTGATCAGGTCGGCGCCTTTTTCGGCGATCATTACCGTCGCCGCGTTGGTGTTCCCACTGATGATTGCGGGCATCACCGACGCGTCAACGACCCGAAGTCCCTCGACGCCGCGAACTTTGAGCTCGGGATCGACCACGGCGCGTTCGTCGACACCCATCGCGCAGGTACCAACCGCGTGGTATTCGGTCTGCGACCAGTTCCTGGCGTGAGCGGCCAGGGCGGCTTGGTCCAGATTCACCTCGGTGGGCAGGTTCATGCCTTTGAAGAACTTCCGCAAGGAAGGCTGCTGCGCGATCTCGATCGCCGCGCTCAGGCCTGCGATGGTTTCGTGAATATCTGCCGGATCGGAGAAGTAGGCGGGATCGATGCGAGGAGGCTTCAGCGGGTCGGCGTGGCCCAGCCAGAGCCGGCCACGGCTGCGCGGGTGGGTTACGGCGGCGTTCATCGTGAAATTGGACAGCGGCGGGCTGAAGCGGCCATGGTCGACGAATGATGTTGGTCCCCCGATGAATTGGATGTTTGGGATGCCGTCGCCAGAGGTGGATAGGAATCCGCCGACCTCACCGCCGTTGGAGGCGAAGGGGACACCGCGCCGGTCTTGCCAGATCGCAAGATTTTCCGGGCTAGCCATCTCCAGCAGATCCGTCGAACCCTGGGTTGCCCAGACGATCGGGGTCATCGTGTGATCGTGCAGATTCTCCCCGACGCCCGGCACGTCGACTTTCACGTCGATCCCTAGTGCCCGCAGCGGGTCGGCCGGACCGATGCCCGACAGCAGCAACAGTTGCGAGGAGTTGACGGTACCGCCGGCGAGAATCACCTCGGCCCCGGCATAGGCGGTCGTCTCTGCGTCAGCGTGCAGGTAGGCCACGCCGGTGGCGCGCGTCCCCGACAAGAGAACCCGGGTGGCAAGCGCGTTGACCCGCACGGTGAGGTTGGGGCGCCCGAGCGCCGGTCTCAGATAGCCGTCGGCGCCCGACCAGCGCCAACCTTCATGACAGCTGACTTGATAAGCGCCCGAACCGATCTGGGCGGCACCATTGAAGTCGTCGGTGGTAGCCAGACCCCATTCGCTCGCCGCGCTGATCCAATTGTGCGAAAGCTCATGCGTGAACATCCGGTCCTCGACGTGTAGGGGACCGCTCTGACCGTGCAGCGGTTCGCCGAGTCTGCTGTTGTTCTCTGCCTTGATGAAATAGGGCAGCACGCTGTCGTAATCCCAACCAGCGCAGCCGCGTTCGCTCCAGCCGTCGAAGTCGGAGCGGTCGCCGCGGATGTAGACCATCAGATTGATCGAGGATGAACCACCCAGCGTCTTGCCGCGCGGGTAGGCCATTGATCCCTGATAGTTCGTCTGCGGTTCGAGGCGATAATCCCAGTCGACTTCCGTCCCGAATAGGGAACTGAAGATGGCGGGGACCCGAATTGCGTCCTGGGTGTCCTCGGGGCCTGCCTCCAGTAAGAGCACTTGAACCGACGGGTCTTCGGACAATCGATTGGCCAGCACGCACCCGGCGCTACCGGCTCCGACTATCACGTAGTCGAAAGAATTTTGCGGTGAAGATGTCATGCGCCGAACGTACCTCTATCTGGATACAGATACAATCAGATGATGACTGCCTTCACATAGTCTGGCGCTAACAGCGCAGGTTGTCCTAGTCTTTGCATCATGGGACGCGTGCGATCAGAAGGTTTGGAATGAGGGATTACGACGGGAAGACCGCGACGGAGCGGGTCGCCGAGCGCCGTGCCCGGTTGGTCGACGCGGGCATCGAGTTGTTCGGCGAACAGGGCTACGCCGGCACTTCCATCCGGGCGGTGCTGCGACAAGCTGGGCTGCGCGATCGTTATTTCGGCGAGAGCTTCGCCGATCTGGACGCGCTGCTGGCTGCCGCCTACGACCAACTCATCGACGAGGAAGTCAGCGTTTGCCGTGTCGCGATCGACGCCACCAGTGGGGCCTCGGAAGGGGCGCGGGCGATGATCGATGCGATCAGCCGCGCGCTGGACGGTAAGCCCGGCCACGCGCGCATCAAGCTTCGCGAGGTGTTTGCGGGCGGGCCCATCGTTGCGGTCCAACGCGAGGTAGGGCTTCGCAAACTGGCCCAGCTCGTCGCCGATTTGTTGCCGGCGGCGGGCGGCGTCGACGACCGCAGACGGTTGTTGCTCGGCGTCGGGGTGGTGGCCGCAGCCGACGCGTACTTACTCGCCTGGCTGGACGGTGAATTAAAGGTGACGCGTGAAGAAGTGGTCGACCTCGTGACGCAAGTATTCGATTCGCTGGCGGCCGACATGGTGGTCAGCCCGTCGGGATAGCAGTCAGATGGCCGTCGACTTGCAGCAGGGCGTGGGCTTTCAGCGTCGACTTGGGCGCAGCTAGGGTATTCACCGGCGCGTGTTGTCCACGGTGTGCCAGTATCCCTGGTCCGCGATCGCGCCAGTGGCGGTTGCAAACGCTCGTCAGTAACCGATCGACGCCAGGCAGGAACCGCGTGGTTCTTGGTAGTACCCCAGCGCCATCAGGTTCAGCATGTAGACGACGCGCAAACCGTGGTCGAAACACCATCGCAAAAGCTCCGCGTTGCGCAACGGAACAAGAAATCCATTCCAGGAGAACGCGTTTGCGTCGGCGATCAACGCCATCAGATCTTCGTTGCTCACGGCAACAGAGTGGCCGGTGAAACCGACGTCGGTCGTGTACGCGGTGATCTGGCCGTCGCGTTCGACGACCTTTGCCGATCCGTGCGCGATCGCATCGCGCAGTTCGCCACTGCGGTCGTGGCCGTGCACCTGTAGACAGAGTTTGTCGCAGTCGGCCAAATCCGCTTCGTGGGCCGCGCGCACGTCGAATCCGCTGATCTGCATCGACAGGGGTTTGCCTTGGATTGCGGCGAGGGGTTCACGGACCTGGAAGCCGAGCTTGGTGTAAAGGCTCATCGAACGGTTGTGATATGCGACCTGTACCAGCCGCACTCCCAATGCCTGCTGCTCGGCGCTTCGGTCCAGCACGGCCTGCATCAAGGCGCGGCCGACGCCGCTGTCCTGGACATCGGTGGCCACGCTGACCGGGCCCACGCCGAAGATTGCCGAACGTTCGTCGAGAAAATTGCTACCAACGACCCGATCGTCGGATTCGGCTACGACGCTGAAGTATCCGGGGTGCGGCTGTAACGCCGCGACGAGATCATGGGCTTGCTGCACCGAGCGGAAATCCGACGGAAAGTTGTGCCGGGCAGCGATCGCGTTGAAAGCCTTGTAGCAGATGCGCGCGCCCTCGTTGGCGTCCGCCTGCGTCATGGGGCGTATGCGGGTCATCTGGTGTCCTTTATCCGTCGCCAGCACTAACGACGTAGCCTACCTAGTTGACCGGCAGCTAAACACCCTGCGGCTGAAAGGCTTACGCTTCCAGTAAGGAGCGAGTGTCTTTCAGGGAAGCGAAAACACAAGGGGGAGAGCCCGGTACGTGAGGAGGTGCCTAACCGCCGATTACGAAGCAGCGACCACTGCTCGTCGCAAGCAGGACCTCTTGGACCGCGGACTTGTCGATCGTCGAGAATTCGAAGCGATGGGTTTGTTGGCCGGCCTCGATGGCAGCATCCTGAGACTCGTTGGTGCCGTCCTTCTTACGCACGATCGCAGTGACCTTGTCCGGCTTCGACAGATTCTGCGGCTCGTGGAAATACCAAATCTCGATACCCGCTCCGGCTGAATTCGCTTGCCAGCCATCGGGTAGTAACACGCCGGGTTGCCCTCGGCGTCCGGCGGAGGCGGTGTGCAGATCGATAAGCCGACGCAATCGGGCGCTGCGCTGGTCGTTCCCGCCGGCACAACGGTCGTGGCGGGGGCAACGGTGGTGCTGCTGCTAGCCACGGGTTTCGCTGAGCTGGAGCCCGATGTGTTGGGTCCAGAAGCCTGGTGCGAGCCACAGGCGGTGACGGCAACCCCCAGTGCTATTGCTGCGAGGGGGAACAAGCTGCGAAGCATCGTCTTAGGCCTTCTATTAGCGAAGCGGCGTCAGTTGCTGACGAATACAGAGCTAACACTCGACGCGCTCGCATGGCAAGAGGCCCGGCGGTACACCGTCGCCTAGGAGTGGTCGGCGATCCAAGTGGTGGTGAAGCGCTGCACCGCGGGGATGCTCTCAGACAAACCTTCGCCGAGGGTCTTCTCGAGCTTGCCGCCCACCAAGGGGATTTTGACCTGCACTTTGACCGCGAACCGCAACTGGGTGCCATCGCCGGTCGGTTCCAGCCACGCTTCCGCGCGAGCCCCGCCCACCCCGGGCGAAGTCGAGACGTTGACCTGTCCGAGAACCTGACCGTCATCGGCCGGTTTCCACGTCTCCTCGTGCACGAGTTTCAGTTCGCCCGGTGCGAATTTGGCGACCGGGCCGGGCAAGAGCTGCCGCCCCAGGTGCTGAGTTACGCGCACTGTCACGCTGCCGTCGGGGTCGACATTCAGCGAGTCCAGGGTGGTGGTCTTGGTATCCCCGAGAGCGATCCGGGCCAGCCAATAGTCCTCGCGGCTGAACGCCGCGTGGATTTGTCGAACACTGGCAGGCGATTCAGTCACGATGTCGAATGAGCGGGGCATAGCAACTCATTCTTACCAAAGTCGCGGCCGACGTGTTGGGCTTGCTCGAATCGATTGAACGTCAGGGGAACTAGCGCGCGATGACGACTACTGCTTGTCGACTTTGGCAACGATCTGTTTGGCGGCGGTGACACCCGCGTCACCCGGATCCTTTCCGCACGCCTCGGTGTCAATCACAACGTTGTTCCGAACCGTCAGCGCCCGTTGACAGGTCTGGGACATCGAGTCGGTGCCCTTGCTCAGACTCACGCTTACGGTAGTGCTGAGTATCCCGTTGGCATTGGAAACCGGTCCCACCTTCCATTGGATGTTCGGGGCGTCCGGTTCGCCGCCGGGAACGGTTTCCTGGCGGTTGGCGCAGGTGGGCCAGCGCTGGGCCGAGGTGTTGAAGAAGGCGCTCGCCTGGTCGGCGGACGGAAACAACACCACGAACTGGGTGACATCGGGGTTCGGATCGTTTGAACCTGGGGGGATGGGCGCGAGGTCACGCTCGCCGTGCACCGCGGTGTTGCCGCTGCCGCCATAGATGGGCGCTAAGCCCTCGCCGGTGATGAAGAGGCACTCGGCGGGGAACTTGTACCCCTTGGGGAATACCTCGGCGCTTTTGTCCTCTTGCAGCGTGTCGAAGGTCTTGTCGGCCTTGGAGCCCGTGGCCCCCAGCACGGTGTCGACTTCGGCGGGAGTCAGCAAGAGGTTCGCGAGCGCGGCTTGCGCGAGGGAGGCTTCGATGACGTCGTGGTTGTGGTCGACGACGAAGCCGTGCCACCCTCGTTGCCACCGCCGCAGGCAGCGACCAATATCCCGGTAGTGGCCACGGCGGCGGCGACTGCAAATTGACGCATCGTTGGTGCCTTTCCTGCTCGACTCGACAGGGTTCCGCGCGCCCGCGCGTCAGCTATCGACTGATTGTTTGCGGATGGAGCATACGACAGCTGCCAGCGTCCCGCGGTGTTTGCGGACGGAACGACACGCTCAAAGCTGCCGGTGAGATCGCAGCGTGAACTACCGGATTCGTGCCGGCGGGCGCGGTGCCTACTGTTTGTCGACTTTGCCGGCGATCTGATTGGCGATGTCGATGCCCACGTCTCCGGGGATCGGGCGGCAACCGTCGACGTCGATCGCGATGTTGTTGCGCACGGTCAGCGCCCGCTGACAGCTTTTATCGATCGTCTTGCCGTCCTTGGTGAGGCTTATAGACACGGTCGTACTGAGAACTCCGTTGGCATTGGATACCGGTCCTACTTTCCAACCAAAGCCCGAAGACTTCGCGCTATCGGGGACTGTGCCTTGACGGTTGGCGCAGGCGGGCCAGCGTTGGGCCGAGGTGGTGAAGAAGGCACTCGCCTGCTGGGCGGACGGGAACATCACCACGTATTGGTTTGCGTCAGGGGTCGAACCATCTGACTCGGGCGAGGGGACGCTGACTCTCTCCCCGCGAACCCCGGTGTTCCCGCTGTTGGAATACACCGCGCGAGGCCGGGACCGGTGATGTACAAGCATTCGTCGGGGAACCTGAATCCCGGCGGGCCCACGCCCGCGGTTGGGTCTTCCTGCAACGAGTCGGACACTTTGTCGGTCCGCGAGCCGGTGACTCCCAGGACACCGTCGACGTCGGTCTCGCTGAGCAACAGATCCTGCAGGCTGCCCGGCGGGAGCGCCTGCTTGGTGGAACTCGACGGGGCCGTCCACGAGGACGTGGTGCCGGTGCCGCCCCCGTTGCTATCGCATCCGGCGATCAGCATCGCGGCGGCGGCGACCGCGACCAGGGCGGGTAGCTGACGCGTCATTGCGTGCCTTCCTGCTGGAGTCGATTCGGGTGAGCATACGACAGCAGTTGGCCGCCACCGCAGAACGACCGAGCTGTCAAACTGTGGTGTGCCCGAAATCTGCTTCGCCTCGGTAGCGCCGATCGTTCCCGTTCGAGATCTCGACATCGCGTTGGATCGTTACCGCCGATTGGGGTTCGATGCCCGCGGCTACGACGGGCCTGAGCGCTACGGTTTTGTCGACCGTGGGGCGGTATCGATGCACCTCACCGAGTGGGCCGAGCATGATCCGCTGCGCACGGCAGCCGGCGTGTACCTCTACGTCAGCGACGCCGACGCCCTCTACGCGGAATGGGCGGCGCTGCAGGATCTCGGTGGGCGCCTGGTGGAGCCCGCCGATACTCCTTACGGCTTAAGGGAATTCGCGTACATCGATCCCGACGGGACCTTACACCGCGTCGGTTCGCGGGGAAGTTGATCGCTCGCTCGACGCATCGGTGGTTGGGGATTCGGCGGCCTGGCTGTGTGCGAGCGCCACCGCCGCCGCGATCATCACCGCGACAGACACACCGAGCGCGACCATGCCGATGTGGTCGGTGCTCAACGTCTCGCCCAGCACGGTGATGCCAAGCACCGAGCCGACGAGCGGCTCGGCGACCGTCACCGCGGGCAGTGACGCGGTCAGCGGTCCGGCCCGAAACGCGGACTGCTCCCAGGCCGTCGCGGCGATTCCGATCACCGCCCACACGTAGAACTCGGGCGTCCGCAACAATTCCGGGATGCCGCGGCCGAGTTGGTCGACCACACCCTTCGTCAACACGGAGAAAAGACCCCACAACGCGCCCGACATGAGCCCCAGCAGCAACGCGCTCAGCCAACCCGAGGACAACCGGGCACCGATCACACAGACGATCAGTGCTGGGCCCAGGATCAAGGCCACAATCGTCCATGTCTTAATCGACCCGCGGGGAGTGCCGGCTTGCGGGTTGCCGACGGTCACCACCACGGCGACGGCAGCCACCAGGAGGACTGCCCAAATAGCTTGCCAGCGCGATATTTTGCGATGATTCTTCGTGCTGCTGATGAGCATCGCGAACAGCAAAGAAGTCACCGACAGCGCCTGCACGAGAACCACCGAACCCAGGCCGAGCGCCGCGGCCTGCAGCCCAAACCCGGCGGCGGCCACGAGGCTGCCTAGCCACCAACGGCGATCGTGCAGTAGCCGATGGAACAGTGCCGGGTGCTGACCGGTGTGTCGGTGACCTGCCGAGCCGATTGCTGTTCTAGGATATGTCCGATGCCGATCATCAGGGCGGCCGCCAACGCGAGTAGCACCGCGATCCAGGTCGGTCCCATCGAAAGCTCCGGTCAGCTGTTGCGCATGATCTTCAGCGCAGTGGTGATCATCGGTATCTGAAGAGGCAGCCGTGCGAAGGCGGCGATGCGCATCGGCCACGGCTTGCTCCACCACAACCGGCACATGTTGACGTTGGCCGGGAAGACCCCGATGAACAGAAAGATCGCGGCGAGCGCGGCGAACCGGCGAGTCGGTCGCGGCACCAGCAAGGCGCCGGTGGCAATTTCGGCGACCCCCGATGCATAGGTGTAGAACCGCGGGGTGCCGGGCAGCTCGGCGGGGACGATCGTGTCGAACGGTGTGGGGGCGAGGAAATGCACGGTGCCGATACCCATCAGCATCGCTGCGACTCGATATGCGGCGGTCTGGACTTCGCGCTGGGCTACTGGCGTGGTGGTCATGGACTCATTGTGCTCATGGCGGGCGCGTGGTGCTCATGCCGGGCGCGAGCGTAACGCCACGGTGAGATTGTGAGGAGCTTTTCGCAGTGCCGTTTCCCCCGCACGCGGGAAGCGCCCAACTCGCGGCAGAGGCGCCCAGCTCGTGACAGATGCAGAGGGGCCACGCGCCACCTTTGGTCTTCAAACGTTCGGCCTCCGTCTTTACCCGAACCGCTTAATTGTTAGCGCCGTCACACGACCGGGCTTACCGAATTTAGACCATTACTATTGCCTATACAGTATTTGATACGATTCGCCCGTCTGACCGCCCGCCGCAGTGAGGTTGAGAACATGGCTACACCCGTAATTGTCGGAGCCGCCCGGACCGCGATCGGTCGGTCGTTCAAGGGGACGCTGGTCAATACCCGCCCGAGACGCTGATCACGGCGATTCTTCCCGAGGTGGTGCGCCGTTCGGGTGTCGACCCGGCCGACATCGACGACATCATCTTTGCTGAATCTCATTACGGCGGTGGTGATTTGGCGCGGTATGCGGCCACTGCCACTGGCCTCGAGCACGTTCCGGGACAGTCGGTCAACCGGCACTGCGCGGGCAGCCTCACCGCGATCGGCAACGCTGCAGCACAGATTGGCTCCGGCATGGAGCGCGTCCTGATCGCGGGCGGCGTGCAGTCGCTGTCGATGACCCCGCTGACCAACTGGCGCATCCCGGGCCCCGAACTGAAGTTCGAAGAGCGCTGGATGCCGCCGACCCACGTCGAAACCCCGGATGCACCGGCCAAGGACATGTCCATCACCGTGGGCTGGAACACCGCGCAGTCCGAAGGCATCTCCCGCGAGCAGATGGATGCCTGGGCGGCTCGCTCGCACGAGTGCGCCATCGCGGCCATGGACGCCGGCAAGTTCCTCGATGAGATCCTGCCGCTGAAGATCACTCAGGTCGACGGTTCGGTGGTCGACTTCTCCGTCGACGAGCACCCTCGCCGGGACACCACGATCGAGAAGCTCGCCGGCCTCAAGGTGCTGCACCCGAGATCGAGGGATTCTCGATCACTGCCGGGAACAGCAGTGGTACCAACGACGCCGCCGCGGGTGTGGCACTCGTCGACGCCGACTACGCGGCGTCCAACAACCTCAACGTGATGGCCAAGGTCAAGGCCTGGGCCGCCGCGGGTGTGCAGCCCCGGGACTGTGGTCTGGGTGCGCTCGCGGTGATCGACAAGGTGCTGCAGCGCGCCGGCCTCTCGTACGGTGATGTGGCGCTGTGGGAGATCAACGAGGCATTCGCCTCGGTGCCGGTCGCGGCGTGCAAGAGGTTCGGCCTTGACGAGGAGAAGGTGAACTTCTCCGGTAGCGGCTGCAGCCTCGGTCACCCGATCGCCGCCTCGGGCGCGCGGATGGTCACCACCTTGGTCTACGAGCTGGCCCGCCGCGGTGGCGGTATCGGCGTCGCGGCGATGTGCGCCGGCGGTGGCCAGGGCGGCGCCGTCGTCATCGAGGTCTAACTCGCTACGCCGAACGTGCTCTAGTGGCGCGATTTTGCCGGTGGATTCAAGGTTTGGTTGCAACAGTTGTGTCTGTCGGGGTGGACAGTAGCTTGTTGAGGCGGTTGGTGGGGTTGTCCCAGTTGAAGCGTTTTCGGGGTCGTCCGTTGAGTTCGTCGGCGACGTAGGCGAGGTGTTCGGCGTCGTGCACCGAAAGGTCGGTGCCCTTTGGAAAGTATTGCCGTAGTAGGCCGTTGGTGTTCTCATTGCTACCGCGCTGCCAGGGTGAGTGGGGATCGCAGAAGTAAACCTCGATGCCGGTGTCGATGCTGATGCGGGCGTGGTGGGCCATTTCGTGGCCTTGGTCCCAGGTCACGGTGCGGCGCAAGGTGGCGGGCAGGTCTTTGACCGCGGCGATCATGGCCTCGGCGACGGCCTCGGCGCTACGGGTATGGGGTAGGTGCAGCAGTCGGACATATCCGGTGGAACGTTCAACCAGCGTGCCGATTTGAGAGGCCTGGTCCTTGCCGATGATCAGGTCTCCTTCCCAATGGCCTGGCACGGCGCGGTCGTTAGCTTCGGCGGGCCGCTCACTGATGTTGACCATGCCTTGGATACGGCCGCGGCCGTCACCGGCGCGGCCCGTCGGCGCGGTTTACGCAACGCGCGCCCGGTGCGCAGGCATGTCCTCAGTTCCCGGCGCAGTTCTCCGCGCCCTTGCACGTAAAGCGCCTGGTAGATGGTTTCGTGGGACACCTGCATCTCCGGGCGGTCAGGATAGGTCGCGGTCAATACCCCGGCGATCTGTTCGGGGCTGTACTTGTTGACCAACAACGCTTGCACCTCGGCCCGCAATTGCTCACAGCGGCCCAACTTGCCGGTCTTGGGTCGACGCGCCCGTTGCTCGCTGCGCCGCTGAGCGATGCGCGCCGAGTAGCCCGACTTCGCGTCCCAACCGGCCCGGCGGGCCCCGAACCGATACCGGGCGCGATAACGGCCCACATGCCCTCGCATGACACCGTTGTGGGCAATCTCGCGCATGATCGTCGACGGCGCCCGGCCCAACCGGCGCGCCATCGAACGGATCGACTCACCGTGCGCGGTGCCGATCATGATCTGTTCACGCTCATCCGCCGACAGCCGCGGCCGTCGCTGTCCTTGAGGCTTTGACCATCGTGGATTCACACCACCAAACCTGCGAAACCACTTGCTACCGCACGTCGCCGACACGCCGACCGCCACCCCGGCATCCTCCGAGGACCATCCCGCAGCGATCAAATCCCAATACCGCCGCTGCACCACCAACAACTGAGGCTGACCCGTCATCAACACCCTAACTACGAAGTGTTGCAACCACCCCTTGAACTCAAGGCCGATTTTTCCGCCCTGACAGCACGTTGGGCGCGTCTCAGTTGCAGAACGTGTAGCCGATGAACTCCGTCTGGCGGGTATCGCTCGGGGAGTAGTTCACGTAGTGCACCGCCGGCATCCCGTTGTACTGGGTGTCGATTTGTTGCGCATTGGGCGGCGGGACATCCTTGGGGAAAGCCAGAATCATGCCGCCAAAGATCTTGAGGCCGACCACGCAGATCGCATCCGAGCGCGGCTTCTGCGCATTCCAGGCGTGGACAACAACCGGCTCCGTGAGTTGAGTGCCGGTGGCGCAATTCGGATCGCACAACTTGAAAACGGCGGTGCCGGTCCCGTCGGCGCCCTGTGGTCCCCACGAACTCCACGACATGTCTTGCAGCGCAACGGCAACGCTCGCGCAGCCCAACACGTTCAGCTTTTTCGGACGCGCGCTCGGCTGGACCGACGGGTTGTAGCAGCCCGGAATGGCGTAGCTGTCCGGCGGCGGTGGTGGTTGGCTGGTGGACTGGGTCGCCGTGCTCTGCGGACCCTGGGTCAGCTTCACTCCGGCGAAGATCAGCACACCTACCAGAAGGGCCACGACGATGCCGATCGCCGATAGCCGCCCCCGCGGAATGTGCCGCAACTCGCCCGATTGGGGGACGTTGCCGCTCACGTTCTCCAGGTTAGGTCAGAACTCGGATGCCGGGTCGGGTTCCCGCAAAGAATCCTGGCACGGTAAATTTGGTCAACGCTACCAACATAAGGAAGTATTGGGGCTCTCGCGACGTGTTAGGAGTAACGATGAATGACCACGCACTGGCCGCGCGCCTGGCCACCGAGGCGGGGCGGCTGTTGCTTGGTGCGGGAGGAATTTGCCGGCGCCGACGCGAGCGAGCGGAAGGCCGCGGGGGACAAGCGATCCCACGACTTTCTGATGCAAGCGCTGGCCGCCGAGCGGCCCCAGGACGCGGTGCTTTCCGAGGAGGGCGCCGACGACCCGGTGCGGCTGCGCTCGGAGCGGGTGTGGATCGTCGACCCGCTGGACGGCACGCTGGTGGAAATGGGTTCCGCCGGAGCCAAAGTCGCGTCGATCGTGCAGGGTCTGTCGGATGTCTACGTCCACGCCGGCGGGCAGTTCGAGTGGGACTCGGCGGCCCCCGTTGCGGTGGCCCGTGGGGCCGGCCTGCACACCTCCCGCATCGACGGGTCCGCACTTCTCTATAACCGGGCTGACCCCAAGCTGCCCGATGTGGTGGTGTGCCGCCCCGAGCTTGCCGAAGCGGTACTTGCCGTCACGGGTTAGCGGACTCGCGGTCCCTCCGAACTGATTGCAGGCCAGGTGATTCCACCTGGTGGTTGATGATTGGTGCGTACGAGCTCGGGCCGGCGAGGCGTTGGTGATCACGTCGCACCATCCCAAAGATGAATCTGGCCAACCTCCTGCTGATTCCGACGGCATCAGCATTTGGGGCCACCTGCCAGAGGGCCGACGATCGTCGACAGGCTCGCCCAGTTCAAGACCGGCGCGGCTTCGCTGCTACACAGGGAGGACGTCGTTTCCGCCCTCGCCGGTGCGGGCATCCCAGACTGAGGGCCGATCACGTAAGGAGTCACGATGATGCGGATCGACACCCACCACCACGCCGTCCCGTCCTTCTACCGAGACTTGTTGCGGAAAGCGGGTATTGACGAAGCCGGCGGTCGTGCGGTTCTGGAGTCCGGAAGCCTCGTTGACGACGATGGCCGAGCTCGGTGTGGGGACGGCGATTCTGTCGGTGTCCGCGCCGGGCACCACGTTCGTGCCGAATCCCGCCGACGCCGCCGCGCTGGCTCGAGAGGTCAACGAGTACCTGGCCGCTGTTGTTGCCGCCCAACCCGATCGGTTCGGTTTCTTCGCGACGATCCCGATGCCACACGTCAAGGAGTCCGCTGCCGAGGCGGTGAGATCTCTTGACGAATTGCACGCCGAAGGCGTGATCCTGCTCGCGAACGCGGCGGGCGTCTATCTGGGGCAGGATGGTCAAGACGATTTGTTCGCCGCGCTGGATGCACGGTCGGCGGTTGTCTTCATCCATCCCGCCGACCTGCCTGGCCCGCGGTGCCCGGTGTTCTACCGTTCGCGACCGATTTCCTGCTCGATACCACCCGCGCGGCATATCTGTTGGTCCACAATGAGATTCGCCGCAGGTATCCCAACATTAAATTCATGCTGAGCCATGCGGGCGGGTTTGCGCCCTACGCATCGCACCGAATGGCGATCGGTATCTGAGCGACACGGGGCGCGGCCTTACCGACATCCTGGATGACTTCGCCGGTTTCTATTTCGACACCGCGTTGTCCTCGACCGCCGCAGCGCTGCCGAGCCTCCTCGCATTCGCCAAGCCCGGGCACGTGACCTTCGGATCCGACTTTCCCTTCGCGCCGATCGTGGCCGCAAGGTTATTCGCCGCAGGCCTGGAAACCTACCCTGGCCTGGACGACGACGCCCGCACGGCGATCGACCGCATCAATGCTCTTCGCCTGTTCCCCCGACTCGGGACGGCGGCACCACCGGCCGCCGAGTCGACGGTCGATCAGATCCGTCACGCGGTCAGCAGAGCTGTGATGCGCGGTGTCACGCGACTAGCCAACGCCCGCTGACGCGTTCATAGCAGCGGTTTCTGCCAGGCGAGCACGCGTTCGGCCAGTTCCGGTCCGCTGTCTTCCTGGATGAAGTGTCCGGCCCTGATGCGGGCGTGCGGCTGGCCGGCCGCCCCGGGGACGTGCTTGATCAGCGGACGGTCGGCCTGCCCCAGGATCGGGTCGCGGGTACCGAAGATAGCGAGCAAGGGTTTCTCCCACCGGCCCAGGGCGTCCCAGGCCGCTCGATTGGCCGGAACGGCCGGGTCGTCGGGCGAAGTCGGTACCAATTGCGGAAATGCCCGGGCTCCGGCTTGATACGTCTTGTCCGGAAAGGGGGCGTCATAGCCGGCTCGCACCTTGGGCGGAACCCTGCGGACGGTGCCGGCCGAGACGATGCGACCGGCGGGCAATACGGGGGAGTAGCGGGCAAAGGCTCGCCACGCGTGGAAGGCGGGAGGGGTGCGTCGCTGGGCGGTGGGTGAAAGCCATTCGCCACGACCACCCGCGCGATCCGCTCGCCCTGCTCGGCGGCGATGCGCAGCCCGATCAGCGAACCCCAGTCCTGGACGAACAGCGTGACTTCCTTCAGTCGCAGGCGCTCGAACCAGGCCGTCACCCACTCGACATGCCGGAGATAGGTGTAATCCTCCATCCGGCTGGGCTTATCGGAGCGGCCAAAGCCGATCAGGTCGGGCGCGAGCACGCGGTTTCCCGCGTCAACCAGCGGCGGAATCATCGTGCGGTACAGGTAGCTCCACGTGGGTTCGCCATGCAGCAGGACGATCGGCGGGCCATCGGCCGGTCCCTCGTCGAGAAAGTGCATGCGCACCGGCGAGTCGCTTGCCGCCACATCAATGTAGTTCGCTACGAACGGATAGCCTTCCAAGTTTTCGAATCGGGAGTCCGGGGTTCGCAGCACATCCATATTCAGCTCCTCCGGTGAACGGGCACCCCTCCAAGCCTCTCTCCGCGATGCCACTTCGTCTAGTACGAAATTTCATTGGGGAAGAAGCCGACAGGCCACTAAAATAGCGAAATCACGGCCATTCGTCGCGCCGTACTGCTGATTGCCGATATCGGCGGCTACACCAACTACATGGCCTGGAACCGGACGCACCTCGCGCATGCGCAGCAGACGGTCGCGCAGCTACTGGAATCGGTGATCGATGCTGCTAAAGGCCTGAAGTTGGCGAAGTTGGAGGGCGACGCCGCATTCTTCTGGGCGTCGGACGGTAACGCCAATGTGCTGGTGTCCGATCGGCTCTGGCGCATGCGTCATTCGTTCCTCGCCCGGCGGCAGCGAATTAAAAGCCGACATAGCCTGCGAGTGTGCGAGCTGCAGACAGCTCGACAGCCTGTCGCTGAAGTTCGTCGCGCACGAAGGCGAGGTGGCCACGCAGAAGGTAAAGCGCCATGTCGAACTCGCCGGCGTCGACGTCATCCTCGTGCACCGGATGCTGAAAAACCAGGTCCCAGTGCCGGAATACGTGCTGATGACCGATACGGTTGCGGCGAGCCTCGATGAGTCGATACGTGGGCTTTCGGTGCCGCTCACGCACGATTTCGAGGGCATCGGTGAAACGTCCACGCATTACATCGACCTCGCCACGTCGGAGGCGCCACCGGCACCGCCGCAGCGCGGCTTGCTTGGCCGACTCGGGATGACGGCGATGTTCGAGCTGAATTCGATGCCGTTCCTGCTCGGTCTGAAGAAACCCGCCGACGGCTTCCGCAACCTGGGCCGCGGCGCCGAGGAGATTCCTGCCTAGCGAAAGCGCTGTTGCACAGCGTTACTGAGCGTCGGCGAGCGCGCGGCCCATGCGCGAGACGGCTTCGGTGAGAATCGCCCGCGAGGTAGCGAAATTCAGCCGCACATGCCCGGCTCCGCCGGTGCCGAAGACATGCCCGGAGCTCAGCGCGACACGGGCGTGGTCGAGAAACCAGCGGGCCGGTCCGGACAGGTCGGCCACCACCGCGAGGCCGTCGCCGGCTTCTTCGGTAAAACCGAGCTCCCGACAATCCAGCCAGGCGAGGTAGGTGCCTTGTGTGCCTTGATATTTCACGCCTGGTAGCGGTTTGGCGACCAGATCGCTCAGTAGTGTGCGGTTGGCGTCCAGGCCCGCCAGCAGCGCGTCCAGCCAGTCGCCGCCGCTGCGGAACGCTTCCGCGTGCGCGATGATGCCCAGGTGACTTGGCCCGTGGCTGACCTCCTCGGGCATCCGCTGCAGATCGGCGGCCGCCTCGGGCCCGGCGATGGCCAGTGCCGCCGAGCCCGGAGAGATTCCA
The DNA here is from genome assembly GCF_010731715.1 of Mycobacterium stomatepiae. Lineage (NCBI taxonomy): Bacteria > Bacillati > Actinomycetota > Actinomycetes > Mycobacteriales > Mycobacteriaceae > Mycobacterium > Mycobacterium stomatepiae. The sequence goes on from NZ_AP022587.1 coordinate 6,210,732, forward strand.
CCCTTAGGCGCAGGTCAGCGCGAACGCATCCTCGGCGCCGGGGACGCTCAGGTACGGCGTGAATCGCGAACCCGGCAAGACCACCGGCGCG